>NZ_JBEXPG010000062.1:4642-17062 GCF_040611935.1 Streptomyces sp. NPDC006512 | reverse complement strand
TTCAACCGTGATGACCGTGGTGGCGACCGTGGCGGCTTCCGCCGCGACGACCGTCCGTCCGGTGGCTTCCGCTCCGGCGGCGCCGGCGACCGCCCCTACGGCCGTCGTGACGACAACCGCCCCTCCGGCTCCGGTTCGACCGGCTCCTTCGGCGGCCGTCGTGACGACAAGCCCCGCTGGAAGCGCAACGGCTGACGCCTGAGCGTCATCTGACACCGACTCGGCCCCCACAGCACTCCGGTGCGGTGGGGGCCGGGCCGTTTTCCGGGCCCCGCCACCCCTCGTACGACGGATGGCGGGAAACCGCCGGGGCCACACCCGGCGATACCCGATCGGTCACCAGCCCCTCTCCGGCTATGCTCTGGGGTGAGCACGTGGAGGGCCATTAGCTCAATTGGCAGAGCAGCGGACTTTTAATCCGTTGGTTGTCGGTTCGAGTCCGACATGGCCTACCGCTCACAGGGCGGGGGGCACCCCCTCCGACCTGGCGCTGAGCGCCCCTTCTGGTTTCGGCCAGGAGGGGCGCTCAGTCGTTTCCGGGCCGGTGGAGCGCGGCGCGCCCTATTGCCGCTTTATCGACTTTCTCTGCTCACCGTGAGGGGAGGAAGCGGGGGGTGCGGGTGGGCGCAGCTCGCTCCTGGATCGTTTATTCGGCCTCTGACCTGCGGTGATGCCCTGTCCGAGGGTGTCCGGGGCGTTAATTGGTGGGGGGCGTCCCCCGGATGACGTAGAGTTGGGTTTACCGACGCGGGGTGGAGCAGCTCGGTAGCTCGCTGGGCTCATAACCCAGAGGTCGCAGGTTCAAATCCTGTCCCCGCTACTCAGTACGAAGGCCCGGTTCCCTTGTGGAACCGGGCCTTCGTCGTTCCCTGGCGTTCCCCGTCGTACGCCGCCGGCCCGCGCGTCCGTAAGTCCCGTTCGCCGTGCGCGGCGTCACCCGATCGGCCCGGCCCCGGTCGCCCGCTGTGGGACCCGACCGCCAGCCTTGAGGGGGCGAGGCGGGACCGGGCGGCAGGAGAGCAGCGTGGCGGGGCTGGGCCGGCAGGGCAACGAGCGCGCGACCGTCGCCGGTGGCGGGGCCGGCGCGGCTCCGCGGGCGGTCCGGATGCTGCCCGCGCTGCTGATCGCGATCGGGCTCGTCTTCAACCTGCTGACCCCGCCCAGTTTCACGGGCTCCCCCTTCTTCTCCGCCGCACCGCTCGTCGCCGCCCCCCTGTTCAGCTTCCGGGGGACCGCCCTGACCGGAGTGGCCGCCTCGCTCGCCGTCGTGGGCCTGCACGCCTACGCGGGCACCGGCTTGAAGGTCGAGGCGCTGACCGAGCTGGCGACCGTACTGACCGTGTCCGGGCTGGCCCTGCTGATCAACCGGGTCGTCCGGCGCAGCGTGGAGCGGCTCGCCTCCGCGCGCGGGATCGCCGAGGCCGCCCAGCGGGCCGTGCTGCCGACCCCGGCCGACCGGATCGCGGGGCTGCACGTCTCCGCCCGGTACGAGGCCGCGCAGGCCGACGCGTTCATCGGGGGCGACCTGTACGCCGTCCAGGACACCCCGTACGGGGTACGGCTCGCGGTGGGCGACGTACGCGGCAAGGGGCTGGGGGCCGTGGAGGCCGTGGCGGTGGTCCTGGGCGCCTTCCGCGAGGCGGCGGACACCGAACCCACCCTGGAGCGGCTCGCACAGCGGCTGGAGCGGGCCCTGGCCCGGGAGGGCGTCCGGCGCGACAGCCTCGACGCGGTGGAGGGGTTCACGACGTGCGTGCTCGGGGAGATCCCGCCGGGCGCCGAACTGCTCCGGCTGCTCAACCGGGGGCACCCCGAGCCGCTGCTGCTCCACGCCGACGGGGACCTGCTGGTGCTCGCCCCGGCCGAACCCGCCCTGCCGCTGGGGCTGGGCGAGCTGGCCGCCCTCGGCCCGCCGGACCGGGCCGCGCAGTGGCCCTTCCCGGCCGGCTGCACCCTGCTCCTGTTCACGGACGGGCTCACCGAGGCCCGCGACGCCGCCGGGACCTTCTACGATCCGGCGGCCCGGCTGCGCGGGCGGGTCTTCCCCGGACCGGACGAGGTGCTCGACGCGCTCAGCAGCGACGTGCGCCGCCACACGGGCGGCGGAGCGACCGACGACATGGCACTGCTGGCGGTGGGCCGGCCCGGAGAGGGGCAGCCGGAGCGGAGGCGGACCGTCCCGGTGGTGCCGCGCGAGGAGGCTTGAGCCCGGCCGGAGCGCTGCGTCGTGACCGTACGTGGTGAACAGGGTGCTCTCAGCAAGACCGTTGACGGGTCGTCATTTGGCCAATGTGGCTGAAGTGGTGGGGGATAAGACTGAAATTTGCCCGAGTTGATCGCGATAAAGGATGAATGTACAGGCCAGAGCTGTGCAGTGCGTGGCTGATTGGCGTTAACGATCAGTCGCAACAGCTTGGAATCACTCCCCCGCGTCTATTACCTTTCGATAACGCAGTGCGGTCGTCCCAGTCGTCGCAAGAGGCGACACCGCGCGCGTTCTCGCCCATGAGGAGTGTGCCCCGGTGGCCTCCAACTCGCCTGCCCACGAAGGCACCGACGTCCAGGAGACCCCGACCGCGGGTGCCTGGGGCGAGTGGAACCCCACCGAGGACTCGGCCCGGCCGCCCCGCGGCAAGCACCGCGTCTTCAAGCAGCGCGGCGGACTCGCCCGCAGCTCGACCGTGCTCGGCGTCGGCGTGATCGCGGCGGTCGGCGCGGGCGGCATCGCCACCGCGCAGGACCGGCCCCAGGTCTCCATATCCATGCCGTCGATCCCGGACCTGATCGGCGGGGACAGCGCGAAGGGCGCGGACGGCGCGGACACCGCCGCGACGAAGGCCGCCGCGGACGCGCAGAACGCGGGCGTCCCCCAGCAGGCGGACGCACAGGGACAGGCCGACGCGGGCGAGGCGCTGCGCAGCCGCATTCTCCAGCAGGCCGAGTCGCAGCAGGACGCCACCGACGCGCAGGCCCGCGCGGAAGCCGAGCGGATCGCCCGCGAAGCCGCCGCCCAGGAGGCCAGGACCCAGAAGGAAGCGGCCGACAAGGAGGCCGAGGCGGTGCGCGCGGCCGCCGAGAAGGCCGCCGCGGACCAGGCCGCCGCCGAGAAGACCGCGGCCGACGCCGCAGCCGCCAAGACGAAGGCGGAGGCCGCCCCGGCCCCGGCCTCCGCGGCCAAGTCGGCGGGCGGCTGGTTCCTCCCGACCTCCGCCTACACCCTCACCTCCCGCTACGGAGCCGCCGGTTCCATGTGGTCCTCCGGCCACCACACCGGCCTCGACTTCGCCGCCCCGACCGGGACCCCGGTCAAGGCGGTCGGCGGCGGAAAGATCATCTCGGCGGGCTGGTCCGGCGCGTACGGCTACCGGATCGTGCTCCAGCTCGATGACGGTACGGAGATCTGGTACTGCCACCTGTCCTCGATGTCGGTGACCTCCGGTGCGGTGGGCGCGGGCGAGACCATCGGCCGCGTCGGCGCGACCGGCAACGTCACCGGCGCCCACCTCCACCTCGAGGTGCGCAAGGGCGGGTCGACGATGGACCCGATGGCGTGGCTGAACGGCAAGGGCCTCAGCGTCTAGGAGCGGTGCGGTCCGACTCCGGCCGGTTCGGCCGGTTCCGTCGCGCGGCGCCGTCTCGGGGCCGGTACGCCGGCCAGTGCGCCCGCCGGGGTCGGGACGGAAGCCGGGGCCGGAGCGCTCGCCCCGGCCGGGCCGGAGCGGGGCGGCAGCAGTTCCTCCAGTACGGCTGCCCGGGCCAGCGCGGGGCCGGCCGTCGCCCGGCGGAGCCAGAGCCCGTGCAGCAACTCCCGTTCCCGCTCGGCGAAGTCGGGCTCCCGGGCCGGGCCACGGCGCCGGGCGCGGTGGCGCAGCACGGCCAGGGCGGTGGCGTCCGCCGCGTAGCGGGACACCGCCCGGGCGGCGGGGCGGCCTCCGGTGGCGCGGGCGAGGGCCCGTGCCAGTGAGCGGGCCGGCAGCGAAGCCAGGGCCGGTACCTCCGCGGGACCGAGCCAGCCCGCGCGGGCGTACACCGACAGCTCGGCGGTGACGGCCCGGAGCCGGTGGCGCCGCAGCAGCACGGCCAGCCACAGCAGCAGCCCGAACGCCGGGACCATCACGCAGCCGTAGACCGCGTAGAAACCGTACTCACCGAAGTGCGAGGAGCCGTTCCACAGGGCGTGCGTGCCCATGGCCAGCGCCAGGCCCAGCAGGGGCAGGCAGATCCGGTGCGAACGGCGGGCGCTGAGCGAGGCCGCCCCGAAGCCGAGCCCGGTCAGTACGGTGAACAGCGGGTGCGCGAACGGCGACAGCACCACCCGTACGAAGAACGTCGCCGCCGTCACGGAGTCCAGTACGGCGGTGCCGTTCGCCACGTCCTCGTAGAAGGCGTTGCCCAGGTAGAGGATGTTCTCGGTGAAGGCGAAGCCGGTGGCCGTGAACCCGGCGAGCACGAACCCCTCGGCGGGGCCCGCGAGGTGGCGTCTTCGGAAGACGAACACGAGGAGCAGGGCGGCCGCCTTGGCGCTCTCCTCGACGACGGGGGCGATCGCGACCGAGCCGAGCTGGTCGGCGTCGGAGGGGTCGGCGGTGGCCGCGGCGACCCACTGCGTGGCGAAGTCGTTGGCCAGTATGGCGATCAGCGCCGCGGTGCAGGCCCCCCAGCCGAAGCAGAACAGCAACTGCCGCCAGGGGCCGGGCGCGGCCCGGCCGAGCCACCGGAACGCCGCCATGAGCGGCGGCACCGGCAGCAGGGCCAGGCCGAGACCGACGAAGAATCCGGCGGTGCCGGTCTGCTCCCGCACGAGTTCGAGGATCGCGATCCCGGTGGCGGTGAGCAGGGCGACGAGCACGCACATGCGGGCCGTGCCCGACGGGCGTGCGAGCACACGGGAGAGCGCTCGGAACACATGATGACCCTACCGAGCGGGTCGGACACTCGGAGTGACGTTGGGGCGGTTGTACTCGGTCTTGGGCGTGCTCGAACGGGAGTCGGGGTCGCCGTCAGGTGCGGTCGGCGCGGCTGAAGAGGAGGTCGTGCACCACGTGGCCCTTGTCCAGCCCCTGGCCCTCGAAGCGGGTGAGGGGACGGAAGTCGGGGCGCGGGGCGTAGCCGCCGTCCGGCTGGGTGTTCTCGAAGTCGGGGTGCGCGGTGAGGACTTCGAGCATCTGCTCGGCGTACGGCTCCCAGTCGGTCGCGCAGTGCAGCACGGCTCCGGGTGCCAGGCGGGTCGCCGCCAGGTCGAGGAACTCGGGCTGGATCAGCCGGCGCTTGTGGTGGCGGGCCTTGGGCCAGGGGTCCGGGAAGTACACGCGCAGTCCGGCGAGGGACTCGGGCGGCAGCATCTCGCGGAGCAGGATGATCGCGTCGCCGTTGGCCACGCGGACGTTCGTGAGGCCGTTGCGCTCCGCGAGCGCGAGGAGGTTGCCCTGGCCGGGCGTGTGCACGTCGGCGGCGAGGATGCCGGTGGTGGGGTCGGCGGCGGCCATCTGGGCGGTCGCCTCGCCCATGCCGAAGCCGATCTCCAGGACCACGGGCAGGCCGTCGAAGAGCCGGTTGAGGTCGATGACCTCGTGGCCGTCGATGTCGAGGCCCCAGGTTCCCCAGAGCCGCTTCAGGGCCTCGCCCTGGCCGGTGGTCACCCGGCTGCGGCGCGGCTGGAAGCTGCGGATGCGGCGCTCGTGGTGCGACCCGGCCGGGTCGGGCGCGGGGCCGTCGGGGAAGCGGGGCTCGGTGCGCCACTTGGGGGGCACGTACGAGGACGCCTCCGGCGCGGTGTCCGGGAGGCTGGGCTGGGGATTCGGGGACTCAGACACAATGCCCGGATTCTACGCGGCACGCCCCCTCCCTCGCCGATCGCCGGCCCCACCGGCCCGGCCGGCCCTCCCGGCACGGCGGCCCGGCGGCCCAGCGCCCGGCCGGGGTCAGGAGGTGCGGAGGGTACGGAGGGCCCGGGCCGCGACCTCGCGGCCGATGGGCAGGGACGCGGTCGCCGCGGGCGAGGGCGCGTTCAGGACGTGCACCGTCCGCGGGGCCTCCCGGATCAGGAAGTCGTCGACGAGCGTCCCGTCCCGCAGCACGGCCTGCGCCCGCACCCCGGCCGCCGCCGGGGTCAGGTCCGCCGACGTGACGGCCGGCAGCAGCCTGCGCACCGCCTCGGTGAAGGCCGGCTTCGACAGTGAGCGCCGGATCTCTCCCGCCCCGTACCGCCAGTGCCGCGCGGCCATCCGCCAGGATCCCGGCCAGGCCAGCTCGGAGCCGATGTCGCGCGGCCGGACGGTCGACCAGCCGTAACCCTCGCGGGCCAGCGCCGGCACGGCGTTCGGCCCGACGTGGACGCCGCCGCCGATGCCCCGCGTGAGGTGGACGCCGAGGAAGGGGAACGCCGGGTCGGGCACCGGATAGACCAGCCCCCGGACCAGGTCCGGCCGCGCGAGGTCGTAGTACTCACCGCGGAAGGGAATGATCCGCATGCCCGGGTCGTCACCGGCCAGCCGCGCGATCCGGTCGCACTGCAGCCCCGCGCAGTTGACCAGGACCTTCGCCCGGACGACCAGCCCGGACGTGGTGCGCACCGCCACGGCCGACGGGCGGCGCGAGACGAGGTCCACCGCACCGCCGTAGACGATCTCCGCGCCCGAGGACTCGGCGAGCTGCGCCGCCACCCGCCCGTAGTCGACGATGCCGGTCGTGCCGACGTGGATCGCGGCGAGGCCCCGGACCTCCGGTTCGTACTCCGCGATCTGCGCCGGGCCGAGCTCGCGCACGGGGATGCCGTTCTCCCGGCCGCGCTGGACGAGCGCGTGCAGGCGGGGCAGCTCGCGGCGGTCGGTCGCGACGATCAGCTTGCCGGTGACCTCGTGCGGGATGCCGTGCTCGGCGCAGAACTTGACCATCTCGGCGGCGCCGCGCACCGCGAAGCGCGCCTTGAGGGATCCGGGGCGGTAGTAGATCCCGCTGTGGATGACGCCGCTGTTGCGGCCCGTCTGGTGCCGGGCCGGGCCGGCCTCCTTCTCCAGGACGACCACGCGCGTCCCCGGGGCCAGGCGTGACAGGGCATGCGCGGTCGACAGGCCGACGATCCCACCACCGATCACCAGCACGTCGCAGTCCACGCTGACACCTCCCACCCCTGCATACTGCACCCCGCCACCGACAACGGGGCTACGCGGGTGTCACCAGCAGCGGCCGGGCCCGCTCGCGGAGCTCCGCGACGCGCGGTTCGTCCCCGTACGGCTCCAGCCGGTGCAGCAGGTCCCGTACGTACTCGTTCGTCCGCGCCGAGGAGATCCGGCCCGCGACCTCCACCGCGCGGGTGCCGGCCGCGCACGCCGCGTCGAGGTTGCCCGACTCCAGCTCGGCGACCGCGCTCACCACCAGCCGCAGCCCGTGCGAGCGCACGTACTCCTCAGTGGGGCGGGACAGGGCCTGCTCGGTGAAGCGGCGTACCTGCCGGGGGAGTTTGAGGTCCCGGTAGCATTCCGCCGCATCCGCCGCGAAACGGTCGTACGAGTAGAAACCCAGCCAGGTCGGGTCGGCGTCGCCCTCCCGGGAGCGCTCCAGCCAGCCCTCGGCGGCCCGCAGCGCGGCTCCGGCGGCCGCCGAATCACCCGCCTTCGCGTGGGCGCGCGCCTCGACGAGGCGGAAGAAGCTCATGGTGCGGGCGGTGGCGAGGCCGCGGTTGCGTTCGACGGCGGCCTGCGCGAGGTCCACGCCCTCGTCGGGGAAGTCCCGGTAGGTCGCCTGGAGGGACATGGAGGCCAGGACGTACCCGCCGAGCGGTACGTCGGCGGCCGCGCGGGCGAGCCGCAGCGCCTGGATGTAGTACCGCTGGGCCGCCTCCTGCTGGCCGGTGTCGAAGGCCATCCAGCCGGCCAGCCGGGTCAGTTCGGCGGTCGCGCCGAACAGCGCGCGGCCCACCTCGTCGGTGTAGGAGCCGAGCAGCAGCGGCGCCGCGTCCACCCGCAGGCACTCGGGGACCATCGACGAACGCCAGTCCCCGCCGCCGTACTTGGAGTCCCAGCGGCGCGCGTCCTCGGCGGCCTCGCGCAGCTTCGTCACGTCGCTGTGCCCGACGCGCTGCGGGGAGGCGTCGGAGGGTGCGGATGCCTGGGCCGCCGCCGACGCGGCGGTGGCCGCGGCGCCCTGCGGCGCGGTTTCGGTTCCGGGCGGCGCGGGCACAACGCCCTGCGCGGGGTGTTCGACGGCCGGCCGGGCGGGGGCGGGCCGCTGGGCCGGGACGGCGGAGACGGCCGCGGCGCGTGCCGCCGGGGCGGGTACGGCGGCGGGGCCGCCGGGTGCGGTGCCCGGTGCGGGTTCCCGTACGGGGACCGGTTCGCGCGCCACCGAGCTGTCGGCCGGAGATATCAGCCACCGCGAGGCGGGCGTCGCGTACGCCGACACCGCGAAGGAACCGGCGAGCGACTGCCAGATCCCGCCACCGCCGCGCCGGCCGGCGAGGTCGAGCCGGTAGAGGTCGGTGGCGGACCGTACGGCCGCGCCGATGTCGCGAGGGAAGGCCAGTCCGACCTCGGGTGCCGGATCCGCGTCCGCCAGCCCGATCTCGTGCAGCGGCACCGGGCGGCCCAGTTTCGCCCCGATGGCGGCGGCGATCAGGTGCGGGGCCGCGCCCTGCGGCACCATCCCCTTGGACACCCAGCGGGCGACCGAGGTCTTGTCGTAGCGAAGCGTCAGACCGCGCTGTGCGCCGAGGTCGTTGACCCGCCGGGCCAGCCCGGCGTTGCTGATGCCCGCCAGGGCGAGGACGGCGCCGAGCTTCTCGTTGGGCTCGCGGAGCTCCCTGGACATGCGCCACCCCTCGTCACACGCGGAACGCAGACGCCGCCGGGGCATAGGCGCCCGGCATTTCGTAAACCCAGCGTAGTTCCCCGCCTCCCAAGCGTTAAGGCCCCGCCTTCCGTATGGCGGGATTGTTGTCCGTATGCACAGTCGGGCCGGGGCCCGTGCCCGGGGCGCACGTGTCAGCCCGTGCTCCGGCCGTGTGGCCGTGCGCCCGGCCGTGCGCTCTGGTTCCTCCCGGAGCGCGGCGATTCGATGTGCGGTGCGTGGGTCGGCCCGCCACGTGGATCAGGTGGGCCGGGGGATGCCGCTGCCTCAATCCCCGCGGGTGGCGGAACGGTCCGGGGGGTGCGTCCCACCTCCCGGACCGCGCCCCCGCGACGGCCGGCGCGGGCACTCAGTACGGCCGAAGAATGGCCGAAACCGACCTATGGGGCGGTGGGAACGGAACGCCAAATACCGTGTAGCCGGGGCGTATTCGTTTACATGTGCGCCCCCCGAAGTCGCTCTCGCACGCCCGTCTCGTGGCAGCATGGACCCCGAGCCACCCGGGGCCTCGCCGGCCGCGCCCTCAGCGCTGACCGTGTCGTCCGAAGCCGCGCACCGCCCCGGTCATTTGCCCACAGGCTGGGGGAGGCGGCGGTGCGCTGGTTGGTCGGCTGGAGCAGTATCGCCGCGAGCTTCGGCACGGCCGGGCGCGTCTCCGGCCAGGGCGGAACGGGCGCGTACGGCGCCTCGGGCGGGTACGGAGGATCCGGCGGGTACGGCACGTCCGGCGGGTACGGCACGTCCGGCCACGGCGGCTCCGGTCACGGCTCCGGCGGCCCCGCCCACGGCCCGTACGGGGACCAGCCGCGCGGAGGCCTCGCCGACGCCGCCTACCCCGACGACCCCGCCGCCCAGGACGCCGACCGCACCGTCCACCCCGTCGGCGCCCAGCTCCTGTGGGGAGACCCCGACCCGCTGTGGGCCGTCGGCGACTGGCGCCCCGACGAGATCCGCACCGTCACCGCCGACCCCGCGGACCCCTTCACCCGCCTCGCCGTACTCGGCTGCTGCGGCGCCACCGACGCCGAGCTCAGACGCGCCCTCTACGCCGCCCGCGGCGGCGCCCTGCGCCACCTCACCCAGTGGTCCGGCAGCTACACCGCCGTCGTCCAGGCCGGCCGCCGCATCACCGTCCTCGGCGACCTCGCCGGCGCCCGGCCCGTCTTCTACACGCCCTGGGCCGGCGGCACCGCGTACGCCACCGCCGCCCTCCCCCTCGCCGACCTCATCGAGGCGCAGCTCGACGTCGGCCACCTCGCCGCCCTCCTGGCCTGCCCCGACAGCCCGGAGGCACTGGGCGACGGCACACCGTACGCGGGCGTCCGGCGCATCCCGCCCGGCCACACCCTGATCCTGCGCGAGGGCTCCCGCGAGATCACCGGCTACGAGCCCGTGGCCTCCCTCGCCGTGGCCGCCCCCGAAGCCGACCCCGAGCGCGCGGTGGAGGGCGTACGGGAAGCTTTGGTCGACGCGGTGCGCGCCCGGCTCACGGCGCCCCGGCATGCTCCCGAAACAGTTGTTCCCGACCCCGGACCCGTGCCCGGAATGGGCCCGGCCGACCGGCGCGCGGCCCGCGGCGCCCCCGCACCCGGAGTCGGCGCCGACCTCTCCGGCGGCAGCGCCTCCGCCACCCTCGCGCTGCTCGCCGCCGGGCTGCCCGGCGCCCCGGGCACCATCCCCGGCTCGGGCTCGCGGCTCCTCGCCGTCACCTTCAACGACCTCGCCACCCCCCAGGGCCGCGAGGCCGAACTCGAACGCGCCCACGCCATCGCCGCCAGCCCCCGGCTCCACCACGTCGTCGTCGCGGCCGCCGAGGAAGCCCTCCCGTACGCCGACCTCGACGGGCCCCTCACCGACGAACCCGGCCCCTCCCTCGTCTCCGCCGCCCGCGAACGCCGCCGCCTGGCGGCCGGCTCCGCCGACCACTTCGTCGGCCACGGAGCCCGCCAGGTCCTCGACGCCCACCCCGCCCGGCTCGCCGACCTCCTCATGGACCGGCGACGCCGCCACCTGCTGCGCCCCGTCGCCGCCCTCGCCCGCTCCGCCTCGGCCTCCGGGGAGTCCCTCCTCGTCCCCCTCACCGTCTACTCGGCAGCCCGCCGCCTCGCCCGTACCCCGTACCGCGCGGGCATCGAAGCCGCCGCGGCCCGGCTGCGCGAAGGCGTCGTCGAAGGCAGCGTGGCCAGCCCCGTCGACGCCTCCCTCGCCGCCCTCACCTGGTCCCGCCCCGGCCCCGCCGCGGCCTGGCTCACCGGCGAAGCCCTGGCGGAAGTATCGATCCGTCTCGGCACCGCGGCCGGACGCCCCCCGCTGTCGCTGCGCCCCGGCGAGGCCCGCGCCCGCTCCGTGCTGACCCGGCACGCCGCCGACCACCGGGTCTTCGAACAGGCCGTCGAGGTCCGCAGCCAGCGCCTGCACGCCCCCTTCCTCGACAACCAGGTCGTACGGGCCGCCCGCGCCCTGCCGGAATCCCTGCGCGTGCAGCCCGGCGCCCGGGCCGCGATCCTGCGCAGCGTCCTCGCCTCCGCCGGAGTGCGCGAACTCCCGCCCGGCTGGGGCGCCACCGCCCACACCCCGAACGAGACCGCGACCCGGCTCGGGCTGCGCGCCGCCCTGGAACACCTCCTGTCCCTCTTCACGGCCCCGCTGCTGGCCGACGCCGGCCTGATCGAGGCCCGCGTCGTCCGGCAGGCCCTCATCGACGCCGCCGACGGCCGGCCCGTCCCGCTCGACGGACTCGCGGAACTCGTCTCGATGGAACTGTGGCTGCGCCGCCTCCTCGCACGCCGCGGCACCTGCTGGACCGGCACCTCCACCCCCCGCCGCCGCGCCGTCCCCGTCCTCGACACCCCCCTGCCCCGCCTGACCCCCGGCGTCCCCCTCCACCTCCGCCCGACCCCCCAACGCCGCCCAGCAGACCGCTGACCCGACCCGGCGTACCCCCAACGCCGCCCGCTGCCCCTGGACCGCCGCCCAACGCCGCCCGCCCAGCGGCCCGCTGACCCGACCCGGCGTATCCCCCCCACGCCGCCCGTTGTCGCCGGACCGCCGCCCAACGCCGCCCGCCCAGCGGCCTGCTGCCCCCGCCGGACCACCCCCGGCCGACCGAGCCGCCGGGGGCCGCGCACCACCCCCCGTGACGGGCCGGGGCTGCGAAGGCCCGCCGCCTGGTGGGCCGCTGATCCACTGGGACCGCGCACGCCGCTCCGACTCGGGTCCCGCCGCGGGTCCCGGTCCGGCTTCCGCCTGGGCTGGCGCCGCGAGCCCGGGTCTCCTGCTGGGGTCGTGGCGCGGGTCCCGGGTGGGTTCCGACTGGGGTCGTGCCGGAGGCCCGGGTCGAGTGCCGGGCTGTTCTCCGCTCCCGGGCCGGTTTGTGGGCCTGGTTGGGTCCTGGCTGCGGTCGTGGCGCGGGCCCGGGTTTCTGCGCGGGTCGCGCTGCGGGTTTCGGTTCGGGTTCCGGGTGGGGTGGTGCCGGGGGCTCGGGTCGAGTGCCGGGCTGTTCTCCGCTCCCGGGCCGGTTTGTGGGCCTGGTTGGGTCCTGGCTGCGGTCGTGGCGCGGGCCCGGGTTTCTGCGCG
>NZ_JBEXPG010000062.1:0-4544 GCF_040611935.1 Streptomyces sp. NPDC006512 | reverse complement strand
AGGGTCGCGCTGCGGGTTTCGGTTCGGGTTCCGGGTGGGGTGGTGCCGGGGGCTCGGGTCGAGTGCCGGGCTGCCCTCCGCTCCCGGGCCGGTTCGCGGGCCCGGTTCGGTCCCGGCTGGGGTCGTGCCGCGGCCCGGGTTTCCGGCGGGGGTCCAGCCGCGGGCTCGGGTTCGTTCCGGCCGGGGTCGTTCCGGAGGCCGCGGGGCGCTCCCCGCCGGGGCCCCGGCCCGCGGCCCACAGCCGGTTTCCGGGTCCCGGCGGACGCCGGCCGGGCGGGTCCGGGTGCCTTCCGGGGCCCGGCCGCCCGGAAATCCCCGCACGCCCCCCGCAGGGGCAAGGCAGACTTGTCCGGTGCGGTACCTCATCCTCGGCGTCACCGAGGCACATGACGAGACCGGCGCCCCCCTCATCCTCGGCGGCGCCCGCCTGCGCGCGCTCCTCACCGCCCTCGCGCTGCGCGCGGGAGGTCAGGCCGCCGTGTCCGTCACCGACCTGATCGACGAGGTCTGGGGCGACGACCCGCCCCAGGACGCCCCCGCCGCCCTCCAGGCCCTCGTCTCCCGGCTCCGCCGCGCCCTCGGGGCCCGCGACGCGGTCCGGGCCGACCCCGCAGGCGGCTACCGGCTGGCCGCCGACCGGGACGACGTCGACCTCCACCGCTTCACCCGGCTGACGGCCCACGCCGCCCGGCAGCGGCCCTCCGACCCCGCCGGCGCCGCCGCGACCCTGCGCGAGGCCCTCGCCCTGTGGCGCGGCCCCGCCCTCGCCGACCTGCCCGAGCCCGCCCGCAGCGCCCACGCCACCGCGCCCGAGGCCCGCCGTACCGCCGCCCTGCGCGACCGCGTGGACGCCGAGCTGCGGGCCGGTACCACCGCCCCGGCCGAACTCCTCCCGGAGATCGAGGCGCTCATCCACGAGCACCCGTACGATGAGCACCTGCGCCTCCAGCAGCTCCGCGCCCTCCGCGCGGCCGGCCGCCCCGCCGACGCCCTCGCCGCGTACGAGCGCACCCGCAAGGCCCTCGCCGAAGGCCTCGGCACCGACCCCGGACCCGCGCTCCGCGCCCTGCACGCCGAACTCCTCCACCCCGAGCCCGAGCCCCAGCCCCAGCCCGAGCCCCGCCCCGAGACCCCGCCCCCGCCGCGCGGCAACCTCCGCCCCCGCCTGACCTCCTTCGTCGGCCGCGAGCCCGAACTCGCCGCGCTCGAAGCCGACCTGACCCGCCGCCGCCTCGTCACCCTCACCGGACCGGGCGGCTCCGGGAAGACCCGTCTCGCCGAGCACGCGGCCGCCGCCCACCCCGAGCCCGGCTGGCTCGTAGAACTCGCCCGCCTCGACCACCCCTCGGCCGTGCCCGGCGCGGTCCTCAGCGCCCTCGGCCTGCGCGACGGCACCCTCGTCGCCCGGGAGAAGACCCCCACCGCCGACCCGACGGCCAGCCTCGTGGAGCACTGCGCGCACCGCCGCCTGCTCCTCGTACTGGACAACTGCGAGCACGTCATCGGGGCCGCCGCCGAGCTCGCCGAACGCCTCCTCACCCACTGCCCCGGCGTCCGGATCCTGGCCACCAGCCGCGAGCCCCTGGGCGTGCCGGGGGAGTTCCTGCGGCCGGTGGAGCCGCTGCCGGACCCGGTCGCGCTGCGGCTCCTCGCCGACCGCGGGGCCGCCGCGCGCCCCGGTTTCTCCCCGGCCGACGACCCGGCCGCGGCCGCCGAGATCTGCTCGCGCCTGGACGGGCTGCCGCTGGCGATCGAGCTGGCCGCGGCCCGGCTGCGGCTGCTCACCCCGCGCCAGATCGCCGACCGGCTCGACGACCGGTTCCGGCTGCTGACCGGCGGGGCCCGGACCGTCCTGCCCCGGCAGCAGACGCTGCGCGCGGTCGTGGACTGGTCCTGGGACCTGCTCGACGAGGCCGAACGGGCCGTCCTGACCCGGCTGTCCGTCTTCGCCGGCGGCTGCGACCTCGCGGCCGCCGAGGAGGTGTGCGCGGACCCCGCGTACGACGTCGCCGACATCCTCGGCTCCCTCGTCGACAAGTCCCTCGTCGTCGCCGCCCCCGGCCCCGACGGCACCGGCATGCGCTACCGGATGCTCGAAACCATCCACGAGTACGCCGCCGAACGCGCCGCCGCCGACCCGGCCGCCGCCCGCGCCACCGCCGCCCGCCACGCCGCCCACTACCTCGCCCTCGCCGAGGAGGCCGAACCCCGCATCCGCTCCGCCGACCAGCTCCCTTGGATCCGCAGCGTCGAGACCGAACTCGACAACCTCCGCGCGGCCCTCCACACCACCACCGCCACCGCCCCCGACGTCGAGACCGCCCAGCGCCTCGTCTTCGCCCTCGGCTGGTTCTGGTGGCTGCGCAGCTACCGCGGCGAAGGCGCCGAGTGGACCTCCCGGATCCTCGCCCTCACCCCGGCGGACGCCCCCGAGGGATCGCCCGCGTACTGGCGCCTGATGCGGCTCCAGGTCCTCAACTTCTTCCTGATCGCCGAGAGCAGCACCGGCGAAACGTTCCGGACGCCCGAGTACGGCGACCTCGCCGCCCGCATCAAGGAGGTCTTCCGCCGCGGCTCTCCGGAGTCCGCCCGGTTCCCCGGCATGCTCTGGCCGACCACCGCCTTCCTCACCGGCGACACCCTCGACTTCCACGCCGACCTCGACCGGGCCGTCGCCAACTGCCGCCGCCACGGCGGCGACTGGGAACTCGGCATCGTCCTCCTCTTGCGCACCCACGTGGCCATCGACCTCACCGGAGGACTGCACACCGCCGACGCCGACCTCGCCGAACTCCACGAGATCGCCCGCCGCGTGGGCGACCGCTGGACCCGCGCCCAGGTCGCGAGCGCCGCCGGAGAGCTCGCCCTCTCCCACGGCCGGTACGCCGAAGCCCGTACCGAGTACGAGGAGTGCCTGCGCCTCGCCCGGGAGGTCGGCGCCCACATCGAGGCGCCCTTCGCCATCGCCCGGATCGCGGAGACCGCCTACTGCGCCGGGGACTACGACGACGCCGAACGGCTCCTCGCCGAAGCCGACCGCGAGGCCGACCGCTTCGGCGGCGTGTACGACGTGACCCTCTTCTCCCGGCTCATCGCCGCCCTCCTCGCCCTCCAGCGCGGCGACACCGCCCGCGCCCGCGCCGCCCACGAGCAGGCCCGTACGGAGACGGCCCGGATGACCGTACCCGCGCAGCTCACCGCCGGACTGGACACCGTCGAGGCGGTCCTCGCCTCCCGCGCACACGGCCCCGACGCCGGCCTGGCCCTCCTCGGGCCCGCCCTCGCCGCCGCCGTCGAGGGCCACTGCGCCGAACGCTTCCTGGCCGGCCTCGCCGAGACCGCCGCCCTGCTCCTGGCCGACGCCGGACGCGCCGCCGACTCCGTGCGCCTCCTCGCCGCGGCCACCGCCTGGCGCGCCGGTCACCCCCGCCCGGTCCCCGACCAGACCGCCCTCGACGGACTGCCCGCCCGCACCCGCGCCCTCCTCGGCCCGGACGGCCACGCCCGGGCCGAAGCCGAGGGCCGGGCCCTGACCCCGAAGGACGTGGCGGCCGAACTCAACGGCAGCTGATCACCGCGTCGGCCCAGCTCGCCAGCGTCGGCAGCCGCCCCTGCCCGGCCTGCTCCACCACCAGACGCAGTGACCCGCGCCCGGCCAGCGACACGTTCACGGCCTCCGGCGCGTCCCCGTACCCGAGCACGCCCGAGCGCCACAGCCGCTGCCCGTCGCCGTAGACGGAGAACCGCACCGTGCCGTCGGTCAGCAGGGACAGCCCGTCCACCCCGGCCCGCGCCGAGAACGCGGTGCACTGCCGGTTCAGGGTGATCTCCACCGAGGAACGGGAGTTGACGGTGATCCCCTGCCCGAACCGCCGCCCCCCGGCCTCCAGCCCCCACCGCTGCCACACCCAGCTGCTGCGCCAGGTCTCCAGCTCCGGACCGCTGTGCTCCCCGTACGCCGAATGCCCCAGCCGGGCCAGCGGGAACCCGGCCGGCGGCTTCGGCGGCGGCGGAGCGGGCGAAGGCGTCGGCGAAGGCTTCGCCCGCGTCGGCGAGGGCTTCGGCTCCCCGCTCGGCGCAGCCGGCGCCGGAGCCGGCTTCGACGCCGGCACGGAAGCCGTGGGCGCGGGCGGTGCGCTGGTACGCCGAGGCGGTACGGAACCCCGCGGCGCCGGCGCCGGAGCCCCCGCGGGACTCGACTCGGGCGGCGTGGGCGAGGGGCTCGGCCGCGGCACCACCGGCGCCACCATGCCGGGCGTCGGCTTCGCCACGGCCGGCTGCTCGGGCTCGTCCCCGGCCAGGGCGAACACCACCCCGGCGGCCGCCGCGACGGCCAGACCGGCGGCGATGGCGGCCTTGGCCGGCAGCCCCAGCCCCTCCGACACCGCCGCACCCCCGGCCCCGGCGCCCGTACCTCCGGCACCACCCGCGGCACCACCCGCGGCCCCGGCTCCGGCCCCGGCAGTGGCCCCCGCCCCACCGGCGGCACCCGCCCCGCCGGCCCCGGCGGCTCCCGCACCCGCCGAGGAACCGCCCGCCGCGGC
>NZ_JBEXPG010000061.1:0-53731 GCF_040611935.1 Streptomyces sp. NPDC006512 | reverse complement strand
TACGCGGGCTTCCGCCCGGCGCACCGAGAGCACGCACCAGACGCCGCAGGGCCGCCCTCCGGGCGACGACGGGAGTTTGACGACAGGCCCTAGGCCGGCCGGGGTTGGGCGGCTCCCGGAACGTGCCGGGCGCCGCACGGGCGGCCCCACTTCCGGGGGACCCCCCGAGTGTCCCCCGGGCCGGGGGCGCGGCCCGGCAGTAGGGTCCGGCGCGTGCCCTACCACGCCTCCCGCCGGGCCCTGCTCGCCGCCGCCCTGGCCGCCGTCACCACCGGCGGGGCCGTCTCCGCCTCCGCCGGGGGGTCCCACGCCGTCCCCGACGACTCGCGCTCCCCCGAGGGGCCGCCCGGCCGCCACCCCGACCGGGCGCGGCTGCGGACCCTGGTGGCCGGGATGAGCCTGGCCGAGCAGGTCGGGCAGCTGTTCGTGTCCCGGGTGTACGGGCACTCGGCGACCGATCCCGATCCGGCGGACGCCGAGAAGAACCTGGCGCAGTTCGGGGTGCGCAGCGCCGCCGAACTGGTGGCGCGGTACCACCTGGGCGGGGTGATCTACTTCGCGTGGGCCGCGAACACCCGTTCCCCGCAGCAGATCTCCGAGCTGTCCGCCGGCCTCCAGCGGGCGGCGGCCGGCTCGGGTGCCGGGATCCCGCTGCTGCTCTCCGTCGACCAGGAGCACGGGGCGGTGGCCCGGATCGGCAAGCCGGCGACGCTGTTCCCGGGGGCGATGGCGCTGGGCGCGGGCGGTTCCGCGGCGGACGCCCGCCGGGCCGCGCGGATCGCGGGCGCCGAGCTGGCCGCGCTGGGGATCCGGCAGGACTACGCGCCGGTGGCCGACGTGAACGTGAACCCGGCCAATCCGGTGATCGGCGTACGGTCCTTCGGTTCCGATCCGCTCGCGGTGGCGGAGCTGGCCGCGGCCCAGGTCCGGGGCTACCAGAGCGCGGGGGTGGCGGCCACGGCGAAGCACTTCCCGGGCCACGGCGACACCGAGACCGACAGTCACGTCGGGCTGCCGGTGATGCGGCACTCCCGCGCCGAGTGGGAGGAGCTGGACGAGCCGCCGTTCCGGGCGGTGGTGGAGGCGGGCGTGGACGCGGTGATGACGGCGCACATCGTCTTCCCCGCGCTGGATCCCTCGGGGGACCCGGCGACCCTCTCGCGGCCCATCGTGACCGGCATCCTGCGCGAACGCCTGGGCTTCCGGGGGGTGGTGGTCACCGACGCGCTCGACATGGCCGGGGTCCGGCAGAAGTACGGGGAGGACCGGGTCCCGGTGCTGGCCCTCAAGGCGGGCTGCGACCAGCTGCTGAACGCGCCGGACCTCGGGCTCGCCCAGCGGAGCGTGCTGGCGGCGGTGGAGTCGGGGGAGCTGTCGCGGGAGCGGATCGCGGAGTCGGTGCTGCGGATCCTGGAACTGAAGGCCCGCCGGGGCCTGTTCCCCGAAACGTCGGATCCGGCGCCGCCGCCGCTGGACGAGGTGGTGGGCACGGCCGCGAACCTGGCGGCGGCCGACGAGATCGCGGCCGTGACCACGACCCTGCTGGCGAACCCGCGGGGGCTGCTGCCGCTGGCCGCGGCCGCCGGGCCCCGGCTGCTGGTGACCGGGACCGACCCGGTCTCCCCCAGCGGTACCACGGGACCCCCCACGACGGTCCTGGCACGGGAGCTCGCCGCCCTGGGGTGCCGGGCGACGGCGGTGCCCCCGGCCCGCGCGGTGGCGGCGGCCAAGGGGCACGCGGCGGTGCTGGTGTGCACGTACAACGTCCCGGAGGGGGAGAGTCCGCAGCGGACGCTGGTGACGGACCTGATCGCCACGGGGGTTCCGGTGGTGCTGGTGGCGATCCGCAACCCCTACGACGCGGCGCGGCTGCCGGCCTGCGCGGCGGAGGTGGCGACGTACTCGTGGACGGACGTGGAGCTGCGGGCGGCGGCCCGGGTGATCACCGGGGAGCGGCGGCCGGCCGGCCGCCTCCCGGTCCCGGTGCCGGGCCGCTACCCGCTGGGCCACGGACTGTCCTACCCGCCCGTGGCCCCCTGAGCCCGCGTTACGGCCGCAGCTGCGGCTCGCGCTCCAGGTCGCGCCGGTCGAGCTCCGCGTCCGGTGCGGCCAGCGGGGCCGCCTTCGCGGAGTCGGTGAGCGCGGCGGCGGGTGCCACCCCGGCCCACTGGAGGATCTTCGCCGTGGCGAGGGCCTTCTCGCCCTCCTGGAGCTGGGCCACGTTGGCCCCGTGGTTGGCGCCCGGCGCGGTCATGACGTAGCTGTCGCGCGCCTTGTACCCGAGGTGGAAGGGCTCGGCTCCCCACGGGTCGTTCTGCCCGTACACGAACAGCATCTGGTGGGCGTTGTCGCGCACCCAGCCGTCCACGTCGGCCATGGCGCCCGGCTGGAACGTCATGGGGATGTCACGCGGGACGAAGTTGCGCGGCGGCTGGTAGCCGTAGCGGCTCAGTCCCTTGAGGTGGGGCTGCTTGATGTCGGGCGAGCCGAGCTGCGTGCCCGCCTGGTAGTAGTACGGCGTGTACGTCTCCAGTCCCTGGTCGGCGTAGGCCGAGAAGCCGGAGATCGCGTCGATGGTGTCCCAGATCTCCTGGTCGCTGGCGGTGGCCGCGGTGGGGATGGCGGAGCAGTCGGCGAGCAGGCTGTACTGCCAGAACGCCCACACGTAGTCGAGGACGACGGCCTCGTAGGCCTTGTCGAGGTTGCCGACGGTGTGGAAGGTCCAGCCGTTCTCGGCGGCGGCGGTGGCGTACTTGGCCTCCAGCGGGACGCGGCGGACGAGGGCCTCGCGCTGGACGGCGTTCAGCCGGTCGCGGCACTCCTTGGTGCCGACCTTGGCGAAGAACCGGTCGTAGGCCGAGTCCTCCTTGTTGACCACGTCGTTGGGGGCCACGTAGGCGACGACGCCGTCCATGTCACGCGGGTAGAAGCGCTCGTAGTACGTCGCCGTCATGCCGCCCTTGCTGCCGCCGGTGGACAGCCAGTTCTTGCCGTAGATCTTCTTCAGGGCGGTGAAGACGCGGTGCTGGTCGCTGGCGGCCTGCCAGATGTCCAGCTTCGCCCAGTTGGCCGGGTCGGGCCGGGACGGCGTGAAGAATCGATACTCCAGGGAGACCTGGTTGCCGTCGACGATCGTCGTCGGCTCGCTCCGGCGCGGGTTGGTGTTGACGTTGTAGCCCGAGGTGAAGAACACCGTCGGGCGGGAGACGTCCTTGTGCAGAAGGGTCAGGCGCTGCTTGAAGGTGCCCTTCCACGGCTGCCGGTGGTCGACCGGCTGCTCGTAGTTCAGTACGAAGAAGCGGTACCCGGGGTACGGCTTCTCCTCGATCAGGCTCATCCCCGGAATCCCGAGGATCCGGTCCTTGATGTCCGTGGCGGCGGCAGGCCCCGCGGCGGTGGCCGCTTGAGCCGTGGCGCCGGCCGCGCCCATGGTGCCGATGAGCACCACGAGCGACAGCAGCCATCCGAGCGTCTTGCGCATTCACCCTCCCCTTGAGTTCACACTGGTCGCCGTGAACCTAGCGGGGTCAACACGCCCGTGAACAGTACCGGTTGGGCCTGAGCCTCAGCACAGGATCCAGCCGGAGGAAACGGATCCGGCCGCCACGCCGCCCTTCACATAGACACACCGCTTGACCGCTCCGACGACGACGGGGCCCGCGAACCGGGTGAATTGCCCCGCATCGCGGACGGGGACGCCGCCACGTGGCTGAACGTCCACGACCATCCGGCGGCGCTCGCCGGGCTTCGCGGCGACCGTCATCGCACAGGCCTGGGTCCGGCTCTTGTACACGCGCACCTCCCCCGTGGAGAACGGCAGCGTCTTGACCAGCCGGCCGGGACAGCCGCCGGTCGCAGCCTGCGCGGGAGGCGCCGCGAACAGGCCCCCGGCGCCGAGCCAGAGCGCCGCCCCGAACACCCCGGCCGACACGACCCGCCGCCCGCCCCGCCCCTTCCACCGCTGCAACACCCTGGCCCCCCGATCGGTCGTACGTAACACGTACGCACGTACGACGCCTGGGCCCCGGAGATGGTTGCACGGCACAAGTGAGTCCCGGCCGGGCCGCCGGAGCCCCTCGGGACCCGCCGGGTCCTGCGCTACCTCGTAAGAGTGCATCCACAACTTCCCAGGGGGAGAGCG
The DNA here is from genome assembly GCF_040611935.1 of Streptomyces sp. NPDC006512. NCBI lineage: Bacteria > Bacillati > Actinomycetota > Actinomycetes > Kitasatosporales > Streptomycetaceae > Streptomyces > Streptomyces sp. NPDC006512. The sequence continues at coordinate 49,590 of NZ_JBEXPG010000061.1, read as the reverse complement.
GGAGTTCACGATCAGCGAGGACACTACGCTAGGCGACCGAGCGACCGCCCACCGTAGCCGTGAAAGGCATCCGACATGACGAACGACCTGCTCGACCGCAAGCTGGAGCGCGCCTTCGCGCACTTCGACGACAACGGCAACGGTGTGATCGACGCGGAGGACGTGATCGCGCTCGGGACCCGGCTGATGGCCGCTATGGAAGAGCCCGCCGACTCCCCGAAGGCCGCGGAGGTGTTCCGCGGGCTCACCGACTTCTGGGTGGACCTGTTCGCGGAGCTCGACCTCGACCGGGACGGAAAGCTCACCCCCCAGGAGTACGCGGAGGGCATGACCCGCCTCTACAAGAACGGCGGGCCCGCCTACGACAAGTCCTTCCGCCCGCTGGCCCGGGCGATCCTCGCGGTCGTCGACACCAACGGCGACGGGCACATCAGCCCCGAGGAGTTCCACAAGGCGCAGCTGGCCTTCGACACGAAGCTGGAGATCGCCGACGCCGACGCGCTCTTCGCGAAGATCGACAAGAACCACGACGGGTACCTGTCCGTGGACGAGCTCCTCGACGCCGTACGCGAGTACTACACCGGTGACGACGAGGACGCCCCGGGGAACCTGCTCTTCGGCGAGCTCTGATCCCCGGGGCGCCCTGAAGGGCCAGGACGGCTACGCGGCCGCCGCCGGCTCGTCCTCTCCGACGAAGGTCCGCCACAGCTCGGCGTACCGGCCGCCGCGGGCCAGCAGTTCGCCGTGGCTGCCGTCCTCGACGACCCTGCCGCGGTCCATGACCACGACCCGGTCGGCGCGGGCGGCGGTCGTCAGCCGGTGGGCGACGACCAGGGTGGTGCGCTTGCCCGCGAGCCGGTCGGTGGCCTGGTTGACCTGGGCCTCGGTGGCCAGGTCGAGGGCCGCGGTGGCCTCGTCGAGCAGCAGCACGTCCGGGTCGACGAGTTCCGCCCGGGCCAGGGCGATCAGCTGGCGCTGGCCCGCCGACAGGTTGCGGCCGCGTTCGGAGACGGTGTGCAGGTAGCCGCCGTCGAGGGTGGCGATCATCTCGTGGGCGCCGACCGCGCGGGCCGCCGCCTCCACCTCGGCGTCGGAGGCCTCGGGCCGCCCGTAGGCGATGGCGTCACGGACCGTCCCCGGGAAGAGGTAGGACTCCTGGGGGACGACCCCGAGCCGGTGGCGGTACTCCGTCAGGTCCAGCTCCTTCAGGTCCGCGCCGTCGGCGGTGACCCGGCCGGAGGTCGGGTCGTAGAACCGGGCCACCATCTTGACCAGGGTGGACTTCCCGGCGCCGGTCTCGCCGACGAAGGCGACGGTCTGCCCCGCGGGTATCCGCAGGGTGATGCCGGCCAGCGCCTCGCCCTTCTCCCCGCGCTCCTCGGCGGTGCCGTACTGGAAGCGCACGTCCTCGAAGGCGATGTCCCCGCGCAGCCGGCGCACCTCGCGCGGGTCCGCGGGGCGGGGGGTGGTGGTGGGCTCGCGCAACAGGTCCTGGATCCGGCCGAGGGAGACGGTGGCCTGCTGGTAGCCGTCGAAGACCTGGGAGAGCTGCTGGACCGGGGCGAAGAACAGGTCGATGTAGAGCAGGTAGGCGACGAGCGCGCCGGTGGTGAGCGTGGCCGCCTCGACCCGGCCCGCGCCGACGATCAGGACGGCCGCCGCCGCGCCCGAGGACAGCAGCTGCACGAACGGGAAGTACACGGAGATCAGCCACTGGCCGCGCACCCGCGCCTCGCGGTACGCGTTGCTGCGCTCGGCGAAGCGGGCGGCGCCGGCCCCCTCCCGGCGGAACGCCTGGAGCAGGCGCAGCCCGGCGACGGACTCCTGGAGGTCGGCGTTGACCGTGCTGACCCGGTCCCGGGCGAGCTCGTAGGCGGCGACCGACTTCCGGCGGAACACGATCGTGCCGATGACCAGCAGGGGCAGCGTCGCGAAGACGATCAGCGCGAGCCCGACGTCGAGGACGAGCAGGGCGACGAGGATCCCGAAGAAGGTCAGGACGGAGACCACCGCGGTGACGAGGCCGGTCTGCAGGAAGGTCGACAGGGCGTCCACGTCGGTGGTCATCCGCGTCATGATCTTGCCGGTCAGCTCGCGCTCGTAGTAGTCGAGGCCGAGCCGCTGGAGCTGCGCGAAGATCTTGACGCGCAGCGCGTACAGCACGCGCTCGCCGGTGCGCCCGGTCATCCGGGTCTCGGCGAACTGGGCCGCCCACTGGCCGATGACCAGGGCGAGGGCGAGCCCGGAGGCCACCCAGACGGCCCCGAGGGCGGCCTGTTCGACGCCCTGGTCGATGCCGTGCCGGATCAGGATGGGCAGCAGCAGCCCGGAGCCGGCGTCGAGGGCGACGAGGCCGAGGCTGATGGCGAGCGGCGCCCAGAAGCCGCGCAGCAGACGGCGCAGGCCGTAGCCGTCCTCGGCGGCCGAGGCGCGGGCCTCGTCCACGTCGGGCCGGTCGTCGACGGGCGGCAGCGCGGCCACCTGCGCGAGGAGTTCGGGGGTGGCGGGCATGCCGGCGACGGCGCCGGCCAGGGAGTGCCCGGCGCCGGGGGCGGCGCCGGCGGGGGCCGCCGTACCGGGGGCGGCGGTGGACCGGTCCTCGTCCTGGCGCCGCCACAGTTCGGGGGTGACGCCGTCGCTGACCCGGCGCTTGGCGCTGACCGGTTCGGAGTCGATCTCGGCTTCGAGTTCGAGGTCCCGCTCCAGGTCCCGTCCGGCGGGCCGGCCGTACGCGGCCGCCTGCGGTGCGCCGGGGGTGCGCGGCGAGCCGGCCCCGAGGGCGTCGGGGTCGGTCAGGAGCCTGCGGTACAGGGCCGAGCGCAGTTCCAGTTCCTCGTGGGTGCCGATGTCGGCGAGCCGGCCTCGGTCCAGGACCGCGATCCGGTCGGCGAGGGCGAGGGTGGAGCGGCGGTGGGCGATCAGCAGGGTGGTCCGGCCGGCCATGACGGACCGCAGCGCCTCGTGGATCTCGTGCTCGACGCGGGCGTCGACGGCGGAGGTGGCGTCGTCGAGGAGCAGCAGCCGGGGGTCGGTGAGGATGGCGCGGGCGAGGGCGATGCGCTGGCGCTGGCCGCCGGAGAGGGTGAGGCCCTGTTCTCCGACCTTGGTGTCGTAGCCGGCGGGGAGGGCCTCGACGAAGCCTTCGGCCTGGGCGGCGCGGGCGGCGGCGCGGACGTCCTCCTCGCTCGCGTCGGGGCGGCCGTAGGCGATGTTCGCGCGGATGGTGTCGGAGAAGAGGAAGGAGTCCTCGGGGACGAGGCCGATGGCGGCGCGCAGGGAGTCGTACGTCAGCTCGCGGACGTCGTGGCCGCCGACGCGGACGGTGCCCCGGTCGGCGTCGTAGAAGCGCGGCAGGAGCAGGGACACGGTGGACTTGCCGCTGCCGGAGGCGCCGACGACGGCGACGGTCTCGCCCTCCGCGATGGTGAGGGAGAAGCCGTCGAGGACGGGCCGCTCGGGGTCGTACCCGAAGCGGACGTCGTCGAACTCGACGGTGGCGGGGGCGTCGGCGGGCAGCTCGCGCTCGCCCTCGGGGATGACGGGCTCGGTGTCGATGAGCTCGAAGACGCGCTCGGCGCCGGCGCGGGCCTGCTGGGCGACGGTGAGGACCATCGCGAGCATGCGGACGGGGCCGACGAGCTGGGCGAGGTAGGTCGAGAAGGCGACGAAGGTGCCGAGGGTGACCTGGCCGCGGGTGGCCATCCAGCCGCCGAGGGCCAGGATGGCGACCTGTCCGAGTGCGGGTACGGCCTGGAGGGCGGGGGTGTAGCGGGAGTTGAGGCGGATGGCGCGCATCCGGCCGCCGAAGAGGCGGCGTCCGGCGGTGCGCAGCTTCCCGGTCTCCTGCTCCTCCTGCCCGAAGCCCTTGACGACGCGGACGCCGGTCACGGCCCCGTCGACGACGGTGGCGACGGCGGCGGCCTGGCCCTGGGCGTACCAGGTGGCGGGGAAGAGCTTCTTGCGGCTGCGCTTGGCGATGAACCAGAGGGCGGGGGCCATGAGCAGCGCGACGAGGGTCAGCAGCGGCGAGAGCCACAGCATGATCCCGAGGGATATCCCGAAGAGGAGGAAGTTCCCGATGGTCATCGGGAGCATGAAGAGCAGGCCCTGGATCAGCTGGAGGTCGCTGGTGGCGCGGCCGACGACCTGGCCGGTGGACAGTTCGTCCTGGCGGCGCCCGTCGAGGCGGGCGATGGTGTCGTACATGTCGGTGCGCAGGTCGTGCTGCACGTCGAGGGCGAGGCGGCCGCCGTAGTATCTGCGTATGTAGGTGAGTACGTACACGAGGACGGCGGCGGCTATGAACATGCCGGCCCAGGGGGCCATCTCGCGGCTCTTGTCGCCGACGACGTCGTCGATGATGACCTTGGTGACCAGTGGTACGAGCGCCATGACGGCCATGCCGGCCAGCGAGGACCCGAGGGCGAGCAGCACGTTGGTCTTGTACCGCCACGTGTAGGCGGCCAGCCGCCTGCCCCAGCCCTGTTTCTCCCCTGCCTCCGTCTGTCCCGCCGTCACGTGGTTCCTCCCCGTCGCTGCTGTCCTGCCGCCTCCCCCAACGCCCCGACCGGCGGATTTCATCCCGCCGCAACAATCGCACTGGGGTCCGGGCGGTGCGAGCGGGGCGGGGCCGGGAGGATGAGGGCGGCGGCGGGACCGGCAGGCCGTCTCAGAGGTGGGTCGGGGCGAACATCTTCAGGGTGGTGGGGAGGACCAGGACGGAGGGGCCCGGGGTGGCGAGGGCCCCGGCGAGGTCCGCGCGCAGGGATTCCGGGGTGGTGGTCGCGGCCGGGACGTCGAAGGAGGCGGCGAGGGCGACGAAGTCGGGGCGGGTGAGTTCCGTCGCGACGGGGCGTCCGAAGGAGTCCGTCATGTACTCGCGGAGGATGCCGTAGCCCCCGTCGTCCACGATCAGCCAGGTGACGTCGAGGTCGTGCTGGCGGGCGGTGGCGAGTTCGGCGATCGAGTACATCGCGCCGCCGTCGCCGGAGACGGCCAGCACGGGGGTGTCCGGCTCGGCCACGGCCGCGCCGAGGGCCGCCGGGAAGGCGTAGCCGAGGCCGCCGGCGCCCTGGGCGGAGTGCATGGTGTTCGGGTGCTTCGGGTCGAAGGCCGACCAGGCCCAGTAGGACAGGATCGTCATGTCCCAGAAGGAGGGCGAGCGCGCCGGGAGGGCCGCCCGGACGGAGCGCAGCAGGTCCTGTTCCAGGGTGACGTCCTGGGTGGCGAGGCGGGCCCCGACCGCGGCGAGGAGCGCCCGTACGCGCTCCGGGGCGCCCGGGTCCTCGCGTTCGGAGACCGTCTCCAGCAGGGCCTGGAGGGCGAGCCGGGCATCGGCGTGGATGCCCAGGGCCGGGTGGTTGGACTCCAGCTTGCCGAGGTCGGCCTCGATCTGGACGATCCGGCCCGTCGGGAAGAAGGTGTGGTAGTTCGAGGAGAGTTCGCCGAGGCCGGAGCCGACGACCAGCAGGACGTCCGCGTCCTCCAGGAAGTCCGTCGTGTGGCGGTCCTCCAGCCAGGACCGCAGGGACAGCGGGTGGTTCCAGGGGAAGGCGCCCTTGCCGCCGAAGGTGGTGACCACGGGGGCGTTCAGGCGCTCGGCGAGCTGCTTGAGCTTGCCGGCCGCGTCGGAGCGGATCACCCCGCCGCCCGCGATGATCACCGGGCGGGAGGCGTTCGAGAGCCAGTGCGCGGCGAGCGCGGTCAGCTCGGGGCGCGGGGCCAGTTCGTGCGGGGTCGCGTCCATGCCGGTGACCTGCGGGAGGACCGTTTCCGCGCGCAGCACGTCCTCGGGGATCTCCACCCAGACCGGGCCGTGCGGGGTCGTGATCGCCGATTCCCAGGCCTCGGCGATCACGGAGGGGATCTGTGAGGGGCTGCGGGCGACGTGGACGGACTTCACCACGTCCCGGAAGGACGCGGCCTGGTCGCGCAGCTCGTGGAGGTGGCCGCGGCGGCCGCCGCCCAGGCCCGCCACGGGCACCTGGGAGGAGATCGCGAGGACCGGCGCCGAGGCGGCCGCCGCCTCGGCGAGGGCGGGCAGGGCCGTCAGCGCGCCCGGGCCCGTGGAGAGCAGCAGCGGGGCCGCCTCGCCGGTGAGGCGGCCGTACGCGTCGGCCGCGAAGCCCGCGTTGTTCTCCACCCGCAGGGTGACCAGGCGCAGGTCGGAGCGGCCGACGGCGTCGAACAGGCCGAGCGCGTGCTGGCCGGGCAGGCCGAACACGGTGGTCGCGCCGAGCCCGCGCAGGGTCTCCACGACCAGGTCCCCGCCCGTGCGGCCCGGTGGCGGCGCCAGGGCGGCCGCCGTCTGGGCCTCGGTGGGACGGAGTACCAGGTCGTGGTCGTGCGTCACGGTGTGGGGCTGCCCTTCGCCTTCGCTGCGCCGTCGCCGCGCCGCGTCCTGCGGTGCTGTGCTGTGCTGGTCAGCCCTGCCGGGAAGCGGCGATCTGACGGCTCATGATCGTGGTGAGCTCGTACGCGGTGTGCGAGGCCGCGACCGAGGTGATCTCGGCGTGATCGTACGCCGGGGCGACCTCGACGACGTCGGCGGAAACGAGGTTGCAGGAGGACAGGCCGCGGATGATCTCCAGCAGCTCGCGGGAGGTCATGCCGCCCGCCTCGGGGGTGCCGGTGCCGGGCGCGTGCGCCGGGTCGAGCACGTCTATGTCGATGGAGATGTACAGCGGGCGGTCGCCGATGCGCTGGCGCAGCTGGTCGGCGACCTCGTCGGCGCCGCGGCGGTAGACGTCGGCCGAGGTGACGATGCCGAAGCCCATCTTGGCGTCGTCGTCGAGGTCCTGCTTGCCGTACAGCGGGCCGCGGGTGCCGACGTGGGAGAGCGCCTCGGTGTCGAGGATGCCCTCCTCGACGGCGCGGCGGAACGGGGTGCCGTGGGTGTACTCGGCGCCGAAGTAGGTGTCCCAGGTGTCGAGGTGCGCGTCGAAGTGGAGGAGCGCGACCGGGCCGTGCTTCTTCGCGACGGAGCGCAGCAGCGGCAGGGCGATGGTGTGGTCGCCGCCGAGGGTCATCAGGCGGGAGCCGTTGCCGATGAGCTCGTCCGCGGCGGCCTCGACCGTCTCGACGGCCTCGTTGATGTTGAACGGGTTGCAGGCGATGTCACCGGCGTCCGCGACCTGCGCGAGGGCGAACGGGGAGGCGTCCTGGGCCGGGTTGTACGGGCGCAGCAGGCGGGAGGCCTCGCGGATGGCGTTGCCGCCGAAGCGGGCGCCCGGGCGGTAGGAGACGCCGGAGTCGAAGGGCACGCCGACGACGGCCACGTCGGCCTTGCCGCCGACCTCGTCGAGGCGGGGCAGCCGGGCGAAGGTCGCGGGGCCCGCGTAGCGCGGGATGCGGGAGGAGTCGACGGGGCCGCGCGGCTGCGTGCTCATGGGGGGTGCCCTTCTGTGGTCCTACGGGTTCCGCGGGTGCGCTGCGGGGTGGCGCAGGGGGGTTCTGCGGGTGCGGTCCTTCGAGCGTAAGCGGACACCCCGGGCGGGCGAAGTGTACGTTTCATCCACTGCCGCCCTTTCACATGTACGGAGTAGCCATGGAGGCTCCCCCCACCCCGCCGGTCCCGCTGGCCGCGCTGACCGCCGACCGGGAGCTCGGGCTGCGGCTCCTCGCGGGGCCCGGCGAGGCGCGGGTGTACGGGGTGCACGCTTCGGAGATGGCCGACCCGTCGCCGTACCTGCTGGGCGGGGAGCTGCTGCTCACCGCCGGGGCCGGGCCCGGCGGGGACCCGGACGGGTACGCGGCCCGGCTGGTCGCGGCCGGGGCCGCCGCCCTCGGCTTCGGTGTGGCCCCGGTCCACGAGGAGGTGCCGCCGGCGCTGGCCGAGGCCTGCGCCCGGCACGGGCTGCCGCTGCTGGAGGTCCCCCCGCACACCCCGTTCACGGCCGTCGCCCGCGCGGTGTGGCGGCTGATGGCGGAGGCCCGGACGCGCGAGCTGCGCCGGGTCGCGGAGGCGCAGCAGACCCTGGCCGCGGCGGCGGCCCGCCCGTCCCCGGTCCCGGCGGTCCTGTCCCGCCTGGCGGCCGCTCTGAACGGCTGGGCGGCGCTGCTGCCGCCGGGCGGGGGTCCGGCCGGGACCGGGGCCCCGAGCGCCGGGGCCCCGCCCGCGGTGGCGGTGCGCGAGGCGCTGGAGGCCCTGGCCGCGCGGGTGGCGCCCGGGGCCGCCGCGACCGCCACCGACACCCTCGGCGGGACGCACCTGGCGGCCTACGCGGTCGGCGGGGGCCGGGTGCTGGGCCTGGCGACCCCGGCCCGGGCCCCCGGGGACCACACCATCGCCTCCGTCGCGGCGGTGCTGCTGACCCTGCTCACGGCGGACCGCCCGGCGGGGGACGAGGCGGCCGCCCTGACCCGCCTCCTGCTGGACGGGGATCCGGCGGCGGCCCTGACCCCCGGCCCCTGGTACGCCGTGCACGCCCGGGGCGGCGCGGGCCCGCAGGCCCTCGCGGCGGCGCTGGGCACCGTACTGGCGGACCCGCGCCCGGACGGCGTACGCCTGCTCACCGACCGGGAGCCCGGCCCGCAGCCCGGCTGGCGGCTCGGGGTGAGCGCTCCGGCGGCGGCCGGGGAGCTGCGCACCGCCGACGCGCAGGCCCGGCGGGCCCTGGAGCGCGCCGAGGCGGCCCGGGCCCCGCTCGCCCGGCACACCGACCCCGGTTTCGCGGGCCTGGTCGGGGAGGCGGAGGCCCGTGCGCACGCCGCCGCCCTGCTCGCGCCGCTCTCCCCCGCGCTGCGGGACACCCTGCGCGGCTGGCTGGCGCACCACGGCGGCTGGGACCGTACGGCCGCCGCCCTGGGGGTGCACCGCAACACCGTCCGCCAGCGCGTGGCCCGCTGCGCGGACCTGCTGGAGCGGGACCTGGACGATCCGGACACCCGGATGGAACTGTGGTTCGCGCTGCGCTGGGACCGCCCCCGGCCGTCCGGGGAGGACCGCCAACCGACGGCCGGGCCCTGAGGTAACCGCCCCTCGTCCGGGTGGCGGCGGTGGGGTGGCGGGCCGATCGGGCGGCGGGTACGCGCCTACGATGTGCCGCATGTCCGGGATGTCCGTGGTGACGGGGAAGCGTGCGTTCGCCGAGCGAACGGCCCCGGCCGCGCGGCTCGTGGTGTGCGCGGCCGTCCCCTGGTACCTGTGCCTGTGGTGGTTCGGTACGAGCTCGGCGCCCGTGGCGGCCGCGCTGCCGGCCGTGCTGATCCTGCGCGAGGACGTGTTCTCGGCGCCCGGGCCGGCCCTCCAGCGGCTGGTGGGCGTGATCGCGGGCGTGGTGCTGAGCGTGACCGTCCTGCACTGGCTGCCGTCGGGCCCGGCTTCGTTCCTGGTCATGCTGGTGTGCAGCTGCGCCGGGATGTACCTGCTGAGCCACAAGGGCTCCCCCAACCAGCAGGTGCTGATCACCGCCCTGATGATCTACGCCACCCCGACGCCCGGGTACCCGTTGGCCCGGCTGGTCGAGAGCGCGGTCGGCATCGCCGTCGTGCTGCTCCTCGGCCCGCTGCTGTGGCCCCCCGACCCGTACCGGGAGGCGGCGTCCGGCCTGGAGGCGTACCGCACCGGCCTGCGCGCCCGGCTGGAGCGGATCGCGGCCGACGCCGCCTCGGGGCGGGCGGGCCCCGCCCCCGACGACCCGTTCGCGCTGTGGCACCGCCCGCACGAACTGCTCGTCGCCCTGGACCGCAGGACGGGCCGCACGGTGCTCCTGCCGCCCCGGCGGCCCCCGGGCGGGCCGGCCGGCAGCCTCCGCCCCCGGTTGCGGCTGGCCGCGCGCACGGCTCCGGCCCTGCTGCTGCTCGCGCGCGAACTGGAGACCCGGCAGGGCGGGGCGCCCGCCCCGGAGCGGGCCGACGCGGCGGTGCGCGCCATGGCCCCGCTGATCGCGGCTACGGGCGACGCGCTGGACACGGCCCTGCGCGGCGAGGACTGCGCAGCCGGCCTGTCCCGGGCCCGGGAACTGGAGCGGGCGCACCGGGCCGCCCATCCCGGGCGCCGGAACACCGTCCTGCGGGCCGGACCGGTCCTCACCAACGAGGCGCTGGCCGACCACCTCGCGCACGGTCCGGGACCCGGATCCCCGGCGGCCTGAACCCGCTCCCCCTTGTCCGCCGTCCGGCGTAACCCGGGGGGTGCGGGGACGTCGGTGCGCGGCCCGGAGCACGGGCGGGGGCGAGAGTGATCTCCCCGAGGCGAGGTGAGGAAGCGAATGGACCTGGCTCTGGCCTTCGACACGATGGCCCGGTGGCAGTTCGGCATCACCACCGTGTACCACTTCCTGTTCGTCCCGCTCACGATCTCCCTGTCGGCCCTGGTCGCCGTCCTCCAGAGCGCGTGGGTGCGCACGGGCCGGGAGAAGTACCTGGAGGCCACGAAGTTCTGGGGCCGGCTGTTCCTGATCAACATCGCGATGGGTGTCGTCACCGGCATCGTGCAGGAGTTCCAGTTCGGCATGAACTGGTCCGACTACTCGCGCTTCGTCGGCGACGTCTTCGGAGCCCCCCTCGCCTTCGAGGCCCTGATCGCCTTCTTCTTCGAATCGACCTTCATCGGCCTGTGGATCTTCGGCTGGGACAAGCTGCCCAAGAAGATCCACCTCGCCTGCATCTGGATGGTCTCGATCGGCACCGTCCTGTCCGCCTACTTCATCCTCGCCGCCAACTCCTGGATGCAGCACCCCGTCGGCTACCGCATCAACGAGGAACGCGGCCGGGCCGAGCTCACCGACTTCTGGCTGGTCCTGACCCAGGACACCACCCTCGTCGTCGTCTACCACACCCTCACCGCCGCCTTCCTGACCGGCGGCGCCTTCATGGTCGGCATCGCGGCCGTGCACCTGCGGCGCGGCCGGCACGTGCCGGTGATGCGCGCCTCGATGCGCCTCGGCCTGGTGACGATGCTGCTCGCCGGGGTCCTGGTGGCGTTCAGCGGGGACACCCTCGGGAAGGTGATGTTCCGGCAGCAGCCGATGAAGATGGCCGCCGCCGAGGCCCTGTGGGACGGCGAAGCCCCGGCCCCCTTCTCCGTCTTCGCCATCGGCGACGTCGCGCAGGGGCACAACACCGTGGAGTGGTCGGTCCCCGGCCTGCTCTCCTTCCTCGCGGAGGGCAATTTCACCGCGTACGTGCCGGGCATCAACGACACGAACGCGGCCGAACGGCAGAAGTACGGTCCGGGCGACTACCGGCCCGACATCCCCGTCGCGTTCTGGAGCTTCCGCTGGATGATCGGCTTCGGCATGACCTCGCTCGCCGTCGGCGCGGTGGGACTGTGGCTGACCCGCCGGCGGTTCCTGCTCGACCCCGGCCTGCGGACCGGCGAGGACGAGGTGCCGCACCTGGCCGTGACCCGCGGCCGGACGCTGGGGTCCTGGCTGACGGTCTGGTACTGGCGCCTGGCCGTGTGGACGCTGGCCTTCCCCCTGATCGCCAACTCCTGGGGCTGGATCTTCACCGAGATGGGCCGCCAGCCGTGGGTCGTCTACGGAGTGCTGCGCACCCGGGACGCGGTCTCCCCGACCGTCACCCTGCCCGAGGTCATCACCTCCCTCGCCGTCTACACCCTGCTGTACGCGGCGCTCGCGTTGATCGAGATCCGGCTCATGGTCAAGTACGTCATGGCCGGGCCGCCCGTGCTCACCCCCGCCGACCTGGAAACGCCCCGCCGGATCGGCGGTGACGACGACGGGGACCCCGACCGGCCGATGGCCTTCTCGTACTGACGCGTCCCGCGGTCCGCGACCGGCTCTGGACAGGGCGGACAACTCGCCGGTAACTTAATCTGAGCAAGCGCTTAGGCATGAGCGGCGGACCGCCGCGACCGAAGGGAGCCGGCCCAGTGCGCCGTACCGTTTTCAACGAGGACCACGAGGCGTTCCGCGAGACCATCCGCGCCTTCATCGAGGCCGAGGTCGTTCCCGTCTACGACGAGTGGTTCCAGGCGGGCCAGGCTCCTCGCGACTTCTACTACAAGCTCGGCGAGCTGGGCGTCTTCGGCATCAACGTGCCCGAGGAGTTCGGCGGCGCGGGCCTGGACACCCACAAGTTCGAGGCCGTCCTCTACGAGGAGACCTCGCGCGCGGGCGTGAACTTCGGCGGCTCCGGCGTGCACGTGCTGCTCGCGCTGCCCTACATCAAGATGCTCGCCACCGACGAGCAGAAGAAGCGTTACCTCCCGAAGTTCGTCTCCGGTGAGGAGATGTGGGCCCTCGCGATGACCGAGCCGGGCACCGGTTCCGACGTCGCGGGCATGAAGACCACCGCCAAGCTCTCCGAGGACGGCACCCACTACGTCCTCAACGGCTCCAAGACCTTCATCACCGGCGGCGTGCACGCCGACCGCGTGATCGTCTGCGCCCGCACCTCCGCCCCGCGCGAGGACGACCGCCGCTTCGGCATCTCCCTCTTCGCCGTGGACACCAAGTCCGAGGGCTACTCCATCGGCCGCAAGCTGGACAAGCTCGGCCTGCGCACCTCCGACACCGCCGAGCTGGCGTTCGTCGACGTGAAGGTCCCGGTCGAGGACCTGATGGGCGAGGAGAACAAGGGCTTCTACTACCTCGGCGCCAACCTGCCCTCCGAGCGCTGGGGCATCGCCTTCGGCGCGTACGCGCAGGCCAAGGCCGCCGTCCGGTTCGCCCAGCAGTACGTCCAGGACCGCACCGTCTTCGGCAAGCCCGTCGCGCACTTCCAGAACACCAAGTTCGAACTGGCCTCCTGCCAGGCCGAGGTGGACGCCGCCGAGGCGGTCGCCGACCGCGCCCTGGAGGCCCTGGACGCCGGTGAGCTGACCGCCGCCGAGGCCGCCTCCGCGAAGCTGTTCTGCACCGAGGTCGCGCACCGCGTCATCGACAAGTGCCTCCAGCTGCACGGCGGCTACGGCTACATGAACGAGTACCCGATCGCCCGCCTGTACGCCGACAACCGCGTGAACCGCATCTACGGCGGCACCAGCGAGGTCATGAAGTCCATCATCGCCAAGTCGATGGGTCTGTAAGTCCCCTTGGCCGAGCTCGACGACAACGAGGCGCTCGCCGATCTCCTCGATCTGCTCGACCTGGAGCAGATCGAGGAGAACATCTTCCGCGGCACGAGCCGGCAGTCCCTCGTGCCGCGCGTCTTCGGCGGACAGGTCGCGGCCCAGGCGCTGGTCGCGGCCGGCCGGACCGTGCCCGCGGACCGGTCGGCGCACTCGCTGCACTCGTACTTCCTGCGGGCCGGCGACCCGGGCGCGCCCATCGTGTACTCCGTCGACCGGATCCGCGACGGGCGCTCCTTCACCACCCGCCGGGTGGTCGCCGTCCAGCACGGACAGCCGATCTTCCACCTGTCGGCGTCGTTCCAGACGTACGAGGAGGGGCTCGACCACCAGGCCCCGATGCCGCAGGCGCCGGACCCCGAGTCCCTGCCGACCGCCGCCGAGTCCCTCCCGCTGTACCGGGACGTCTTCCGCGACCCGGGGACCGTCGAACGGCTCCTCGCGGCCCGTTCCGCGGTGGACCTGCGGTACGCGACGACGCCGCCGTGGGGCAGCGTCGGGGAGCCGGTCGAGCCGCGCTCCCAGGTGTGGTTCCGCACCCGGGGCAAGCTCGCGGACGACCCGCTGCTGCACACCTGCCTGGCCACGTACGTCTCCGACATGACCCTGCTGGACTCGGTGCTGCTCGCGCACGGCCGGGGCGGCTGGGCGGTGGGCGACGTCGTCGGCGCCTCGCTGGACCACGCCATGTGGTTCCACCGGCCGTTCCGCGCCGACGAATGGCTCCTGTACGACCAGGAGTCCCCCTCGGCGGCGGCCGGCCGCGGCCTCGGCCAGGCCCGCATCTGGACCCAGGACGGCCGCCTCGCGGTCACCGTCATCCAGGAAGGCGTCGTGCGCGTACCCCGCGCCTGAACCGGCCGGCGGGTGTCGCTGAGCGGTCCGCCCGAGGGGCGGACATACCGTCGCGTCATGACCGAACAGCCCGAAAGCGTCGCCACGGTCGTCGTCGCCACCGTCACCAACCTCGGGATCGCCGCCGCGAAGGCGGCCGCCGGGATCCTCAGCGGGTCGAGCGCGATGCTGGCCGAGGCGGCGCACTCGGTCGCCGACACGGTGACCGAGGTGCTGCTGCTGACCGCCCTCAAGCGCAGCGACCGGCCGGCCGACGAGGCCCACCCGCTGGGGTACGGGCCCGAGCGCTACATCTGGGCGCTGCTCGCCTCGGTCGCCACCTTCGTCGGCGGCGCGGTCTTCGCCGTGTACGACGGCGTCCACACCCTGGTCCACGGCGAGGACCCGGGCAGCCCGACGCTCTCGTACGTCGTCCTCGCGGTCGCCGCCGTACTGGAGGGCTACTCGCTGCTGGTGGCGTGGCGCCAGGTCCGCGGCGAGGCGGCGCGGATGCGGGCGCCGCTGGGCCTGTACGTGAAGCACACCCCGGACACGGCCGTGAAGGCGGTACTGCTGGAGAACGCCGCCGCGCTGGTCGGGCTCGCGCTGGCGGCGGGCGGGCTGCTGGGGGCGCAGCTGACCGGTTCGGGCGCGTACGACGGGGTGGCGTCGCTGCTGATCGGGCTGCTGCTGGTGTGGGTGGCGTGGGAGCTGGGCCGCTCGAACGCGCAGTACCTGATCGGGCGGCCGCTGCCGGCCCGGATGCGCGAGGAGGTCCGGGAGGAGCTGCTGTCGGTCCTGCACATCGAGGGCGTCCTGGAGCTGACGACCCTGGTGCAGGGCCCGGACGAGGTCCTGATCGCGGCGAAGATCGACTTCCACGACCTGGCGTCGGCCCGGCAGGTGGAGGCCGCCTGCGAGGTGGCCGAGGCGCAGCTCCGCGAACGCTTCCCGGCCGTCCGCCGGGTCTACCTGGACCCGACCCCCTCCTGACGCGCGCCGCCGCGGCCCCCGCGCCCCGGCGGCTCCCGGCCGGCCCCGCCCGTCAGACGTCGGCGAGGCCCGCCGTGGACAGGAGGTAGGCCGTCATCGGGTCGTAGAAGCGGGGGTCGCGGACGTGGTCGTCCAGGGGGACGGCGATCTGGAGGGTGCCCTCGGCCTCGGCGAGGAAGAGCGCCGGGTCGTTGCAGTCGGCGTAGCCCGCCGCGTCGAGGCCGCGCTGCGCGGCGCAGCCCGCCCAGCCGTGGTCGGCGACGACGAGGTCCGGCTGGGGGCGGCCCTGCGCCGCGAGGCCGTCGAGGATCGCGGCCATCGGCGCCGGGGAGTGGGTGTGCCACAGCGTCGCCCCGCGTTCCTGCACCGCGACGCCCGCGAACTGCCAGACGGAGCCCTCGTCGGCGGTCAGGCCCTGCGGGATCACCACGATCTCGCAGCCGGCCGCCCGCAGCGCGTCCGCGGTGGCGCGGTGCACGTCGAGGAGGCCGCCCGGGTGGCCGGTGGCGAAGAGCACGCTCTGCCGGTCCAGCGCGGCCTTGTGCAGCCGGGCCGCGAGCCGGTCCAGGGCGGCGACGGTCAGCTCGGGGTCGATGGTGTCCTGGCCCTGGCGGTGCGTCGGGTCGTCCACGACCCCGCAGCGCTCGGCCATGACCGCGAGCACGTCCTGCTCGTCGCTCCAGCGGTCCCCGAGCTCCAGGCCGAGCCAGTAGTGGCGGTCTCCGTTGGCGAGCTTGCGGTAGTGGCTGAGGTTGTTCTCGCGCGGGGTCGCCACCTCCCCCGCGATCCGCGTGCGGAGCAGGTGTTCGACGAGTTCGGCGCGGCTGGGTACGGGCGTCTCTATCGGCATGGCGCCCATTCTGCCGCCGTCCGGCCGGAGCCGTCTGCTCCGTCCCGGCCGTCGGACACCCCACCTCATGTCCGGCTCACCCCGACAGGGCCCCGAAGGCGCCGTTCGCCAGGCGCCTCAGCAGGGCCTCCGTGGCGTCGCGGCCGAGCGCTGCCAGGTGGGGGGTCGAGTTCAGCAGGCCGAAGACCGCGTGCACGGAGACGCGTACCTCCGCCTCCCCCACCTCGGGGTGCAGCTCGCGCACGACGGTCACCCACAGCTCCACGTACTGGCGCTGGAGCTGGCGCACGAGCTTGCGGTCGGCCTCCCGCAGCCGGTCCAGTTCCCGGTCGTGGAGGGTGATCAGCGCCCGGTCGTCGAGCGCGAAGTCGATGTGGCCCTCGACGAGGGAGGCGAGCACCTCCCGCGGGTCACCGGCCGCCTCCTCGACGCGGCGGCGGCCGCCCGTCAGCAGCCGCTCGCTGATGCCGACGAGCAGTTCGGCGAGCATCGCGTCCTTGCCCGCGAAGTGCCGGTACAGGCCGGGGCCGCTGATGCCGACCGCGGCCCCTATCTCGTCCACGCCGACGCCGTGGAAGCCGCGCTCCGCGAAGAGACGAGCGGCCTCACTGAGGATCTGCTCGCGTCGGGTCGGGGCGGCCGCTCTGGTGCTCATGGGAATCCATTCTAGACAGGGCCGTTAGCGCTCGTTAACCTGATACCCAGAGTGTTAACGCTCACTAACAAGCATGCACCGAGCAAGGGAGCTCGACCGATGCAGCAGGCACCAGTGCTGACGAGCGCCGCGGACCCGGCGTCCGAGGCCTGGCGGACCAATGAGGCCGCCCACCACGAGCTGACCGAGGGCCTGCGCGCCCGGCTCGACGCGGCCCGGCTCGGCGGCGGCGAGCGGGCCCGCGCCCGCCACACCGCGCGCGGCAAGCTCCTGCCCCGCGACCGCGTGGACGCCCTCCTGGACCCGGGGTCCCCCTTCCTGGAGCTGGCCCCGCTGGCCGCCGAGGGCATGTACGGGGGCGCGGCCCCCGCCGCGGGTGTGATCGCCGGCATCGGACGGGTCAGCGGCCGCGAGTGCGTCATCGTCGCGAACGACGCCACCGTCAAGGGCGGCACGTACTACCCGATGACCGTCAAGAAGCACCTGCGCGCCCAGGAGGTGGCCCTGGAGAACCGTCTCCCCTGCCTCTACCTGGTCGACTCCGGCGGCGCCTTCCTCCCCATGCAGGACGAGGTCTTCCCCGACCGGGAGCACTTCGGCCGCATCTTCTACAACCAGGCCCGCATGTCGGGGGCGGGAATCCCGCAGATCGCGGCCGTCCTCGGCTCCTGCACGGCCGGCGGAGCGTACGTCCCGGCGATGAGCGACGAGGCCGTCATCGTGCGCGGCCAGGGCACGATCTTCCTCGGCGGCCCGCCGCTGGTGAAGGCCGCGACCGGTGAGGTCGTCACGGCCGAGGAGCTCGGCGGCGGTGAGGTCCACTCGCGGACCTCCGGCGTCACCGACCACCTCGCGGAGGACGACGCCCACGCGCTGCGGATCGTACGGAACATCGTGGCGACCCTGCCCGCGCGCGGGGCCCTGCCCTGGTCGGTGGAGGCTCCCGAGGAGCCCAAGGTGGACCCGTACGGCCTCTACGGCGCGGTCCCGGTCGACTCCCGCACCCCCTACGACGCCCGCGAGATCATCGCGCGGATCGTGGACGGCTCCCGCTTCCAGGAGTTCAAGGCCGAGTTCGGGCAGACGCTGGTGACCGGCTTCGCCCGGATCCACGGGCACCCGGTCGGGATCGTCGCCAACAACGGCATCCTGTTCTCCGAATCCGCCCAGAAGGGCGCCCACTTCATCGAGCTGTGCGACCAGCGCGGCATCCCGCTGCTGTTCCTCCAGAACATCTCCGGGTTCATGGTCGGCCGCGACTACGAGGCGGGCGGCATCGCCAAGCACGGCGCCAAGATGGTGACGGCCGTGGCCTGCACCCGGGTCCCGAAGCTGACCGTGGTCGTCGGCGGCTCGTACGGCGCGGGCAACTACTCGATGTGCGGCCGGGCGTACTCGCCCCGCTTCCTGTGGATGTGGCCCAACGCCAAGATCTCGGTGATGGGCGGGGAGCAGGCCGCCTCGGTCCTCGCCACCGTCAAGCGCGACCAGATCGAGGGCGCGGGCCAGGACTGGCCGGCCGAGGACGAGGAGGCCTTCAAGGCCCCGGTCCGGGCGCAGTACGAGGAGCAGGGCAACGCCTACTACGCCACCGCGCGGCTGTGGGACGACGGGGTCATCGACCCGATGGAGACCCGGCAGGTGCTGGGACTGGCCCTGACCGCGTGCGCGAACGCCCCGCTGGGCGAGTCGCCGTTCGGCATCTTCCGTATGTGACGTGAGGACCTCACTGATGTTCAGCACTGTTCTGGTCGCGAACCGGGGCGAGATCGCGGTACGCGTCATCCGCACGCTGCGGGAGCTCGGCATCCGCTCCGTGGCCGTCTTCAGCGACGCGGACGCGGACGCCCGGCACGTACGGGAGGCCGACACGGCCGTCCGGATCGGCCCGGAAGCGGCCGCCGAGAGCTACCTGTCGGTGGAGCGGCTCCTCGACGCGGCCCGCCGCACGGGCGCCGAGGCCGTCCACCCCGGCTACGGGTTCCTCGCCGAGAACGCGGTCTTCGCCCAGGCCTGCGCCGACGCCGGGCTGGCCTTCATCGGCCCGCCGGCGAGCGCGATCTCCCTGATGGGCGACAAGATCCGCGCGAAGGAGACGGTGAAGGCGGCCGGGGTCCCGGTGGTGCCGGGCTCCTCCGGCAGCGGCCTCACCGACGCCGAACTGGCCGCCGCCGCGGCGGAGATCGGCATGCCGGTGCTGCTCAAGCCCTCGGCGGGCGGCGGCGGCAAGGGCATGCGGCTGGTCCGCGACGAGGCCGTGCTGGCCGAGGAGATCGCGGCGGCCCGGCGCGAGGCGAAGTCCTCGTTCGGCGACGACACCCTGCTCGTGGAGCGGTGGATCGACCGGCCCCGGCACATCGAGATCCAGGTCCTCGCGGACTCCCACGGGAGCGTGGTGCACCTGGGCGAGCGCGAGTGCTCCCTCCAGCGGCGCCACCAGAAGGTGATCGAGGAGGCGCCGTCGGTCCTCCTCGACGAGGAGACGCGGGCGGCCATGGGCGCCGCGGCCGTGGAGGCGGCCCGCTCGTGCGGGTACGTCGGCGCGGGCACCGTGGAGTTCATCGTGCCGGGCGGCGACCCGTCCTCGTACTACTTCATGGAGATGAACACCCGCCTCCAGGTCGAGCACCCGGTGACGGAGCTCGTCACCGGCCTGGACCTGGTGGAACAGCAGCTGCGGGTGGCGGCGGGCGCGCCGCTCGGCTTCGCCCAGTCCGGGGTCCGGCTGACCGGCCACGCCATCGAGGCCCGCGTCTGCGCGGAGGACCCGTCGCGGGGGTTCCTGCCCTCCGGCGGTACCGTCCTCGCGCTGTCGGAGCCGTCCGGCGGGGCGGTCCGTACGGACTCCGGGCTGACGGCGGGCGTGCCCGTGGGCTCGGCGTACGACCCGATGCTGTCCAAGGTCATCGCGTACGGCCCGGACCGGGCCGCGGCCCTGCGGGTGCTGCGGGCCGCCCTCGCGGACACCGTGATCCTGGGCGTCCAGACGAACGCCGGTTTCCTGCGGCGGCTGCTGGCCCACCCGGACGTGGTGTCGGGCGAACTGGACACCGGCCTGGTCGAGCGCGACCTCCCGTCCCTGCTCCCGGAAGGCGTTCCGGAGGAGGTGTACGCGGCGGCGGCGCTGCTGGCTCCGGCCGCGGCGGCGGGCACCGGGTGGGTCGACCCCTTCGGGATCCCGAACGGCTGGCGCCTGGGCGGGACTCCGGCCTGGACGGTCCGGCACTTCCGCCTCCCGGGCCAGGACCCGGTGGAGGTCCGCACCCGCCCGGCCGGGTCCGCCACCGAGCTCCTCGTCGGGGCCGCCCACGACCCGGCCCCGCCGGTGCTCGCCGGCCGGGTCGTGGCCCGCACCCCCGAGCGCGTCACCGTGGAACTCGACGGCGTGACGCACACGTTCAGCCACGCCGCCTCCCCGGACGGCGTCTGGCTCGGCCGCGACGGCGACAGCTGGCACGTCCAGTCCCACGACCCGGTGGCGGCCTCCCTCGGCGGCAGCGCCCACGCGGGGGCCGACACCCTGGCCGCCCCCATGCCCGGCACGGTCACGGTCGTGAAGGTGGCCGTGGGCGAGCAGGTCGTGGCCGGTCAGAGCCTGCTGGTCGTGGAGGCGATGAAGATGGAGCACGTCATCTCCGCCCCGCACGCCGGGACCGTCACCGAACTCGACGTCACGCCCGGTTCCACCGTCGCCATGGACCAGGTCCTGGCCGTGGTCACCCCGGACGAGGAGGAGGGCGCGTGAACGCACTGCCCATGACCGTCCCGGCCGCCGGACTGCCGGCGCGCGTACGGATCCACGAGGTCGGCGCCCGCGACGGACTCCAGAACGAGAAGACGGCCGTCCCCACCGAGGTGAAGGCGGAGTTCGTCCACCGGCTCGCGGCGGCCGGCCTCACCACCATCGAGGCGACCAGCTTCGTCCACCCGAAGTGGGTGCCCCAGCTCGCGGACGCCGAGCAGCTCTTCCCGCTCCTCGCCGACGTGGACGCGGCGCTGCCCGTCCTGGTCCCGAACGAGCGCGGCCTCGACCGGGCGCTCGCCCTCGGGGCCACCCGCATCGCGGTGTTCGGGTCGGCGACCGAGACCTTCGCCTCCCGGAACCTGAACCGCACCGTCGCCGAGTCCCTGGCCATGTTCGAGCCCGTCGTGGCCCGCGCGAAGCAGGAGGGGGCGCACGTCCGCGGCTACCTGTCGATGTGCTTCGGCGACCCCTGGGAGGGCCCGGTCCCGGTCGAGCAGGTGGTCCGCGTCGCCAGGGCCCTGCTCGACCTCGGCTGCGACGAGCTGAGCCTCGGCGACACCATCGGCGTCGCCACCCCGGGCCACGTCCGGTCGCTGCTGAACGGGCTGAACGGGGACGGCGTGCCGACCGACCGGATCGGCGTGCACTTCCACGACACCTACGGACAGGCCCTGTCCAACACCCTCGCCGCGCTCCAGCACGGCGTGACGACCGTCGACGCCTCCGCGGGCGGCCTCGGCGGATGCCCGTACGCCAAGAGCGCCACCGGCAACCTCGCCACCGAGGACCTGGTGTGGATGCTCGACGGCCTCGGCATCGAGACCGGCGTCGACCTGGCCGCCCTCACCGCCACGAGCGTGTGGATGGCCGAACAGCTGGGACGCCCCAGCCCCTCCCGTACCGTCCGCGCCCTCTCCCACAAGGAGTAAGAGAACCATGTCCCTCGACCACCGGCTCACCCCCGAGCACGAGGAACTCCGCCGTACCGTCGAGGCGTTCGCGCACGACGTGATCGCGCCGAAGATCGGCGACCTGTACGAGCGGCACGAGTTCCCGTACGAGATCGTCGCCGAGATGGGCCGCATGGGCCTGTTCGGCCTGCCCTTCCCCGAGGAGTACGGCGGCATGGGCGGCGACTACCTCGCCCTCGGCATCGCCCTGGAGGAGCTGGCCCGCGTCGACTCCTCGGTCGCGATCACCCTGGAGGCGGGCGTCTCGCTCGGCGCCATGCCCCTGTACCTGTTCGGTACGGAGGAGCAGAAGCGGCAGTGGCTGCCGAAGATGTGCTCGGGCGAGGTCCTGGGCGCCTTCGGCCTGACCGAGCCGGGCGCGGGCAGCGACGCGGGCGGCACCCGCACCACCGCCGTCCGCGACGGCGACGAGTGGGTCGTCAACGGGTCGAAGTGCTTCATCACCAACTCCGGTACGGACATCACCGGGCTGGTCACCGTCACCGCCGTGACGGGCCGCAAGGCGGACGGCCGCCCGGAGATCTCCTCGATCATCGTCCCCTCCGGCACCCCGGGGTTCACGGTGGCCGCGCCGTACTCGAAGGTCGGCTGGAACGCCTCCGACACGCGCGAGCTGTCCTTCAGCGACGTGCGCGTCCCGCTGGCCAACCTCGTCGGCGAAGAGGGCCGCGGCTACGCCCAGTTCCTGCGGATCCTCGACGAGGGCCGCATCGCGATCTCCGCGCTCGCGACCGGCCTCGCGCAGGGCTGCGTGGACGAGTCGGTGAAGTACGCGAAGGAGCGGCACGCCTTCGGCAAGGCCATCGGCGACAACCAGGCCATCCAGTTCAAGCTGGCGGACATGGAGACGCGCGCCCACATGGCGCGGATCGGCTGGCGGGACGCGGCCTCCCGGCTGGTGTCGGGCGAGCCCTTCAAGAAGCAGGCGGCGATCGCGAAGCTGTACTCCTCGACGGTGGCCGTGGACAACGCCCGTGACGCCACGCAGATCCACGGCGGCTACGGCTTCATGAACGAGTACCCGGTGGCCCGCATGTGGCGCGACTCCAAGATCCTGGAGATCGGCGAGGGCACCAGCGAGGTGCAGCGCATGCTCATCGCCCGCGAACTGGGCTTCGCCGGCTAGGCGGTGGCGCCGGGGCCCGGGTGCGGGAGGTGCGCCCGGGTCCCGTCCGGATCGGGCCCTCTTACCACTTTCGTGCAAGGTTAGGCTAACCTTCCCTGCGGTCGGCCCCATGGCCGCCTCGCACGCACGCACGCACGAAAGCGGACTTCGACATGCCCAAGCCCCGGACCTCCTCCCTCTCCCGTCGCGGCCTCATCGCCGCCGGCGGCGCCCTCGGCCTCGTCGCGGTCCTCTCCGCGTGCGGGAACACCGACGCGGCGAAGGACGGCGCGGGCAGCAAGGACAAGGCCGCCAGTGCCGCCCCCGCGGGCCCCTGGAGCTTCAAGGACGACCTCGACAAGGACGTCACCGCCAAGGCCGTGCCGAAGAACATCGTCGCCTTCACCGGCACGGCCGCCGCGCTCAACGACTACGGCGTCGAGGTGAAGGGCGTCTTCGGTCCCACGAAGACCGCCGACGGCAAGCCCGACGTCCAGGCCGGCTCGCTGGACATATCGAAGGTCGAGATCCTCGGCAACGTCTACGACGAGTTCAACGTCGAGAAGTACGCCGCCCTCCAGCCCGACCTGCTCGTCACCAACACCTGGGACGGCTCGTACTGGTACGTCCCCGAGGCCTCCAAGGACAAGATCCTGAAGCTGGCCCCGGCCGCCGCGATCTCCGTGGGCGGCAACGCCACGCTGGACAAGGCCCTGGAGCGCACCGCGGACCTCGCCAAGTCGCTGGGCGCCGACATGAACACCAAGACCACCATCGACGCCAAGGCCCGCTTCGACGCCGCCGCCTCCAAGGTCCGCGAGGCCACCAAGGCCAACCCGGGCATCAAGGTGCTCGTCGGCTCCGGCGACGCCAACCTGTTCTACGTCTCCACCCCGAAGACCTCCGCCGACCTCAAGTACTTCGAGCAGCTCGGCGTCGAGTTCGTCACCCCGGACAAGGTCGAGGGCGGCTTCTTCGAGAGCCTCAGCTGGGAGAACGCCGGCAAGTACAAGGCCGACCTCGTCCTGCTCGACAACCGCACCGGCACCCTCCAGCCGGAGCAGCTGAAGGCGAAGCCGACCTGGGCCGAGCTCCCCGCCGTCAAGGCCGGCCAGATCACCCCGCGCGTGACCGAGCCGATCTACTCGTACGAGCGCTGCGCCCAGATCCTGGAGGACCTCGCCAAGGCGATCCAGAACGCCAAGAAGGTCAGCTGACCCCGCACGTCACCGGCCACCGCCCCGGGACCGGCCCGCTCGGCCGGTTCCCGGGGCACACCCGCATCCGCACCCCTGGGGGACCCTCCGCATGACCGCGTCCGCATCCGGGGCCCCGGCCGCCGCGCACTTCCGTTTCTTCGTCCTCGAAGTCCTGCGCACGCGACGCCTCGGCCACTCCTTCCTGCGGGTCACCTTCGGCGGGGAGTCCCTCGCGGACTTCCGTTCGGGGGGCTTCGACCAGAGCCTGTCCCTCTTCCTGCCGCCGGCCCACCGGGAGCACACGGAACTGCCCTCCACCGACGAGGACTCCTGGTTCGGCGCCTGGCGGGCGATGCCGGACGAGGAGCGTCCGGTGATGCGCTCGTACACGGTGCGCGAGCAGCGGCGCACGGAGGCGGGCGCGGTCGAGGTCGACATCGACTTCGTCCTCCACGGCGCCGCCGGGACGGCAGGTCCCTCCGGACCCGAGGGACCGGCCGCGCAGTGGGCCGGACGAGCCGTCACCGGCCGCCGGATCCTGGCCATCGGCCCGGCCGTCGCGGAGAACAAGTCCGTGCGCTTCCAGCCGCCGGCCGACGCCGACGCGATCCTGATGTACGCGGACGAGACGGCGCTGCCCGCCGCCGCCGCGATCCTGGACCGGCTCGCCGCCGGCACCCGGGTCCAGGCCTGGTTCGAGGTGCCGCATCCGGGCGACCGCCTCGACCTCACCACCCTCGCCGAGGCGGACATCACCTGGATCGTCCGCGAGGACACCCCGGGCGCTCAGCGGACCGGGCGCGTGCTGGACGCGCTGCGCTCGGCGCGGCTGCCCGCGGCCGGGGCGCCGTACGCCTGGATCGCGGGCGAGGCGGGCACGGTCCGCGCGGTGCGCCGCCACCTCGTGGGCGAGCGCGGCGTCGACCGGCGCGCGGTCCGCTTCACCGGTTACTGGCGCCTGGGCGCGAGCGAGGAACAGCTCCTGGCCGAGGCGTACGCGGGCCGGGCGCCGAGCGAGGACCCCGCTTCCGAGCTGTAGCGGGAAGCCGGGGCACCCACCCCCTTGTCGCATAATTTAGGTTAGGCTAACCTAAGCATCACGCCGGTGAGGGACCTGCCCCCGCCGGTGCGGCCGGCCCGGGCGGGCGATCGATACGGTCCCTCGATCGCCCGCCCGCTGTCTTACCCGGGAGGGCGGCGTACCCGGGCAGAGCGTCGCACCCGTCAGGACCAGGGGACGTCCGGCGCCCGGTGGTAGTTGACGTCCTGGGCGTCCAGCCGGGGCCCCTGCGCCGCCAGGCGCTCGCGGTACGAGCTCCAGCCGAGCGCGCCCGCCGGGGACCAGCCCAGCTCCGCCACCCCCAGCACGCGCGGGAACGCCATCAGCTCCCAGTCACCCCGCCCGGCGATCGTCTCCGTCCACAGCGGGGCCTCCACGCCCAGGACGGCGGACTCCGCGACCCCGGCCAGGTACGTCCCCGGATTCCAGGAGTACGCCCGCTCCACCGGGACGTAGCCGGCCCAGGCCAGCCCCGGCTTCGTCTTCGCGTCGTACTTCATGTCCAGGTACGCCCGGTCCGCCGGGGACAGGATCAGCAGGTGCCCCGCCTTCGCCGCCGCCACCACGGCCGCCTTCTCGGCGGCCGGAGTGCGGTCGTGGCCCCAGTACTGGATCACCGAGCCCGGCGCCGGACGCCCCTGCGCGAGCTGGTGCCAGCCCACCACGGTCTTCCCGTGCCGGGCCACGACCGCCTGGGCCCGGTCCATGAAGGCCGCGTAGTCCGCAGGCGGCGTCGCGCGCGCCTCGTCGCCGCCGATGTGCAGGTACTTGCCCGGGGTCAGTTCCGCCAGCTCGCCCAGCACGTCCTCGACGAACTCGTAGGTGCGCTCCGCGCCCACGCACAGCGAGCTGAAGCCGACCTTGGTCCCCGTGTAGCGCTCCCGCGCCTTCCCGTCGCAGTTGAGCTCCGCGTAGGAGGCCTGCGCCGCGTTCACGTGGCCCGGCATGTCGATCTCCGGGACCACGTCCACGTACCGCCGGGCCGCGTACTCGACCAGGTCCCGGTACTCCTCCTTCGTCCAGTGGCCCCCGGGGCCGCCCCCGACCTCGCTGCCGCCGCCGTACTCGGCGAGCCGCGGCCACGAGTCGATCGCGAGCCGCCAGCCCTGGTCGTCCGTCAGGTGCACGTGCAGGGTGTTGATCTTGTACTGGGCGAGCTGGTCGACGTACCTCTTCACCTGCTCCACCGGGAAGAAGTGACGGGCGACGTCGACCATCGCCCCCCGGTACGCGAACCTCGGCGCGTCCGTGACCGTCCCGCCCGGCACGCTCCCCGCCCCCCGCACCGGCAGCAGCTGCCGCAGCGTCTGGCCCCCGCGGAAGAGCCCCGCCGGGGTCCGGGCGGTCAGCGTGATCCCGGAAGCGGTGGTCCGCAGCCGGTAGCCCTCGGCGCCGAGGTCCCCGGCGCCCCGGTCGAGCAGCAGCCGGATCCCGTCCCCCTCCTGCCCGTCGACCACCGGCAGGGGCAGCCCGCTCGGCCCCCGCAGCTGTTCCGCGAGGAGCTCGCCGACCTGGCGCACCTCCTCGGGCGAGTGCCGGCCCGTACGGATGACCGTGCCGGCGCCGAAGGCGTACCCGGGACCTTCCGCGCGCGCGGAGGCGGGCGCCGGCAGGAGCCGTTCGTAGGGGGCGAGGGCGGCGGGGCGCGGGGCCCCGGGTTTGGCGTCGTCGCCGTGGGCCGCGGTGCAGGAGACGGCCGCACCGAGGACGAGGAGGGTGCCGAGCGTGCGTCGCAGAGCTCTCATGCGCACAGATATAGGCCAAACGGAGCGCCGGCGGCGATGGGAGAATCGCCGGATGGCGGAAATCATCCAGAAGGACGGCACTTGGACCTTCGACGGGGACGCGGTGCGCATCGTGCCGGGTCGCGACAAGGGGGTGTCACTGCTGCGCCAGCACCTCGGCGAGGTGACCGTTCCCCTGCACGCGATCGCGGGGATCAGTCACGAACCGGGACGCAAGGCGGGCCGGCTGCGGCTGCGGCTGCGTGACGGCGCGGACCCGCTCCTCCAGGTCACCGGCGGGCGGCTGCCGGAGGGCTCGGACCCCTACCGGCTGACGGTGGAGCCGGACCGCACGGGGGTCGCGGAGTACTTCGTCGACGAGGTGCGGAACGCCCTGCTGCTGGACCAGGTGGACCCGGGGCCGTCGGACGCCTACCTGCTGCCCGGGCCGGCCGTGCCGATATCGGTGAGCGCGGGCGACGGGACGGTGTCCTTCGACGGGGACACGGTCACCCTGAAGTGGAGCTGGACCGCGGAGGAGGCCAAGGCCTCCGGCGGGCCGCGCACCTTCCGCACGGCGGACCTGAAGGCCGTCGAGTGGTTCCCGGCGCGGGGGCTGGAGAACGGCTGGCTGCGGTTCTCCCTGGCGGGCCTGCCCACGGCCGGGCCGGCCAAGTACGACCCGTACGCGGTGGAGATCTTCGGGCTCAGGAAGGACCCGCTGATGGCACTGGCCGCGGCGGCCGTGGCGGTACGGATGCCGCACCCGGCGGCGGCCTGCGCACCCGCCCCGGCCGCCGCCCCCGAACTGCCGGCCGCCGCCGCGCCCCCGGCCGCTGCGGGCGACGACCACGACGCCCTGCTGCGCCGGCTGCGCGAGCTGGGCGAACTGCACCGGACGGGGATCCTGACCGCCGAGGAGTTCACGACGGCGAAAGCGGCGATTTTGGGTCGCTTCTGACCGACCCCGGCCGGAAGCTCCCATTCCTCTGGTCCAGACCAGCGAGATCCTGCCCGATTCCGGGCAGGATCTTTGCGTTCCACCCTTTTGCCGGTCAGTATCTACGAGTGCTCGACCGCCGCCCGTCGCATGACGACCTCGTCGACCACCTGGTGCGCAGCACCGCGCTCCAGCGCGGCGAAGCGGCCCGGGTGGTACTCGACGTGCTCGCCTACTTCGACGAGACGACCGAGGAATTCGTCCGGCGCCGCCACCGCGAGCTGCAGTCCGGCGGCGCGGTCAACGCCGAGATCTTCGAGCGGATCGCGGCCGAACTGCCGCACCGCGCCGTGGCGCCCCCGGAGCTCTCCCTCCGGCAGCTGCGCCGCATCGTCTACGGCTGAAACGGCCGGGCGCCCACGGGGCGTCCGCCGGGCACGGACACCGAACTTCAGGAGGGGCAACACCGTATGTGCGGAATCGTGGGTTACATCGGCAAGCGCGACGTGGCACCGCTGCTGCTGGAAGGACTCCAGCGGCTGGAATACCGCGGCTACGACTCGGCGGGCATCGTCGTCAACAGCCCGAAGTCGGCGGCCCTGAAGGTCGTCAAGGCCAAGGGGCGGGTCCGTGACCTGGAGTCCCGCGTCCCCAAGCGCTTCGCCGGCACCACGGGCATCGCGCACACCCGCTGGGCCACCCACGGCGCGCCGAGCGACATCAACTCGCACCCGCACCTCGACGCCGAGAACAAGGTGGCGGTCGTCCACAACGGCATCGTCGACAACGCCTCCGAGCTGCGTGCCAAGCTGGAGGCCGAGGGCGTCGTCTTCATCTCGGAGACCGACACCGAGGTGCTCGTCCACCTGATCGCCCGCTCCCAGGCCGAGACGCTGGAGGAGAAGGTCCGCGAGGCCCTCAAGGTCGTCGACGGCACCTACGGCATCGCCGTCATGCACGCCGACTTCGCCGACCGCATCGTCGTCGCCCGCAACGGCTCCCCGGTCGTCCTCGGCATCGGCGAGAAGGAGATGTTCGTCGCCTCGGACGTCGCCGCCCTGGTCGCCCACACCCGCCAGGTCGTCACCCTCGGCGACGGCGAGATGGCCACCCTCAAGGCCGACGACTTCCGCACCTACACCACGAGCGGTACGACGACCACCGCCACGCCCGAGACCGTGGAGTGGGAGGCCGCCTCCTACGACATGGGCGGCCACGACACCTACATGCACAAGGAGATCTCCGAGCAGCCCGACGCGGTCGACCGCGTGCTGCGCGGCCGGATCGACGACCGCTTCAACACGGTGCACCTCGGCGGCCTGAACCTGGACCCGCGCGAGGCGCGCGGCATCCGCCGGGTCAAGATCCTCGGCTGCGGCACCTCGTACCACGCGGGCCTCATCGGCGCCGGCCTCATCGAGAGCATGGCCCGGATCCCCGCCGACGCCGAGCCGGCCTCCGAGTTCCGCTACCGCAACCCGGTCGTGGACCCCGACACCCTGTACATCGCCGTCTCCCAGTCCGGTGAGACGTACGACGTGCTCGCGGCCGTCCAGGAGCTCAAGCGCAAGGGCGCCCGCGTCCTCGGCGTGGTCAACGTGGTCGGTTCGGCCATCGCCCGCGAGGCCGACGGCGGCGTGTACGTGCACGCCGGCCCCGAGGTCTGCGTCGTGTCCACCAAGTGCTTCACCAACACGGTCGTCGCCTTCGCGCTGCTCGCCGTCCACCTCGGCCGGATCCGGGACCTGTCCGTCACCGACGGCAAGCGGATCATCGAGGGCCTGCGCAAGCTGCCCGCGCAGATCCAGGAGATCCTGGAGGGCGAGGAGGACATCAAGAAGCTGGCGGCCGAGTACGCCGAGGCCAAGTCGATGATGTTCATCGGCCGCGTCCGCGGTTACCCGGTGGCGCTGGAGGCCTCCCTCAAGCTGAAGGAGATCTCCTACATCCACGCGGAGGCCTACCCGGCCTCCGAGCTCAAGCACGGTCCGCTCGCCCTCATCGAGCCGGCCATGCCGACGGTCGCGATCGTCCCGGACGACGACCTGCTGGAGAAGAACCGCGCGGCGCTGGAGGAGATCAAGGCCCGCAGCGGCCGCATCCTCGCCGTCGCCCACCGCGCGCAGGAGAAGGCCGACCACACCATCCTCGTGCCCAAGAACGAGGACGAGCTGGACCCGATCCTGATGGGCATCCCGCTCCAGCTGCTGGCGTACCACACGGCTCTGGCCCTGGGCCGGGACATCGACAAGCCCCGCAACCTGGCGAAGTCCGTCACCGTCGAGTAGCCGGACCCGCCCCGGCCGCCGCACGGCGGCCCGGAACGTGACGGAGCGGCCCCCGGGGGAAAATTCCTCCGGGGGCCGCTCCGCGTGCGTTCTTCTCAGCCGGCCGCGACCGCGCCGCGGCGGGAGGACCTGCCGAGCGCCGTCGGCCAGTGGGCCAGCGCCGCGGTCGCCCCGTACCAGGCGAGCAGTCCGGCGACCGCCGCCACCCAGCCCGCCGCCTTGGCCAGAGCGCCGCTGTCGGCGAAGGCGCCTATCGCGAGGAGCACCAGGGAGAGGGTGAACAGGGCGTAGACGCCCTGGCCGAAGAGCCCGCCGGCGGCCCCCACCGTGAGGGTCAGCCCGAGGAGGGCGAAGAGGACGAGGAACGATCCGGCGGCGTCCGCCGAAACCTTTCCGTCGGCTCCGGCCGCCCAGGTGAACCAGAAGGCGCCGAGGCCCGCGAACGCCGTGCCGTTGAAGCCGTTGCCGCCGCGGAATTCGAGGATCCCGAGGACGAACAGGGCGAGACCGCCGACGTAGGTGGCGAGTGACACGGAGTTGGCCGCGGTCACGCCGTCGATGATCCCGGTGTGGCCGATACCGAACGCGAGAAGGGTGAGACCCAGGGCGATGTGCCCCAGGGTCGAGGTCGAGGCCGTGCTTCCCGCAGAGACACCATTGTCCACGGCGGGCTCCCTTCGATCTGCAGTTGTTTGCTGCGTCCCAGCAGCATTTATCTACCCTTTACATGGGGGTTCACAACCGCACAACCGACGTACAGTGGGTTACGGAATGACAACAACGGGTCGCTGCGCCCGCTTCGCCAGCCGTCCCGCCACCGAGCCGAAGATCCGGCCCACGATCCCGTGCGTCGAGCCGACCACGATGGCGTCCGCCGAGTACTCCCGGCCGACCTCCTCCAGCTCGTGGCAGATGTCCCCGCCCCGCTCCACCAGGATCCACGGGACCTCGGCCAGGTAGTCCGCGCAGGCCAGCTCCAGCCCCAGCACCTCGGTGCGGTGGTCCGGGACGTCCACGAAGACGGGCGGCTCGCAGCCGGCCCACACCGTGGTCGGCAGCCGGTTGGCCACGTGCACGATGATCAGACCGGAACCGGAGCGCCGGGCCATCCCGATGGCGTACGCGAGGGCTCGCTCACTGGACGTGGAGCCGTCGAAGCCCACCACCACCCCGTGCCGGAAGGCAGGGTCGCAGGGGTGGCGTGTCTGTTCCACCGCGCGCAGGTCGGCCGAAACGGAGTCGGCGGCGGGTTTGCGCTTGCGGTCCGCGGGTTCGGAGAATTCGTGACCGGCCATGGATGTCTCGGCGAAGGATCCTCGAGGGAAGCGACAGGGACGTTTGGGGCGAAGCGGATTCTTGACGACGCCGACTTTGGCGACACAGGGTGACGGGGCTCTGTCCGGGAACCATCTTCCCAAGCCCTTACCCACCAGGGTACGGCGACACTCCTGTCCTGCACAGGGCATGCCGCCCTTGGAGAGCGTCCCAGGGAGCATGCCGGAGCCTCGCCGCCTTGGCAATGGCCGCTGTCCCCTACAGGCAGTGACGAAGGACCCTTCTGCCACCCGTGCGCGCAGTGACCGCACGGCGCCGCGGGCCGTTGGACAGGCGTCCGACCGTCCAGGAAGAGCCCGCAGGGAGTACGCCGTGCCCGGCCATCCGGTTCACCCCGTCCAGCCCGCTCCGCCGACGCAGTCCGTCCTGTCCGCCCCTTCTCCCTACACCTCCGCCCCTCCCTCACTTCACCCGTCCGTGCCACCCGGCAGGACGTCACATGACGACCCGGCGGGTGACGTGGTCCGATGGGCCGCCTTCAGCTGCCTGCTCGTCCCCGTGGTCCTGGTCGTCTACGGGACCTCGTACGGCGGGGCCGCCGTGGCGACCCTGGGGCTGGCCGCCGTCACCGCCGCCTGCCGGGTGCTGCTGCGCCACTCCGAGAAGACCGAACGGGCCGCCGCCCGGGTGCTCGCGGAGGAGCCGCTTCCGTCCGGCCACCGCGGCCGCCACTCGCGCACCGGGGCCGGCTCGCACCGCGGTTGTCACGGTTCCGGAGGCGTCCCCCCTCAGGACTGACCGGTTCGCACGTACACACCCGATGGTTTTCAGCCAACTTCCCGACCGGGTGCCCTCCTTGCCGGAATGTCCCCCCAACCCCCCTACCACCAGCGACTACAGAGCCCGAGGGACGTCGTGACCCTACGGGTACTGGCCATGGCCGGACAGGACGCTTCCCACCCGGGTAGCGGAGTGGAACGCTTCCTGATCGAATGCTTTTCGCCAAGTTGCCAAGTCGACATAGCGCTGCGTGCTGAACTTGTCACGCCGACACCACGGGACGCAGTAGATTCGATCATGTATTTACGGCGGGGGATCCACGTGCAAGGCCGAGGGGAAACGTGCAGGTGCGACCAGACCAAGGAGTCGCGACACCCAAGGGGGGCTTAGCGCCATGAGCCAGGATTCCACCGCCGTCGTCGCGGACGCGGGCCGGAAACTCGCGGGGCGTCGCCGCAGGGAGATCGTCGCGGTGCTGCTGTTCAGCGGCGGACCGATCTTCGAGAGTTCCATTCCGCTGTCCGTGTTCGGCATCGACCGGCAGGACGCGGGCGTTCCACGCTACCGACTGCTCGTGTGCGCCGGGGAGGACGGTCCGCTGCGGACCACCGGCGGACTCGAACTGACCGCGCCGTACGGGCTGGAGGCGATCGCCCGGGCAGGCACGGTCGTCGTTCCGGCCTGGCGGTCCATCACTTCACCGCCACCGCCCGAGGCGCTCGACGCACTGCGTCTGGCGCACGAGGAGGGGGCCCGGATCGTCGGTCTGTGCACGGGAGCCTTCGTGCTCGCCGCCGCCGGACTGCTGGACGGCCGGCCCGCGACGACGCACTGGATGTACGCGCCGACGCTCGCCAAGCGGTACCCGTCCGTCCACGTCGACCCGCGCGAGCTGTTCGTCGACGACGGCGACGTGCTGACGTCCGCGGGCACCGCGGCCGGAATCGACCTGTGCCTGCACATCGTGCGCACCGACCACGGCAGCGAGGCGGCCGGGGCCCTGGCCCGCAGGCTCGTCGTCCCGCCGCGGCGCACGGGTGGCCAGGAACGCTACCTCGACCGGTCGCTGCCCGAGGAGATCGGCGCCGACCCGCTCGCCGAGGTCGTCGCCTGGGCACTGGAACACCTCCACGAGCAGTTCGACGTGGAGACGCTGGCCGCCCGCGCCTACATGAGCAGGCGCACCTTCGACCGGCGGTTCCGCTCGCTCACCGGCAGCGCGCCGCTCCAGTGGCTGATCACCCAGCGGGTGCTCCAGGCACAGCGGCTGCTGGAGACCTCCGACTACTCGGTCGACGAGGTCGCCGGACGCTGCGGGTTCCGTTCGCCCGTCGCGCTGCGCGGTCACTTCCGGCGGCAGCTGGGGTCCTCCCCGGCCGCCTACCGCTCGGCCTACCGGGCACGCCGCCCGCAGACCGACGTCAGCCCGGTGACCCAGATCTCGGACGTCCCGGTGCCGCACCAGCGCACTCCGCAGCCCCAGCGGGCAGCGGCGGCCCTGGCCGCCTCCGGTCCGAGCGTGACGGAGCTGTACGCCCCGGGCAGGGTGCTGCGCGAGCACGCGTAACGCCCTCCGGGCCCCGCCCGAACAAGGTCCCCCGCACCGGTCGAGCACCGGTGCGGGGGACCTTCGGCATAAGGTGGGGCGCATGAACGATCGCATGGTGTGGATCGACTGCGAGATGACCGGGCTCTCGTTGACGGACGACGCACTTATCGAGGTGGCCGCACTGGTCACCGACTCGGAGCTCAACGTGCTCGGCGAAGGCGTGGACATCGTGATCCGCCCGCCGGACGCGGCCCTGGAGACCATGCCGGACGTGGTGCGCGAGATGCACACCGCTTCCGGGCTGCTCGACGAGCTGGCCGCCGGCACCACCCTCGCCGACGCCGAGGCGCAGGTCCTGGCGTACGTACGGAAGCACGTGAAGGAGCCCCGCAAGGCGCCCCTGTGCGGGAACTCGGTCGGCACCGACCGCGGGTTCCTGCTGCGTGACATGGGCGCGCTGGAGAGCTACCTGCACTACCGGATCGTGGACGTGTCCTCGGTCAAGGAGCTGGCGCGCCGCTGGTACCCGCGGGCCTACTTCAACAGCCCGCCGAAGAACGGCAACCACCGGGCGCTCGCGGACATCAAGGAGTCCATCGCCGAGCTGCGCTACTACCGCGAGGCGGTCTTCGTCCCGCAGCCCGGGCCCGACTCGGACACGGCCCGCTCCATCGCCGCCAAGCACGTCGTGCCCGGCGAGTAACACCTCCCGGAGGGTGGGCGCGGGGAAAGGGGGGAGCGAGCACCCTCCCGGACCCTGTACCCTTTTCTTCGGCCGGTCGTTCTGCGACCGGACATGGTGGGTGTAGCTCAGTTGGTAGAGCACCTGGTTGTGGTCCAGGTGGCCGCGGGTTCAAGTCCCGTCACTCACCCTGCGGGAAGGCCCCGGTACGCGGAAGCGGACCGGGGCCTTCTGCATGTCCGGCCGACCTGCCGGCGCGCTACGAGGACTCCCGGACGACGAGCTCCGTCGGCAGGACCACCGCCCGCTCCCCCGGCCCCTCACCCGCGCCGTCCCGCAGACCCGCTATGCGCTCCAGCAGCACCCGCGCCATGGTCCGGCCCATCTCCTCGATCGGCTGGCGGACGCTGGTCAGCGGCGGATCCATGTGGCGGGCCACCACCGAGTCGTCGAAGCCGACGAGGGCCACGTCCAGCGGAACCCTGCGGCCGGCCGCGCGCAGCTCCCGCAGGGCGCCCGCCGCCATCACGTCCGAGGCGGCGAAGACGGCGTCCAGGGCGGGGCGGCACGCCAGCAGTTCGCGCATGGCCCGGCGGCCGCCGTCCTCGGTGAAGTCCCCGACCGACACCAGCAGCTCGTCGACGGGGTGACCGGCGGCGGCCAGGGCCTGCCGGTAGCCGTCGAGGCGGCACTGGGCCCCGTACACGTCGAGGGGCCCGGTGATGGTGGCGATGGCGCGGCGGCCCCGCCCGAGGAGGTGGCGCACGGCCCCGGCCGCACCCGCCAGGTTGTCGGAGTCCACGCTGGGGAGGGTCTCGGCGGCCGACCGGCGGCCGCTGATCACCGCCGGGATGCCCAGTTCGGCCAGCAGCTCCGGCAGCGGGTCCCCGGCGTGCACGGAGGCCAGCAGGACGCCGTCGACCCGGTGTCCGGACAGGTACTGCGCCAGCCGGCGGCGCTCGCGGTCACTGCCCGCGAGGGTGAGCACCAGCTGTACGTCGGTCTCGGCGAGGGTGGCTCCGACGCCGCGCACCACGTCGGAGAAGTAGGGCTCCGAGAAGAAGCGGGCCTCCGGCTCGGGGATGACGAGCGCGATGGCATCGGTGCGGTTGGCGGCCAGCGCCCGGGCGGCCCGGTTCGGTACGTACCCCAGCTCGGCGACGGCGGCCTCGACGGCCTCCCGCGTACGGTCGCTGACCTTGGTCGATCCGTTGATCACCCGGGAGACGGTGCCCCGCCCGACCCCGGCCCGGACCGCGACCTCTTCCAAGGTCGGCCGTCCTCCACTGCGCCCGTGCCCGTTCATGGCTTCCTCCCGGCTGTGAATCTACCCCTTGACGACTGTGGGAGCGCTCCCACACTGTGGCACACGACACTCGGCACGTTCCGTCCTTCAGGGAGGACCCAGATGCGAGCCCGAAGAAGACTCCTCACCACGGCCGGCGTGATCGGCGCGACCGCCCTCCTGCTCGCGGGCTGCGCCCAGGACCCGGAACCGGACGCCGAAGGCGGATCCGCCCCGGGCGGCGGCTCGGGGCGGACGACCCTGACGGTGGGCGTCTTCGGCGCCTTCGGGCTGCAGGAGGCGGGGCTGTACGACGAGTACATGGCGCAGAACCCGGGGATCCGGATCGAGCAGACGTCCATCGAGCGGAACGAGAACTACTACCCGCAGCTCCTGACCCACCTGGGCACCGGCAGCGGACTCGCGGACGTCCAGGCCGTCGAGGTCAACAACATCGCGGAGATCACCGCGACCCAGGCGGACAAGCTGGTCGACCTCGGCAAGGCGGCCGGGGTGGACAAGGCCGCGTACCTGCCGTGGAAGTGGGCGCAGGGCACGGCGCCCGCGGCGAAGGGCGGGGCGACGGTCGGCCTCGGCACCGACATAGGCCCGCAGGGCATCTGCTACCGCAAGGACCTCTTCGCGGCGGCCGGGCTGCCCACCGACCGGGCGGCGGTCGGCGCGCTGTGGGCCGGTGACTGGAACAAGTACCTGGAGGCGGGCCACGCCTACCGGGCGAAGGCAGGCGACGGCAAGGCCTTCGTGGACTCGGCGTCGGGCGTGATGGCGGCCGTCACCGGGAGCAGTGCCCAGCGGTACTACGACGAGCGCGGCGAGGTCGTCTACAAGACCAACCCGGCGGTGCGCGGGGCCTTCGACCTCGCGGCCTCCTTCGCCTCCGGGGGGCTGAGCGCGAAGCTCCAGCAGTTCACGCCCACCTGGGACCAGGGCTTCGCCAACGGCTCCTTCGCGACGGTCTCCTGCCCGGCCTGGATGCTCGGGTACATCCAGGACAAGGCGGGCCCGGCGGGCAAGGACAAGTGGGACGTGGCCCAGGCGCCGAAGCCCAGCAACTGGGGCGGGTCGTTCCTGGTGGTGCCGAAGGCGGGCAAGCACACCGAGGAGGCCGCGAAGCTGGCCGCGTGGCTGACGGCCCCCGCGCAGCAGGCGAAGTTGTTCGAGAAGCGCGGGAGCTTCCCGAGCGCGAGCGCCGCGTACGCGCTGCCCGCGGTGGCGGGCGCGCAGCACGCCTACTTCGGCGGCGCTCCCATCGGGGAGATCTTCGCGCGGGCGGCCGAGGGGGTGCCGGTCACGGTCATCGGCCCGAAGGACCTGGTGATCGCGCAGAACCTGGCGGACATCGGGATGCTCCAGGTCGACCAGAAGGGCCGCAGCCCGCAGGAGGGCTGGGACGCCGCGGTGAAGGCCATCGACAACGCGCTGGACCGGTGAGGTCCCGGTGACGGAAGAGACCGCCGTACTGGCCCCGTCCGTCCCCTCCCGCCGTGTGCGGAAGGGGACGGACGGGGCCGGGGGCCCGGGGTCCGACCGGCGGCAGGCCTGGCGCTCGCGCCGCTACCGGTGGGACCTGCGCTGGAGCCCGTACGCCTTCGTGGCACCCTTCTTCCTCTTCTTCGCCGCCTTCGGGCTGTTCCCGCTGCTGTACACGGGCTGGGCGGCGCTGCACCAGGTGGAGCTGACCGATCCGGACACGATGACGTGGGTGGGGCTGCGGAACTTCACCCGGCTGTGGGACGACGCCTTCTTCTGGAACGCCCTGCGCAACACGGTCACCATCGGGCTGCTGTCGACGGTGCCGCAGCTGGCGATCGCGCTGGGGCTGGCCCACCTGCTGAACTACAGGATGCGCGGCTCGGCCTTCTTCCGGGTGGTGGTCCTCACCCCGTACGCGACCTCGGTCGCCGCGGCGACGCTCGTGTTCGTGCTGCTCTTCGGCCGGGACTACGGGATGGTCAACTGGGCGCTGTCGGCCGTCGGTTTCGGTGCCGTCGACTGGCAGAACGGGCCGCTGGCCTCCCAGCTGGCGGTGTCCGCGATCGTGGTGTGGCGGTGGACGGGCTACAACGCGCTGATCTACCTGGCGGCCATGCAGGCGGTGCCCGGAGAGCTGTACGAGTCGGCGGCCCTGGACGGGGCCTCGCGGTGGCAGCAGTTCGTCCACGTGACGGTGCCCTCGCTCCGTCCGACGATCTTCTTCACGTGTGTCGTCTCGACGATCGGGGCCACGCAGCTGTTCGGCGAGCCGCTGCTGTTCAACGCGGGGGCGGGCGCCACGGGCGGCTCGGACCACCAGTTCCAGACGCTGGGGCTGTACCTGTACGAGCAGGGCTGGGTGAACCTCCATCTCGGACGGGCCTCGGCGATCGCCTGGGCTATGTTCCTGATGCTGCTGCTGATCGCGGGGGCCGCACGGCTCCTGCGGGGACGGGGGGCCGGCCGGTGAACTCACTGCGCGCGGGGAGGCTGACGTACGTCGTCCTCGCCCTGTTCACGGCCGGGTCGCTGTTCCCACTGGTGTGGACGGCGATCGTGGCGTCCCGGAGCAGCACGCGGCTGGCGCAGACCCCGCCGCCGTTCTGGTTCGGCGGGAACCTGGGCCGCAACCTGCGAATCGCCTGGACCGACGCCAACATGGGCACCGCCCTGCTGAACACGGTCCTCGTCGCCGGTACCGTCGCGGCCGCGACCGTGGTGCTGTCCACGCTGGCGGGCTTCGCCTTCGCCCGGCTGCGGTTCCGGGGACACCGGGTGCTGCTGTCGCTGGTGGTCGGGACGATGCTGATCCCGCCGCAGCTGAGCGTCGTCCCGCTGTACATGCTGGTCGCCGAGCTGTCCTGGACCGACCGGCTCCAGGCGGTGATCCTGCCGGCGCTGGTGTGCGCCTTCGGGGTGTTCTTCATGCGTCAGTACCTGGCCCAGGCGCTGCCGATGGAGCTGGTGGAGGCGGCCCGCACCGACGGGGCCGGTTCGCTGCGGGTGGTGTGGCACGTGGTGTTCCCGGTGGCCCGCCCGGCGATGGCGGTCCTCGGGATGCTGACCTTCGTGATGGCGTGGAACGACTTCTTCTGGCCGATCGTCGCGCTGACCCAGAACGGCAGCCCGACGGTGCAGGTGGCCCTGACGGGGCTGGGCCGGGGCTACGTCCCCGACCAGTCCGTGATCATGGCGGGCGCGCTGCTGGGCACGCTCCCGCTGCTGCTGGTGTTCGTCGTGTTCGGCCGCCAGATCGTGGGCGGCATCATGCAAGGAGCGGTGAAGGGATGAACGGCGTGGGGGACTTGCGATTCCCGGAGGGCTTCCTCTGGGGGGCGGCCACGGCCGCGTTCCAGATCGAGGGCGCGGCCGGACTGCGCGGGCCGTCGATCTGGGACACGTTCTGCCGTACTCCGGGCAAGGTGCACGGCGGTGACACGGGTGACGTGGCCACGGACCACCACCGGCTGTGGCGCGAGGACGTCGCGCTGATGGCAGAACTCGGTCTGGGCGCGTACCGATTCTCGGTGTCCTGGCCGCGCGTGCTGTCGGGCGGGATCGGTTTCTACGACGCGCTCGTGGACGAGCTGCTGGCCCACGGGATCACGCCCTGCGTGACCCTGTACCACTGGGACCTGCCACAGCACCTGGAGGAAGCCGGCGGCTGGCCCGCCCGGGAGACGGCCCACGCCTTCGCCCGGTACGCGGAAACGGTCGCGGACGCCCTGGCCGACCGGGTCGGGCTCTGGACCACACTCAACGAGCCCTGGTGCAGCGCCTTCCTCGGCTACGCCTCCGGGGTCCACGCCCCCGGCCGCACCAGCCCGGCCGACGCCCTGCGCGCCGCCCACCACCTGAACCTGGCCCACGGGCTGGCGGCCGCGGCCCTGCCCTCCGGGGTCCGGACGGGCATCGCGCTCAACCCGAGCGCGGTACGGCCGCTGACCGGCTCGACGGGTGACCTGGACGCGCGGCGCCGCATCGACGCCCTCGCGAACCGCGTCTTCACCGGCCCGCTGCTGCACGGCGCCTACCCCGACGACCTCCTCGCGGACACGGCGGCGCTGACGGACTGGTCCTTCGTCCGGCCGGGCGACGAGGCTCTCATCCATCAGCCGCTGGGCTTCCTGGGCGTGAACTACTACACCCCGACGGTCGTTTCGGCCTCCTCCCCCGGCGGCCCCCGCGCCGACGGACACGGGGCCAGTGGGCACTCCCCCTGGCCGGCGGCGGACGGCATCGCCTTCCACCAGCCCCCGGGCGAACGGACCGACATGAACTGGTCGGTGGACCCGACCGGCCTCTACGACCTGCTGATGCGCTTCACCGCCGAAGCCCCGGGCCTGCCCCTGCTGGTCACCGAGAACGGGGCCGCGTACGCCCCGGACCTGCACGACCCGCAGCGCATCGGCTACCTGCGCGAGCACCTGTCGGCGATCCACCGTGCGATCGGGGACGGCGCCCCGGTCGGCGGGTACTTCCTGTGGTCGCTGATGGACAACTTCGAGTGGTCCTACGGGTACAGCAAGCGCTTCGGCATCGTCCACGTCGACTACGAGACCCAGACCCGCACCCCCCGCTCCAGCGCCCGCTGGTACGCCCGCCTGGCCCGGACGGGCACGCTCTGACCTCCGCCGCCTCCCGGCGGGCTAGTTGAACGCGGCGGCATTGTCCTCGGCCCAGGTTTCGAAGGACCGGGCCGGATGGCCGGTGAGCTGCTCGACGGTGTCGCTGGTGGCGGCGGGCAGGCCGTCGGAGGCCTCCCAGTACCCGAGGAGGGCGTCGGCGTAGGGGCCTGGCAGGTGGCCGTCCACATCGGCCTTCCACTGCTCGGGGGTGACGCTCTCGTAGGGCAGGGTCCGGCCGAGGACGGAGCCGAGTATCGCGAGCTGGGTCACGAACGTCAGGGAATGC
Organism: Streptomyces sp. NPDC006512; assembly: GCF_040611935.1. Taxonomy (NCBI): domain Bacteria; kingdom Bacillati; phylum Actinomycetota; class Actinomycetes; order Kitasatosporales; family Streptomycetaceae; genus Streptomyces; species Streptomyces sp. NPDC006512. Next base: position 9,708 of record NZ_JBEXPG010000061.1, on the reverse strand, counting down.
GGCCCGGTCAGGGTGTGGGCGCCTCCCCCGCGGGCGGGGTCGGTCAGGACGGTGAGGGCGGCCTCGGCGATGTCGCTCTCGTGGATCGGGGCCGAATGGGCACCGGGGTAGGGCAGCCGGACGGGCCGGCCGGAGTTGAGGGACCAGGACCAGCCCCGGGCGTTCGCCGAGAAGGCGCCCGGCCGCAGCAGGGTGGTGCGCAACGGGGAGGCCAGCAGGGCCTCTTCGACGGCGAGGTGGGCGGCAGCCAGGGGGTTCACGGCGGCGTCCTCCTTCAGTACCGAGGAGGAGGACAGGAGGACGACGTGCTCCACCCCGGCGGCGCCCGCCTCCCGGACGAACGCGTCGATGCCTGCGGCCTCGGCGTAGAGGAAGACGGAGCGGACCCCGGCCAGGGCGGCCGGGAAGGTATCGGGATCCGCCAGGTCGCAGCGCACCCCGTCTGGGGTGTCCGGCTCGCGCGAGGCGAGGCGGTACGGGACACCGCGCTCGGAGAGGAGTGCGGTGAGGCGACGGGCGACGGCGCCGCGGCCGCCGGTGACGAGGATCGACATGCTGAGCTCCTGCTGGTGAGGGGGCCGATGACACGGACCCCGGTAAGCTGAGTACGTGACACAGACTCTGCGCGATACATTCTCTGTGTCACGCAATTAAATCTGAGGCATGGAGAAACCGATGTCAACCGATTCCCCCCGTACGGGTGAGTGGAGCCGCGCCGAGCTGCTCGCGCGCATCGTCACCGAGAGCCAGCGGCACTACGCCGACTACTCGCTCTTCAGCCAGGCGATGGCCGACCACGTCGGCCTGCACCCCACCGACCTCCAGTGCGTCGGCCTCCTCGGCCTGGAGCCGGGTCCCGTGTCCACCGGTGACATCGCCCGCCTGACCGGCCTGACCTCGGGCTCCGCCACCCGTCTCGTCGACCGGCTCGTCAAGGCGGGCATCGTCGAGCGGCAGGCCGACCCGCACGACCGGCGCCGCTCCCTCGTCGCCCTCGCCCCCGCCGCGCGCGACCGGATCAACGCCGCCTGGGACACGCCCGGCCGGGCCTTCGGCGCCGTGCTGGACCGCTACTCCGACGCCGAGCTGGCGGTCATCGGCGACTACCTCCACCGCGCCGCCGAGGTCGGCCGGGCCCAGGCCCACCGGCTGAACTCCGCGGATCCCGCCTGATCACGCCCCGCGCGGGGGCTACCGGGGCTCCCGTTCCCGCACTACCGTGCCGCCCAACGGGCAACGACGCGCGCCGGAGACACGGGAGGGTCGGCGTGCGGCTGGAGGTTGCCCGCCCATGCCCGACCACACGCCCTCACGCACCCCCGACCCCCCGCGCACCCCCGACCCCTCACGCCTCCCCGACCCCCCGCGGACACCCGCACAGACCCCCGGCCCCGCCCCCGCCCCCACCCCCGCCCCGAGCGGTTTCCGCGGGGTGTTCGCGCTCGGCGGCCCCGCCCTGCCCGTCTTCGCGTTCCTCGCGCGGCTGCCCGCCGCGCTCTGCCCCATCGGAACGCTGCTGCTCGTCAACCAGCGCGACGGCATCGGCGACGCCGGCACCGTCGCGGCCGCGCTCTGGCTGGGCCAGGCCCTGGGCGGCCCGGTCATCGGGCGGCTCGCCGACCGGCGCGGCCACCGTCCGGTGCTGCTCACGGCCTGCGCCGCGAACGCGGCCGTCCTGACCGCCCTGGTCGTCGCCGTCCTCGGCGGGCTGCCGCTGGCGGCCCGGACGGGGCTGGCCGTGGCGGCCGGGCTGACCGTCCCCCAGGTCGGTCCGCTGGCGCGGGTCCGCTGGGCCCGCCTGGCCGGGGGGAACAAGGCCCTGCTCGGCTCCGCCCTGTCCTTCGACACCACCCTGGACGAGGTCGGCTTCGTGGTCGGGCCCGCACTGGCCGGGATCCTCGCGATGACGGTGCACCCGGCCTCGGCGCTGGTCCTGGCGGCCGTCCTGATCCTGGCGTTCGGAACCCTGTTCGCCGTACACCCGACCGCGCCGGGGCCGGTCGCGGCAGCGGCCGGGCGGTCCCGCGTACGGCTGTGGTCGCCGGGCCTGGTCCTGCTGTTCGCCTTGGCTTCGCTCCAGGGCGCGGCGTGGAGCGGCGCCAACACGGGCGTCAACGCGCTCGCCGCCGCGCTGGGCCGGCCGGGCACGGCGGGGCTGGTGTGGGCCGCGATGGCGGTGACCAGCTCCCTCGCCGGGCTCGCGACCGTGGCCCGGCCGGGCGCGGCCGACCTGACCGGGCGGCTGCGCCGCTCGATCGGGATCCAGGCGGTGCTGACGCTGCCGCTCCTCGCGGTGTCCGGGCCGGCCGGGGCCGCCCTCGCGGTCGCCGGTATCGGGCTGGCCGTCGCCCCGCACCTCATCGCCCTGTTCGGGCTGGTGGAGCGGGTCGGCCCGGCGGAGCGGATGGGCGAGGCCATGACGGTGGTGGGCAGCGGCCTCATCGTGGGGCAGGCCCTGGCCGCCGCGGTGGCGGGGCCGCTGGCGGCGGCGTACGGCTACCGGGCCGCGTTCGCCGTCTCGTGCGCGGCGGTGACCGTCTCGGCGGCGCTGGCCCTCGCGACGGCCGGCCGGGACCGGTTCAACCCCGCCTGAAAGCCCCTCACCGACCGCCGCCGACCGAACCAGCCGCCGCCCTCACCGGCCGCCGCTCATCGCGGCGAGCCCCTTCGCCAGGTCCTCGGCGTTCATGACGGGGGCGACCTCGACCTCGGCGTTGAACTGGAGGAAGAGGTCCTCCACCAGGGACGGCATCAGCGAGCTGTCCTTGAGGTCGAAGACCATCCAGCAGGACCGCACGCCCTCGTGCAGTCCGAAGTAGGCGGCCTCCGGCTTGACCGTGTCCATCAGCTTCTTGATGGTCTGCGGCAGGGATCCGGTCTTGATGCCCTCGTTGGTGGCAGCGGTGTCCATGTGGGCGCGGAGCATGACTCTCATGCGCGGCTCCTTCCGTCACGCCCACACTCCGTGCGGGACGGGGACGCGGCAACATCTGCGCCCCCGTCCGGGCCCGCGGCGGCACCTCCTAGCCGAGGACGCCGATGTCGTGGAAGAACTGGTAGCGGGTCGGGTCGTCCGGCAGGAACCAGTGGAAGCCCTCCTCCAGGAAGACGGCCACCAGGTTGGCGATGATCACCAGCCCGAGGAAGCCGAGGGCGGCCGTCCCCACGATCCGGTACCGGCCGGGGATGTTCGCCGGGACGGCGCGGTCGGCCGTCACGTGGGCGAAGGCGAGGACGACGCCGATCGCGAGGACCGAGGCGGTGAAGAGGAGCCACGCCCACACGTACAGGTGCAGCCCGAACAGTTCGCTGCCGTAGCCCTTGTCGCCCGGCAGGACGTGCAGCATCGTCTGCCGCCACGCCGCGAAGGACCCTCCGGTCGAGGCGATCAGTGCCAGGCCCCACCCCGTCATGTAGTGCCGGGAGGTCACCGTTCCGGTCCACAGCGCGGTGCGGATGATGTACGCCGCCCCGAGCGCGGCCAGCAGCATGAACATCCGCTGCACGATGCAGAGCGGGCAGGGGAACTCGTGCAGGCCGAACTGGTAGAAGAGCCCGCCGCAGACGACGGCCGTCCAGCCGACGGCGAAGGTGCACGCGAACCAGTACTGGGCCCGCCCCAGCAGTCCGCTGTCGCGCTGGGTCTCGGGGGCGAGGGTGCTCATCGTGACCACGGTCAGTAGCTCAGGGTGAGGGCGAGGCCGCCGGTGACGTGGTGCGCCGTCAGCAGGACCACGGCGAGCAGCACGACCCACCAGGCAGCGAGCACCACCGCCCGGGACGTCTCCCGGTACATGGCGATCAGGGTGGCGAGGAGGCCGCCGAAGATGAGGGTGTCCATGGGGCGGACCGTACCGACCTGCGGACTTGCCTCCCACGAGGCGCGCCCCCGGGGTACGTCAGTTGCCCCGCCGTTTGCGCCGGCCACGCCGTCCGGAGGCGCCGCGGTCCCCGCCGCGGGCCCGGTCGTCCAGGGCGATCCACACCCGTACCTCGGTCCCGCCGAGCACCGAGCGGCCCAGCCGGACGTCACCGCCGGTGGATTCCGCGACGCGGCGCACGATGTCCAGGCCGAGTCCGGTCGAGCCGTCGCGGCCGCCGTCGTTGCCGCGCCGCAGGGCGGCGTCCGGATCGGCTATGCCGGGTCCCGCGTCGGAGACGAGGACGATGACGGCGTCCCCCGCGTCGTGGACGTCGACGGCGAAGGGGGTGGCCTCGGGGGTGTGCCGGAAGACGTTGCCGAGCATGGCGTCGAGGGCGGCGGCGAGCTCGGGCCGGGCGACGGGGACCCGTACGACGCGGTCCACGCCGGCGAGCCGGACCTCGCGGCCCTCGTCCTCGGCGAGCGCCGACCAGAAGCCCATCCGGTCGCGGATCACCTCGGAGGCGTCGCACCCGGCGCCCGCGCCGGCGGCCGCGCCGGCCAGCCCCTGGGAGGCGGGCCGCTGTTCGCGGGCGGTACGGATGATCGTGTCGACCTCCCGCTCCAGCTGTTCCACGGCGGCCCGGGTGTGTTCGGCGGCGGGACCGTCGCCGAGCGAGGCCGCGTTGAGCCGCAGCACGGTCAGGGGCGTGCGGAGCCGGTGGGAGAGGTCGGCGGCGAGTTCCCGTTCGTTGGCGAGGAGTTCCACGACCTGGTCGGCCATCGAGTTGAAGGCGACGGCCGCCGAGCGGAGTTCCTTGGGGCCGTCCTCGGGCACCCGTGCCCCGAGCCGCCCCTCCCCCAGCTGGTGCGCGGCGTCCGCGAGCCGTTCGGCGGGCCGCACCAGGCGGGCGCCGAGCCGGTCGGCGACGGCGACGGAGCCGACGATCAGGGCGAGGCCGACGCCGGCGAGGACGAGCCAGGCGGTGGTGACCCCGTTGCTGACCTCGTTCTCGGGGACCAGGATCTCGATCACCGCGATGTCCCCGGAGCCGAGGGCGGTGGGCTGGAGCACGGCGTAGTCCCCGCCGGTGACGTGGGCGGTCGTCGCCCGGCCGAGGCCGCGGACCTCGGCCACGACGGCCGCGCCCGCCCAGCCGTCGCCGATGTCGACGGGGGCGGCGGCGCCGATGGCGGGCACGTGGACGGCCATCCGTCCGGAGGCGCCCATCTGCGTGGATTCGACGGCCTTGCGCAGCTGCACCGGGTCGGTGGTGATGGACAGGGTGGGCCCCATGGTGGCGGCCTGCCGTTCGGCGTTGGAGATGGCCCGGTCGCTGGCCATCTCCTGGACGACCATGCCCAGCGGGACGGCGAAGGCGACGACCACCATCACGGTGACCGCGAGGCACACCTTGACCAGGGCCCATCTCACGCCGGCGGCTCCAGCTTGACGCCCACGCCGCGCAGCGTGTGGAGGTAGCGGGGGCTGGCGGCGGTCTCGCCGAGCTTGCGGCGCAGCCAGGACAGGTGCACGTCGATGGTCTGGTCGTCGCCGTACGACTGCTGCCACACCTCGGCGAGCAGTTCGCGGCGGGCGACGACCACCCCGGGCCGTCCGGCGAGGAAGGCCAGCAGGTCGAACTCGCGCCTGGTGAGGTCGAGGACGGCCCCGTCGAGTTCGGCCTGGCGGCGCAGCGGGTCGATGGCGAGTCCGCCGACGCGCAGCACGCGCGAGGGGGGTTCGGCGCCGGCGGCGCGGGCACGGCGCAGGACGGCGGCCATCCGGGCGGAGAGGTGCTCGACGGAGAAGGGTTTGGTCAGGTAGTCGTCGGCGCCGTCGTTGAGGAGCCGGACGATCTCGGCCTCGTCGTCGCGCGCGGTGGCGATGATGACGGGCACGTCGGTGATGCCGCGGAGCATCTTCAGCGCCTCGGCTCCGTCGAGGTCGGGCAGGCCGAGGTCGAGTATCACCACGTCGAAGCGGTGGTGGGCGACCTCGCGCAGCGCCTCCAGGGCCGTGCCGACGCTCCGCACGGTGTGGGAGGCCTCGGTCAGGTGCCGGATCAGGGCGGAACGTACGAACTGGTCGTCCTCGACCACGAGCACACTAGCCATGGCCGCACGGTAGTCCATTCGGGGGACCCCGGGAGGTGGCGGGCCACCTGTTGGGCGGGTGGTGCAGGATGTCCCCTGATGCGACGAGGACTTGTACACGCCATGGCCTGGATCCTGGCGACCGCCGCGGCCGTGACCCTGTCGTGGTGGGGCGTCCGCACCGTCATGTCCGGGACGGCCTACGATCCTCCGCTCGCCGTTCCCCTGACGACGCTGCCGCTGTCGTCCTCGACGCAGGGCGCGGAACCGCCGGGTTCCCCGTCTCCGTCGGCTTCGCCGTCGTCCTCGCCGTCGCCGTCCGCGACGCCCTCCGCGTCGGCTTCTCCGTCGGACTCCGCCCCTTCGGACTCCGCCCCGGCGGCGAAGCCGAAGTCCCCGCCGCCGGCCGGCTCCGGGCCGTCGCGGGGGCCGGACACGAGCGGCCGGGTCAAGGGGTACTCGGTCACGGGCGGCCGGGTCGTCTTCGATCTCGGGACCGCCTCGGCGGAGCTGGTGTCGGCGACGCCGGAGGCCGGCTGGCGGATGCAGGTGTGGAAGCAGGACGTGTGGATCCGGGTCACCTTCACCCGGGACGGGCGGGAGTCGTCGGTGTTCTGCACCTGGCACGACACCGCCCCGCGCGTCGAGTTCGACGAGCGCTGAAACCGGCCCGCCCGAAGGCTCCCTACCGGAACGCTCCCTACCGGAACACCGAGGGCGGCGGCTGCGGCGAGGCGACCGCCGAGGCGTCCCCGACGGGGGCGGCGCCACCCGTGAAGTCGGCGAGGGCCCGGCCGTGTTCCACCCGCCCGGGGTGCGGGTCGCTCGCCACGCGCCGGGTGAACTCGGCGACCGGCAGTTCCCGGTCGGCGGCGACGAGCACCGCGTTGCCGAAGCGTTTCCCCCGCCACACCACCGGGTCGGCCGCCAGCGCCAGCTCCGCGAACCGGGAGGCGGCCGTGGCGATCTGGCTCCGCAGGTGGGTCAGCGGCGGACCGTCCGCGAGGTTGGCCACGTACCAGCCGGTGGGCGCGAGGGCCCGGCGTACGTCGTCCAGGAACTCGGTGCTGGTCAGGTGGGCCGGGGTGCGGGCGCCGCTGAAGACGTCGGCGATGACGAGGTCGGCCCAGCCGTCGGGGACCTTGGCCAGGCCCGCCCGGGCGTCCACGGCCCGGACCCGGATCCGCGCCTGGGGGTCCAGCGGCAGGTGTTCGCGTACGAAGGCCACCAGGGCGCCGTCGATCTCGACGACCTGCTGGGTGGAGCGGGGGCGTGCGGCGGCGGTGTAGCGGGCCAGGGTGAAGGCGCCGCCGCCCAGGTGCACCACGTTCAGGGGCTGCCGGGCGGGCGCGACGAGGTCGATCAGGTGCCCGATCCGGCGCTGGTACGAGAAGTCCAGGTACCCGGGGTCGTCCAGGTCCACGTGGGACTGGGGGGCTCCGTCGATCAGCAGGGTCCAGGCGCGGGAGCGCTCGCGGTCGGGCGCCAGCTCCGCCAGGCCGCCGCCCACCTGCCCGGTGACGGGCTCCGCGCCCCCGCGCGGGCCGCCGCCGCCCCTACTGCCCTTGCCTTTGCCCTTGCCTGCCACGCCACCATTATGGCTGGTCAGCGCCTCAGCGGCAGTTGTCGGCCGCTTCGATGAGCCGGGCGGCCTCGCCGAGCGCGGCGCGCAGCACCGCCGGGTCGGTGACCGGCCCGACGGCATCGGGCGGGAGCAGCCAGCCGGTGACGCCCGCGGTGGGCGAGGCGGCGTCGCCGAAGCACAGGCCCGGGGCGGGCGAAGCGGCATCGCCGAAGCGCATGCCGCGTCCGTTGGTCTGGGTACAGGCGCTGCCGGGCAGGTCCCACGCGTCGGCGGTGCCGGGCGGGACGAGGAAGCCGAGGGTTCCGCCGGAACCGTCGTGCAGGACGGGGCCGACGCCGGGGGCGGCGAGACCGGCGCCGCGCCGGATGATGTCGACGGCCTCCAGTCCCTGCCGGGCGGGCACGGTCACCAGGTCGGGGGCGTCGACCGCGGTCGCGCCGGGCTCGGGCGCGGTGTTCGTTCCAGTGTTGTCCATGCCGGCCTCCGCCAAGGGAACCCCTCCTCGATCCGTATCCGCATGGGTTCAACGCACGGGCGCGTCAACAGGTGCGGCGGCAAGACGCCGCAAAGGATGGCAGTTCATGGCGGATCGCGGGTGAGATATCCGTTTTGTAGCCAAACATCGCGTGAACGGGCCCTCGCTGGCGGTACGTTCATGCGCGCCGGAGCCCTTCACCGGGCGAGTACAACCGGGATCCACTGAGATTGCCGAGCTTGTCCAGAGAGGCCACGTCCATGGCGGCGTCCCCCCACTCACCCAACTCCTCCTTCCGGCGGCTGCGCGGAGCTCACTCCCCGGCCGAGTTCGCGGCCATGGTGCGCCGGGCCGCGCGGGAGATCGGCGAAACGGTTTCCTGCGACGCCCGTTACATCGGCCGGGTCGAGTCGGGCGAGATCCGCTGCCCCAACTACGCCTACGAGCGGGTCTTTCTGCACATGTTCCCCGGCCGCACGCTGGCCGACCTCGGCTTCTCCCCCCGCGAGACGGTACGCGGAAGGTCCGCGCAGCGCGCCGTCCCCGAACCGCCCGCCCTCACCCACCTCATCCACCGTTCCAAGGAGAGCGACGTGCTGCGTCGCGCGTTCATGGCGGGCGGCTCCGCGACCGTGGCGGCCGCGACGCTCAGCCTCACCCTGCTCGGCGACACCCGCCGGCTCCCTTCCCGCGCCGGCGAGGCCGAGGCGGCCGCCGTCGAGGACGCGGTGCGCCAGATCCGGCTCCTGGACGACCGGCACGGCGCGGACGCCCTCTACCGGCGTGCGGCCGGACCTCTGCGCACCGCGTACGCCCTGCTCGACGCGGGGGCCTCCCGGCAGTCCACCGAGGACCGGCTGCACGCGGGCGCCGGGGAACTGGCCGTCTCGGTGGGCTGGCTGGCCCATGACTCGGGCCGCTTCGAGGACGCCCGCTCGCACTACGCGGAGGCGCTGGCCACCGCCCGGGTCGCGGGCGACCCCGGGCTGGAGGCGCACGCGTTCAGCAACATGGCCTTCCTGGCCCGGGACTGCGGCCGGCCGCGCGAGTCGGTACGGGCCGCGCAGGCGGGCCGGCGCGCGGCCCGCTCGCTCGGCTCCCCCCGGCTGCTGTCGCTGCTGGCGCTGCGGGAGGCGGGCGGCTGGTCGGGGCTCGGTGACCGCAGGGCCTGTGAGGACGCCCTGTCCCGGGCGCACGTCGAGTTCTCGCGGGGCCCGTCGGCGGCCGATCCGGAGTGGATGTCCTTCTTCGGCGAGGCCGAACTGGAATCGCTGGAGTCCCGGTGCTGGGCGTCGCTCGGCGAGTACGCGCGGGCGGCCCGGCACGCCCGCCGCGCCGCCGACCTCCAGGACCCGCACTTCGCGCGGAACGTGGCCCTCTACACGGCCGAGCTGGCCGACGACCTGGCCCGCGCGGGGGCGCCCGACGAGGCCGCCTGGGCGGGCGGCCGCGTCCTGGACCTGCTCACCGAGGTCCAGTCGACCCGGATCCGGTCCATGGTCGCGGGCACGGCCCGGATCCTGGTCCCGCACCAGCGCTCGCCGCGCGTGGGCGCCTTCCTGACCCGGCACGCGTCGGCCTGACCCCGGTCACGCCCCTAGGGCCTGTCGTCAAACTCCCGTCTGCCCCGCGACGCCTGGCACGCGCTCTCGCCGCACCGGGCGAAAGCCAAGTACGTCCAGTACGCGG
>NZ_JBEXPG010000060.1:0-54221 GCF_040611935.1 Streptomyces sp. NPDC006512 | reverse complement strand
GCCACCCGCTATGACAAAACCGCCCAGTCCTACGAAGCGGCCGTCACCCTCGCATCACTCCTGATGTGGGCGTGACATTTGACGACAGAACCTAGCCGTGCTTGGGCCAGCTGGGCCCCTGGTCGGTCCAGGTGACACCCTTGTTGCGGCAGAGGCAGAAGGGGTGGCCGATGGGGTCGGTGTAGACGCGGAAGCCGTAACCGTCGGGGTCGACGCAGTCGCGCTGCAAGGTCGCGCCGAGGATCAGGATGCGGCGCTGTTCGGCCTCGATGTCGTCGACTTCGAAGTCGAGGTGAAACTGCTTGGGGTGCTCGCTGTCGGGCCACTGCGGGGCCCGGTAGTCCTCCACCTGGATGAAGGCCAGTTCGATCTCGCCGAACTGGATACCGGCCCAGTGCGCGTTGCTGCCCTCCTTGATCGGGAGCCCCGTCACCTCGGAGTAGAAGGCCGCCAGCTTCATCGTGTCCGGGCAATCGACAATGAAATCGGTGAGTCGTAGCATCCCGTGATCTTGCCACAAGATCAAATGAGTGGGACTGCGAGACGAGCCCTGGTGCTGCCACCCGTTGGGCCCACCGGATGGCCGCCCGCTTCCGGCTGCGTGGCGCGCTTCGCTGCTTGGGCGCGTTCGAGACCGACATGGGCGCGGGCCGGAGCGGTGACCCCGGCCCGCGCCCACGTCCGCGCGTCAGGCCACCGCGCCGGCGACTCCGGTGCGGCCGTCGGGGACGCCGATGATCGTCACGATGACCTCCTCGCGGACGGACTCGCCGAGCACGCCGGCCAGCGCGTCGGTGGTGGTGGCGACGAGGCGGGCGGGAGCGTCCGGGACCTCGGGCAGGTGGTATGCGGCCTCGCGCATGCTGAGGGTGACGAGGGGCGCGTCGTTGCCGGTCGGGTTGCCCCCGATGCCCCGGCGGTGCTGCGGGATGCCGATCAGGTCCACCCCGACGAGGCGCCGGAACTCCTTGCCGTAGACGGCTCCGACCGCGTCGGCCAGGGCGCTGATCAGCTTCGGTTCCACCGTCCCGTCGAGGGTCTCTTCGCGGATGTGCACGCTGAAGTGCGGCATGGGGCAACTCCGTTCACGTCGGTACGTATCATGGAGAGCAGCTTGCTTTGAAAGCAAAGCCAAATAGCTTTGAAGCCAAAGGTAACTGTGGAGGGGTGTGCGATGTCAAGGCCCAAGGCGTGCGACGCCGCGGACGGCGGCGAGAACGAGGTCGATGACGCCGTCCGGGCCCTGTTGCTGCTCATGCCGCGGATGGTGGGCCGGGTCAAGAAGATCCCCGTGCCCGAGGCGCTGCACTCCTTCGCGCTGGCGCCGCGCCACCTCTCGCTGCTCTCCTACCTGCTCTTCGACGGTCCGATGACCGTGAACGAGCTGGCGGCCCGACTGCAGGTCGCGCCGACGACGGTGAGCCTGCTGGTCGGCGACCTGAGCCGCAAGGGGATCCTGGAACGGCGCGAGGACGAGGCGGACCGGCGTCGTCGGATCATCGCCATCGCGGCCGACCAGCAACCCGCGATCACTGCCTGGCTCGCCCCGGGTGCGGCCGCATGGCGCAAGGCGTTGGCCCCCCTGACCCCGGACCAGCGGCGGCTGTTCGTCGACACTTTGCTCGCGTACGAAGCCGCGGTCAGCGGCGAGGAACAAGGCTGAGCCGAGCCCCCGACAGCGCCGCCCCCGGACAGCGCCGCCCCCGGACAGCGCCGCCCCCGGACAGCGCCGCCCGCGGGCAGCGGAGGTCCCATGCGGGGACGGGCCGCATGCACCGGGTGTCATGCCGCCGCGCTGTCCGGGCGTTCGCCGGCGGATGGCGGTAGCCGCTGGTCGGCAGGTGCGCGAGGGCGGGAACCGCGGCCGATATCCTGGCTTCTTTTGCTGGGAGGCATGGGCCAGATGGAGTTCCGGTTGCTCGGAGCGGTGGCAGTCGTCACCGAGGCCGGCGGTCTGCCGATGGGTCCCGTCAAACGGCGCAGCCTGCTGGCCGCCTTGCTGTTGCGCGCCAATTGCCCAGTGCCGGTCGGCCACCTGACGGCTGCTCTGTGGGAAGAGGAACCGCCGGCGCGCGCCCGCGGTGTCATCCAGGGTCACGTGTCGCAGCTGCGGGCCTCGCTGAAGGGTGCCGGCGGCGCGGCGCGCGGCGTCGAGTTGGTCACCCAGGGCGGGGCGTACGTGCTGCGGATGCCGAAGGACCTGCTGGACGTGCACCGCTTCGAGGACCTGCTGGCTGGGGCCCGTGAGCAGCGCGGCCCGGCTGAGGCGGTGACGATGTACCGGCAGGCGTTGTCACTGTGGCAGGGGCCCGCACTGGCCGACGTCTGCCCGAGCCAGCCGCTGCTGGCCGCTGCGCGGGCGTTGGAGGAGCGGCGGCTGGCCGCGGTGGAGCAACTGGCGGTCGGATACGCACGGTTGGGCGAGCATGCCGGGGCCGTCACGGTCCTGTGCGCCGAGGCGAGCGCCCATCCACTGCGCGAATCGCTGGTTGCCGCGCTCATGGAGGCGCTTCAGAGGGCGGGCCGCCGCTCGGAGGCGCTCGACTGGTTCCACCGCACCCGGCGGTTGCTCGCCGACGAACTGGGCGTGGACCCGGGCCAGGAACTCGCGGACGCCTACGCCGCGGCCTTGCGCGGGGCTGAAGGCGACGCGACGCGGAACGCCGCACGGGACATGACGAGGGCTGCCGCCGCGGTTCCGGTTCCGTGCCCGGCCACCCCGACAGACGTTCCGCTCCCCGCCGACGTACCGGCTGCCGTGCCGCAGCCTGAGGTGCCCGATCTGCTGCCCCGCGCGCCGCGCGGCTTCCACGGGCGGGCGGCGGAGCTCGCCGCCCTGTCCCGGGCCGCCGTGGGTGAGGCGCCGGTCTGTCTGGTCACCGGGCCCGCCGGGGTCGGCAAGACGGCCCTGGCGCTGCACTGGGCACATCAGGGCCGTGCCGGATTCCCCGACGGGTGGCTCTACGCCGACCTGCGCGGCTTCGGCGACACGGGCGAGCCGTCTCTCGTGGAGGTGTTGCGCGAGTTCCTGCTGGCGCTCGGTGTCGCGCGCCACCGCATTCCGGAGTCGGCGAACGGCGCGGCCGCGTTGTTCCGGTCGCTGGCCGCCGACCGCCGGCTGCTCGTGGTGCTGGACAACGCGCGCGACTCGGAGCAGGTCAGACCGCTGCTGCCGGGCGGTCGCCGGTGCGTCACCGTGGTCACCAGCAGGCACCGGCTGGCGGGGCTGATCGTCACCGACACCGCCCGGCCCGTGGCCGTGGACGTGCTCGGGCCGAAGGACGGCACGATGCTCCTGGCCAAGGTCCTCGGCACGGAACGGGTGCGCGCGGAGCCGGTGGCCGCGCGCGTGCTGGCGGAGCTGTGCGGCGGGCTGCCGCTCGCGCTGCGGGTGGCAGCGGCCAGGCTGGCGCAACGGCCCGCCTGGTCGCTGGAGGCGATGGCCGCCGAGCTGTCCGACGAGACGCGCCGGCTGAGCCTGCTGGACGTCGAGGACACCGGCGTGCGGGCGGCGCTGCACCTGACGCTGCAACAGCTGCCCCGGAACGTCTCGCACCAGTTCGCCCATCTCGGCCGCCATCCCGGGACGCACGTCGACCGGTATGCGGCGGCGGCCCTGGCGGGCACGGATCCGGCAGCCGCCGAGCGCTGCCTGGAGCGGCTGGCCGTCGCGCACCTCGTCACGGAGACGGCGTCCGGCCGCTGGACGCTGCACGATCTCGTGCGGCTCTACGCGCGGAGCCTGGACGCCGGGCCCTCTGCGCTCAAACGCGTGCTCGACCACTACATCGCCACCGCCCTCGCGGCCATGGCGGCGGCCGAGCCCGGCAACGAGCACGACTTCCCGCTGCCGGCGGACTACCTTCCGCCCGCCGCCGTGCGGGAGTTCCGCGACCGGTCCGCCGCCGTGGCCTGGTACGCGGCCGAGAGGGACGACCTCACGCTGGCGGTGGCCGCCGCACACGCCGCCGGACTGCACGCCAGGACCTGGCGGATCGTCCTGCTGCTGTGGCCGCTGATCGTGTGGCGCGTGCGGGACGGCTGGGTCCCCCTCCTGGAGACCGCGCTCGCCGCGGCCAGGGACGACGCCGATGCGCACGGCGAGTCACGGGTACTGAACGTACTCGGCTGGGTGCTGATCGAGGAAGGGCGCACCGCGGAGGCCCTCACCCGGCTGGGAGCCGCCTCCGCGCTCGCCTCCCGGGCGGGCGACCTGGTCGCCGAGGCGAACGCGTTGATCGTCCTGGCCGTCGCGCAATCGGCGCTGGGCAGCCCGGACGAGGCGGCGCGGGGATGCGAGCGGGCGGTGGATCTGGCCCGCACGGCCGGCAACCGGACCACCGAGCGACTGGCCATGCAGCACCTCGCCCGGCACCGGGTCGACGCCGGTCACTGGCGCCAGGCCCTCGACACGGCGAACGAGGCCCTCGCCTTCGACGACCGTTCGGGCACGGCCGACGTGCCCCGGATCCTGCTGCTCATGGCGAGGGGAGAAGCACTGCTGGGGCTCGCGGAGGAGACCGAGGGAATCCGGCAGCTCGAACTGGCGGCCCGGGAGGCGGAGTCGTCCGGCTACGAGGACGGCGCGGTACGGGCGCTCGGAGCACTGCTGCGGGTATCGGCGGATCCGGAACTCCGGACACGCTACGACGCGGCGGTCGCGCGACTCACGACGCGGATCTGAACCGTCGCCCGCGACCCGCATCACCGTTCGAGGGGCCCGGCACTGCCCTGCGTACCGGCGGCGTGGGCGGCGCGTCAGGAATGCGTGAGCGAAGCGTGAGCGGGGAGGGGGAGTCTGGCTCCTCTGCGTCGAATCGCCGGCTCGCACCGGTATCCACCGGCCTCATGCGCGCCGCAAGGGAACGTGGCGACGTCGGCGCTCTAGCGAGGAGTTGTGTTCGGAGTGAAGAGGTTGAGGGCCGCGGTCGTCGCGGCCGCTGTTGCGGCGGGTCTTCTGGTGTCCGCTGCACCGGCTGAAGCCGCACCGTGCAAGAGAGGCGGTGGGGCTCTCTACATCTGTGAGTACGGGGTGACCGAGCACACGCTGTCCCTCGGGGAAGAAGAAGAGTTTCTGATAGGCCTCGACCATGCGGTGTGGACCCGTATGACCAGGGACGGGGAATGGGGGGCGTGGAAGTCGTTGGGCGGAGTCGCCCGGAGCGGGGTGACGTTCACGGGGACCGGCTGGGGCGTGATCTCTGTGACGGGTACGGACGGTGCGACCTGGAGCAGGCAGCGGACCCACGTATTCGGGGGCTGGACCGGCTGGTCGAAGCCTCCGTGGTCGGCCCGCGCAGCGTTGGGGGCCGCTCGGGCGGGCAACGCCGAGTGCGGTGCCACACCCGTGGGCCCCGGCAGGTGGCGCCGGGACTCGCGGGCGCGGGGTGTCAGCGGTGCATCAGGACGAACACGCCCCACCCGAGGTATGCGCGCTGGTACCTGGCGTGCTGGAGAGGTCAGGGCACTGAACTGTTCGAGCGGGTCCGGCAGCGAGAGCAGGTCGTCCTTGCGGGCCAGGTGACAGCCCTCGACGACGGCCCGGCGACGGGCTGATGGCCTGCCCCAGGACGCGTGTCCACCGCGTTTCCCCGGAGCGCATCCGCCGCCCCCGTAGACCCGGCCGACGGGGGCAGGAGGTCACTCGTCCCCGGCGGGCTCGGCCACCCGGGCGGCCTTCCGCTTGCGGCGGACCAGCAGGCCGGCGGCGGACAGGAGCGCGAGAGCTCCCGCGAGGAGCCACGGCACTGTGAGGAAACCGTCGGATCCGGAGGCACGGGTGCTGTCCGCGGTCGCCGTGACGGTGACCTCGCCCCAGCCCGCGAACGGTGCGGCGGACCAGGATTCGGAGAGCCGCACTCGTTGCCCCGGGAGCAGCTCGGCCGGTACGTCCGCCAGCCGGCGCTCTGTGGGCCCTCCCAGGAACACGCCCCCGACACGGAGGGATACCTGGGGGTCGAGCTTCACGTTGCCCGTGTTGCGCAGGGTGTACGAGACGGTCGACGTGCTGTTTCCGGTCCCCGGCAGGTGCGGGGTCCGTGCCGTGAACCGTACGTCCTCGACGGCGAGACCGGGCCTCTGCGGTCCGTCGACGCGTAGGTAGATCCGGGCTCCGACACCGCGCTGGACGCCGAGGTGGGAACCGGCCCCGGCCTGGACGCGGTTGTCGACGGCCACGAGGGCCCCCACGTGGTCGCCGGGGGAGGCGTCACGGGGAATCCGCAGGGTGAGGCCGACCGTCACCGCAGAACGGGCCGGGACCGTGATGACGTCCCGCTCGGGCTTGCCCCAGGAGCCCACGTCCTGCTGGGCTTCGTCGATGCCGCGCACCGCCAGTCCGCCGTCGCGTTCCGTGTTGTGCGCGTCGGCGACGTAGAGGCGGAACGTCAGGTCTCCGTCCGTGGTGTTGGTGACGACCGCGCGGTCGGACAGCGTCGTGCCGGGGTGCGCCGGGAGCTGGAACGCCGTCCGCGGCGTGATCGCGGAGTCCGCGGGTTTGACCGACCATTCGCCGTTGTCCGCTGCTCCCGCCGGTGCGGGGGAGAGGGTCATGAGGGCGAGGAGCAGGAGGGCGGCGAACGCTGTGCGCATGGCTCGTCAGCTTTCTGGGCGTCGCGTGCCGGACACTCGGTGTCCGGCACGCGGGCGCGGTCAGAGGAGGGTGAGGGTGAGGGTCGCGGTGTAGTTCCCGACAGGGGTGTACTTCGGGACGTCGAGGGAGACTGAGGCGTTGGCGGTGAACTCACCGCCGGTCAGGTCACCGTCGGCACCGGATGCCAGGGTCGCGCCGTTCTTTCCGATGGTTCCGGCCGTTCCTGCGGTGCAGGTGGTGGGGCTGTTGGGTGCGGTGGTGCAGGTGGGTGTCCAGGTGAGGTGGTCGGCGTCGATCTTGCCGCGGGGTGTGGTGAAGTCGGTGATTCTGCCGGTGAGTGACCAGCCCGCTGTGCCGCCGCGGAAGTCCTTGACGGTGATGGGGTTGAGGTTGCCGGTGGAGGTGCCGCCGGTGCCGAAGTCGACCGGGGGGAGCTGGACGGGATCCGAGGTGGTGGCCATGGTGAGGACGCCGGGGTTGACGGAGGTGGTGAGCTGCTGCTCGGCCGTCCCGGGGGTCGGCGGGTTGGTGGGATCGGTCGGGTCGGTGGGGGTGGTGGGGGCGCCGATCTTCCAGGCCTGGCCGGCCGATCCGTCGCATTCCGACTGGACGATTCTGGCGCCGGTGGCGGTGGATCCGTTCTGGGTGTCGAGGCACTTGCTGCTGTGTTTGGCGACGATGCGTACGTGGCCGTCGGGGAGGTTCTCGAAGCGCCAGCGCTGGTTGTCTCCCCAGCCGCAGTCGTACTGTTTGACTTCGGCTCCGTCGGCGGTGGAGTTGTCGGCGACGTCGAGGCATTTGCCGCTGTGCTGGGCGAGGACGCGGACGTAGCCGTTGTTGTTGTCGGTGAACCGCCATTGGCTGTTGAGGCCGCCGGTGCAGGTTTCCCGGGTGACGGGCGTCTGGTTGTCGGAGAGGCTGCCGGGGACGGTGACGCAGGCGCCGTTCTTGCCGGTGATCGTGTTGAGGGGGTCACCGGAGCCGGATATCCGGCCGGTCTCCGTGTCGATCGAGACCTGCGAGTACCACGGGAGCACCATGGTCGTGGAGTTGGGGAACTCCAGCGGAAGCCACACGTACGTGGAGTCGTTGACGTGCTTCGGGTCGGACCACACGCCCGCCCAGCGGTCTCCCATGTAGAGGAAGGAAGTGGTGTCGCTGCCTTCCACCGGCAGGACGAACGTCGTCTGCGAATGGTGCCCGATGTGGTCGCCGACGTCCTTCATCGGCGTCCACGGACCGGCCAGGTTGCTCGCGGTGGCGTACTTCTGCTGGTTCGGGTTCCAGTAGCTGGTCCCGGAGGTGAGCATGAAGTACACGTCCCCGCGCTTGAACAGAGCGGGCGACTCCCGGTGCTGACCCGGCCAGGGGTTCGCCACCAGTTCCTTCACCTGCGTGTAGTCGTCGGTGAGTTCGTAGATGTGGAGGTCGGCGTTGTGGTTGGCGGCGGAGATCATGTAGGCCTTGCCGGCGGCCTTGTCCTCGTACACGGTGATGTCGCGGGACATGTGCTCGGTACCGGAGGCGTCCTTCGGACGGAAGGATCCCTTCCAGGTGTAGGGCCCGTCGATCGTGGAGGACACGGCCACGGCGGCGCGGGCCTCCGCGTAGGAGTCGTCGGCCTCCTTGTGCATCCACATGACGAACTGCTTGGTCTTGTCGTTGTAGAGGACCTTGGGCCGCTCGATCACCGCGGAACGGACCTCGGGGTCGGCCTCCTGGGTCAGGACGTGGCCGCGGGGTTCCCAGTTCTTCAGGTCCTTGGACCGGTAGGCGGACACGTAGCGGAACTTGTTGTCGTCGCCCCGGTCCTCGCCGAACCAGTAGTAGTGGTCGCCGACCTTGATCACCCCACCACCATGGGCCTGCACCCTTTCCCCCGTGGTGTCCGGGAACTGGGTGCCCGGTTCGGTGGTGACGGGTGCGGCCAGCGCCGCCGTCGGCGCCCCGCCGAGAACAGGCAGGAGCAGGCTCAGGCCTACCAGGACGGATCTCACTCTTCGCATGCAGATCCCTGACGTCATCGCGCACGCGATGGCACTCGTCGCAAACGTGGCGCGTCCCGCCCCCCGCTTTGCACAGTAACCAACATTTCTGCGCGTGAACCAACATTTGTGCCCAGAGATTGGCCCACGAAGCGCCGCAATGTCAACAGCTCGTAAACACTTATGACATGTCGTGCATGTGGCCCTGGCGGAGCGTTACGAACGGGCGCGTTTCGAGCTTCCGGGCCCGCGCCTGCCGCCCGGCCGACGCGGGCCGGAGCCCGGCGTTCCCTCCCCGTGGGGTGGGTCAGATCCTGGTGGCCAGGGGGACGGAGATCTGCTTCAGCCATTGCCCTGCCGCGAAGTCCCGTGCCTTGATGACGACGCGGTCCCGGTGCACCTCCACCTGGAGACCCTGGTTGAAGACGCCGGGGACCGTGGTCTCGCCGCCCTGCCCGTTGTCGGTGAAACCGGTCTGCACGGCCCCGGTGTTGATCACCGAGAACCCGTCCAGGTTCGCCGTGCCGGGCACGACCCGCCGTACGTACCAGTCCGACAGGGCCAGGTTCCAGTGCGTGTGCCCGCTGAAGAAGAACACGTCGCGGTGGCGCCCCAGCAGGGCGAGGAGCGAGTCGGCCTGGAGGTAGTCACTCATGTAGAGCTTGTTGCGCGTACCCGAGACCGTGTCCGGCAGTGGGTGGTGGGCGATCACCATGACCGGCCTGCGCCGCCGGGACCAGTACCGCAGCCGGTCGTCGAGCCACCGCAACTGGGCCTCGCTCAGCCACACTTCGTCCCACAGCTTGGGGTCGTGGTAGTGCATGTAGCGCTCGGTGCCGATGGTCAGGACGGGTATGCCGCCGAACGTCGTCTCCGCGTACACCGCGTTGCGCCCCGCGAACCGGTGGAAGCTGCGGAACAGCGAGTCCTCCGCGGTGCCGTTCGGCCAGGTGGACAGCGCGAGCGTCTGCGGATCGGAGTACTTGGGGACGTAGAACTCGTGATTGCCGATGGCCCAGGCGACCTGGCGCGGCCGCGGGCCGCGCTCCAGCACCTGCCGCACCGCCGCGTACTCGAAGTCGTAGCCGCGCGGCGTGATGTCGCCGGCGACCGCGACGCCCGAGCCGTGCGGGGCGGTCGCCGCGATGTCCTTCAGGGCGACGGCGAAGTCGCCCAGGTCTCCCTGGATGTCGCTGATGACGTTGAACGTACACAGGGGCGCGGCGCCGAGGCCCGGCTCGCGGGCCTCGGCAGCAGCCGGGAACGCGGCGCCGAGGGCGACGGAACCGGCCGTCGCCGTGATCAGGGACCTGCGCTTCATGGAGGGTCCTCCCGTAGGGCCGGGACTCGGGTGCACGAGACCCGGATCTGGACTAGACCCGTTATGTTTACGCAATCAAAACGGCCCCCGGGTAAATGCACGGCAACGCTTCGCCCCCGGCGGAGGCAGGCGGAGCACGGCGTCCACGGAGCACCCGCGGCCGGTGACGGACCGCACGGGCCCGTCACCGGCCGCGCGCATCACCCGGTCCGGAACTCCTGGTTCACGCCCCCGTTGCAGGTGTACTGGACGGCGGATGCGCCGTCGGCGGCCGATGCACCGCTGACGTCGAGACACCTGCCGCTGTGCCGGGCGACCAGGCGGAAGTACCCTCCGCCCGTCGGACGCACCGACCACTGCTGGTTCGGCCCGTTGCCACAGGTGTACTGGGTGACCGGAGCGCCGTCGGCCGTGGAGCCGCCGGTCACGTCGAGGCACATGCCGCTGTGCCGGACCACGACGCTGACATGGCCGTCCGTGGTCGTGCGCAGCGACCACTGCTGGTGGGTTCCCCCGTTGCAGGTGTACTGGGTGACGGGAGCGCCCTCCGCCGTGGAAGCGCCGGTCACGTCGAGGCACTTGCCGCTGTGCCGCGCGCGCAGCGCCTGCCAGTCGGCCGGGCCCCTGCGGAAGTCCCAGGTCTGGTTGCTCCCCGTGGTGGGCCGGTGGACGCCGACCGGAGCGCCGTCCGCGGTGGACGCGCCCGTGACGTCGAGGAGGGTGCCCGTCGCACTGTTGACCAGCGTGTACTGCCCGTCGCCGGTGGTGGACAGCATCCACCGCAGGGCTATCGACGGCCCGGGAGGGACCAGGGCGAGCGTGCCACCGACGACGCCGAGGACTTTGCCGCTCCCGACGTTCGTCACACGGTACGCAGCGGTGCTGCTCCAGTCCCCGGGCACCGTCCTGGCCAGGACCCACTGCTGCGCGGCGTCACCATGATTCGGCACGTGCTGGACCACGGCCCCTCCGGCCGCGGCGCCGGAGAGCGCCATGCCGCTGTGGGAGTTGACGAGCAGACGGGGAGCGGCGGACGAGACGGCGGCCGCCTCGGCGTTCACACCGGATGCGCCCGGCACGACGAGGGTCGTGACCGAGTTCGGGCCGACGGTCACGGTGAGCCGTTGGCCCGTGGTGGCGAGGTCGGCCTCGCGGTGGACGTTCTTGGTCGCGTCCGTCGTGTACCGCTTGACCGGCTGGGGGGACACCTTCCGGAAGCCGCCGAGATCCAGCGTCACCGTCCGGCCCGCACCGGTGGGGTTGGTGTGGACCACCACCGCGCCCTGACCGCCGGGTCGCACCGCGGCCAGGGTGGTGTCGTCGTCCGTGGAGATGACGCGGGCACCCGGCCGGATGAACCTGCTGTACTGGGCCATCGCCCAGTACTTCTTGTTCTTGCGCAGCGGCTCCTTCGCGGCGTCGGCCGGGGTGAAGTCGGCCTGGATCAGCCCCCAGTTGCTGTTCTCGTGGGCCGGAGTCATGTTCTCGTAGTCCTCGACGGCCTGCCACAGCACCCAGGCCCGGGGTTCCAGCTCCTTGAGGTCGTCGGTGATCCGGCCGGCCAGGTCGAGGGCGGGGCTCATGTCGGTGAAGCTCTGCGGGGCCCGGCCGCCGAGGTCCACCTCCGACATCCGCAGGGGGATGCCCGAGCCCTTGGCGATGTCGCGCGGCCCCGTCCGCCCGTTCGTCCCGTAGGTGTGGGTGTTGAGCGTGCCGACGGCGGAGCGGGCCGAGACGCCGTAGGCATCCCAGTTGGTGCGGAACAGGTCCGGGTTCGTCTCGTCCATCGCCGCGATCGGAGTACGCAGCCCCTTCGCGTCGAGCTCCGCCCGGAGGGCCGTGATCATGCGGGTCTGCGAGTCGATCGCCCAGTGGGATCCTTCCTGGCGTCCGCCGGCGCGCCAGTAGTCGGTGCTCGGCTCGTTGACGGGCGACACGGAACCGAAGGTGACACCGGTGGAGTCCTGGACGCGTCGCAGGGCGCCGGAAAGATAGGCGGCGAAGCGTTCGTACTGGTCGGAGCGGAGGTTGTCGTCGTCGGGGTTGGCCGCGCCGGACACGAGGCCGCTGTTGGTCATGAAGTACGGCGGGGAGTTCGAGAACGCCTCGAAGGTGTCCGCGCCCCGGGCCTTCGCCGCCCTGAGCCACCAGCGCTGGTTGGGGTCGGCGTCGGGGTTCCAGTGGCTCGGGTCCTCGGGGTTCCACCAGTTGGGCGTCTCGGGTCCCGGCCGGTTCCAGTGGCCGGGTACCGCGGCGCCGACGCGCATGTACGGCTCGGTCTCCGGGCTGTCACCGCCGCCGATGTTGTACCGGGCGATGGTGAAGCCCAGCCCGCCCGCGCCGTAGAGGGCGTCGGCCAGCCGGTTGCGCTGGGCTTCGGGCCAGCCGCCGGTCACGTGGCCGAACCAGGCGAGGGAGGTGCCCCAGCCCTCGAACGGCTGCTGCTGGTACCCGGGGTCGAGGCGGACGGTCACACCCGCCGGCTGGTCCGCGTCGGCCGCGGCGGGAGGTGACACCGCCCCGCCGACGAGCAGCGCCGCTGCGGTGAAGGCCGACGTACCGAGGCCGGTGCGCCTTCGGCGGGGCGAGCCGACGGAGGTTCTTCTGATGACGGGCACAGCTGCTCTCCAGTCGTGTGGGGCGGATGGGAGGGGGCGTGGATGGGGGGAGGGTGCTGCCAGGCCGGGGCGTGATCGCGTGCGCCGGGGGAGGGGGAACGAAGGCGATCGGGCATCCCGCCGGTCGCGGGGGAGATGGGCGGAGCCGGGCACCGTTGAGTTACGGCAGCATGTCCTCCCCGTATGTTTGCGTTAACATTGCGAGGTGGGGAGAGTCTTGAAGCGGCGTCGGGCGGTGTCAAGGGAACTGACGGGTAAGGTCGGGGGCGGCCCCTCTGGTCTGGGCCATCCTCGCCGGATTCCTCCCCTGCATCCCCATCTGTCCGATGGTCGCTCGGTGCCCGGCGCTACCATCGGCGAGGAGAACTGCCAGTCTGCTTTGAGAGCCCGGTCGGAGGTCCGGTTCACATGCCGCGCGAAGTCGGAACAAGATCACCAAGGTCCCGTCCGCAACGGCAGTCGCCCTCCATGGCCGATGTCGCCGCGATGGCGGGGGTCTCGTCGCAGACCGTCTCGCGAGTGGCCAACAACCGGGACAACGTGGACGCGTCCACCCGCGAGCGGGTGCTGGCCGCGATGAAGATGCTCGGCTACCGGCCCAATACGGCGGCGCGGGCCCTGGTCACCGGAAGGTTCGGCACGCTGGGCGTCATCAGCTTCGACATCAGCGCCTACGGCAACGCCCGGACCTTCGCCGCCATCTCGGACGCCGCCCGTGAAGCCGACCTGTTCGTGAACTTCATGGGAGCCCACGCGCAGACCGGGGCCGCGGTGCGCCAGGCGTTCCAGCAGCTGATGGTCCAGTCGGTGGACGGCATCATCCTGATCGAGTCGCAGATCCTCGACACCCCCGAGCTGCGGCTGCCGTCCGCCGTCCCCGTGGTGTTCGCCGACGGGGACACCGGCCACCGCTACGCGAACGTCGACATCGACCAGGCCGAGGGGACCCGCAGCGCGGTCGCGCACCTGCTCGGGCTCGGGCACCGCACGGTCTGGCACGTCGCGGGACCCCGCGATTCCTACGCGGCGCGGCGGCGGGCCGAAGCCTGGCACCGCTCGCTCAAGGACGCCGGCGCCGTCGTCCCGCCCCTCCTGTACGGGGATTGGTCCGCGGCCTCGGGGTACGAGGCCGGACGTGCGCTGGCCGCCCGCCCGGAAGTGACGGCGGTGTTCGCCGCCAACGACCAGATGTCCCTCGGCGTGATGCGCGCACTGCACGAGGCGGGGCGGCGCGTTCCCGCCGACGTCAGCGTCATCGGATTCGACGACATCCCCGAGGCCGCGTTCTTCCCCGCCCCCCTCACGACGGTCCGTCAGGACTTCGACGCGGTGGGGAGGCAGTGCGTCGCGCTGCTCCTCGAACAGATCGGCGGGTCCGAGACCACGCGGCAGGCTTTCGTGGAGCCCGTTCTGGTGGTGCGCGAGAGCACGGCGCCACCGGCCGGCTGAACCCGGCCGCACGGCCCGTGGTGCGTCGTGCGGGCACCCGGCTCCCGCCCCGCACCGACGGGCGGCACGGCGGCGCCGCGCCTCAGGACGTCCGCGCCCGGGCCGCCCGCGCCGCGCGGCGCCCCGCCGCCACGGGACCGAAGGTCTCGCGGTCGTCGAGGAAGCCTTCGAGGGCGAACGTGGCGGCGCCGAGGGTCACGGGGTTGTCCGGCACCGTGCTCAGCCGCAGGGTGAGCGCCTCCAGCGTCGCCGGCAGCGCGTGCGCCGCGATGACGTCGCGGGTCTGTCGCAGCAGTGGCTCGCCGAGGCGGTCCGCCACCCATCCGCCCAGGACCAGGGTCTGCGGATTGAAGAGGTTGAGCAGGTCGGCCGCGGCCATGCCCAGGTAGCGGGCGGTCCGTGCCACGGCCTCGCAGGCCACGGCGTCGCCTTCCGCCGCGGCCCGGGCGACCGACGTGACGACGCCCGCCTCGTCGGCGTCCAGGAGTGGGCTGTCCTCGTCCAGTTCCCGTACGGTCCGGACGATGCCGCTCGTGCTGACGTAGGCCTCCACGCAGCCCTGCCTGCCGCACCGGCACTCCCGGCCGTCGCGGATCAGGCAGGTGTGGCCCCACTCTCCGGCGCTGTTGGTGGCGCCCCGGTACAGCGCGCCGTCGACCGCGATGCCCGCGCCGACGCCCGCCCGGAGGGTGACCACGACGAGGTCGTCCACCTCGCGTCCGGCGCCGAACCACATCTCCGCGACGGTGCCGGCCTTGAGGGGGTTGTCCAGGTACAGCGGCATGTCGAGGCGCTCGGCGAGGAGGGCGCGCAGCGGTACGTCACGCCAGGACCAGTACGGCGAGAAGACCGACACGCCGCCTTCGCGCTCGACGAGGCCGGGAACGCTGACACCGGCTCCGAGGACGTGCGGGGGACGTCCTTCCGCGGTGTCCCACAGGCCCTCGACCGCGGCCACGATGGTTTCGACCACCTCGTCCGGCCGTACGTCGGCCCGCGGCAGGGGAAGTCGCACGCTCCGCAGCACCGTCAGCGCCAGGTCGAACAGCTCGACCTGGACGGACGTCTCCGCGACGTCGATCCCGATCAGGGCCCCGCGGTCGGCGTTGACCGCCAGCCGCGCCCGCGGGCGGCCGCCCTTCGAGTCCTCGTGGCCGGCCTCCAGGAGGACTCCGGCCTCCAGCAGCTCCGCGACGAGGTTGGCCACGGTCGCGAAGGACAGTCCCGTGGCCGCCGCGATCTCCTGCCGGCTCACCGGGCCGGGGGCGGCGAAGACGCACCGCAACGCGTCGAATCGGTTGCGGCGGCGGATGTCCTGGGCGGTGCGTTTCGGCATGGGTGCGTCCATTCGCTCGGTCGTGGCAGAGACCGGTGCTTCCGTGTGATCACCCTCGGTGTGATCGCGGCCAGCTTATTCCAGGCGTTGGACGATGCATATTTACATGGGTTAGAAGAAGTCCTAGAGTTTCGCCCCGGACGTAGAGGAGCGACATCATGCAAGTGACCGCAGTGCCGTGCGCACCCGAGCCGGGGCGCCTGTCGGAAGGGCCCCTCTGGCACGCCGAGCGGGGTGAACTGCTGTGGGTGGACATCCCGGCCGGCCTGGTCCACCGGGCTCCGCTGGTGGCCCGCGACGACGGGAGCGGCCTGCCGGATCTCGGGCCCAGGACCACCCTGAGCCTGGACCGGCCCGTCGGAGCGGTCGCGCTCTGCGCGTCCGGCGGGCTCCTCGCCGCCGCAGGTACGACGTTCCTGCGTGTCGACGACACCGGTGCGTGCGGGGAGTTCGCCGCTCCCGCCCTCCCCGAGGGCGGGCCGCCCCGGCGGATGAACGACGCCAAGTGCGACCCCGCCGGGCGGCTGCTCGCCGGAACCATGGCCGAGGACGCAACTCCGGGCGCGGGCGCCCTCTACCGTCTCGACCCCAGCGGCGCCGTGACGGTGCTGCTCGACTCGGTCACCATCTCCAACGGCCTCGGCTGGAGCCCCGACGGCCGGCTGCTGTACTACGCGGACAGCCCGACGCGCCGCGTCGACGTCTTCGACCACGACCCCGTCACCGGTGAGCTCTCCGCCCGCCGCCCCTTCGCCGACACGGGCGACGCCGGAGTGCCCGACGGCCTGGCCGTCGACACCGAGGGCCGCGTCTGGGTCGCGGTGTGGGGCGCCGGCCAGGTCAGGGCGTACACCCCCGGCGGCGCACTCCACGCCGTCGTGACGGTCCCCGCCTCACACGTGTCCAGCTGCGCCTTCGCCGGGCCGGACCTGGACGTCCTGGTGATCACCACCGCGGCCGAGGAACTGTCCCCCGAGCAGCTCGCGAACGAGCCGCTCGCGGGCCGGGTCTTCGTCTGCCGGCCCGGCGCCACCGGTCTGCCGGTTGCGCCCTTCGCCGACGGCCCGGCGCACCCTCCCACCACCGCTCCTCACGACCCCCGAGGTTCCTCGTCATGACGGATCTGACCACCGCCCTCGCCGCCGCGCCGACGATAGCCATCCTGCGCTCGGGAACGCCCCGGCACTTCGCCGCCACCGCCGACGCCCTCCACGAAGCGGGCGTCCGGGCCGTCGAGTTCACGCTCACCACACCGGGCGTCCTGCCCGCGCTGCGCGAGTACGCCCAGTCCAAGCCGGCCGGACTCGCCCTCGGAGCGGGCACCGTCATGACCCCGTTCGACGCGCAGCGCGCCGTGGAGGCCGGTGCCACCTACCTCATCACCCCGGCCACGTGCCCGGACGTCATCAGGGAGGCACGCCGCCTCGGCGTCCCCGTCCTCCCCGGCGCACTGACGCCGAGCGAGATCGCGGCCGCCTGGCGGGACGGCGCCACCATGGTCAAGCTCTTCCCCGCCTCGATCGGCGGCCCGGACTACGTACGGGCCGTACGGGCGCCCCTGCCGGACATCCCGCTGGTCCCGACCGGGGGGATCGGACTCGACCAGGCCCCGGCCTACCTGGCGGCCGGTGCCACGGCCCTGGGCATGGGAAGCCCCCTGGTCGGAGACGCCTGCGAGGGCGGAGACCTGGACGCGCTGCGTGAACGGGCCGCGACCCTGCTGGACGGTCTGCGCTCATGACGGCACTCGTCACCCTCGGAGAGGTCATGGGAGTCCTGGCCGCCACACAGCCCGGCCCGCTGGCCCCCGGCGCACCGCTGCGCCTGGCGTTCGCGGGAGCGGAGGCCACCGTCGCCATCGGCGTCAGCCGCCTCGGACACCGGGCGTCCTGGACCGGACGGGTCGGCGCCGACAGCGCCGGCACGATGATCCTCGACGGACTCCGGGGCGAGGCCGTGGACGTCACCCGCGCACGCGTCGACGACACCGCGCCGACCGGCCTCATGCTGCGCGAACGCCGCACACCGGACCACACCCGCGTCACCTACTACCGACGCGGTCTCGCCGGCTCCCGCCTCGACCCCGAAGACATCGACCCGGAACTCATCGCCCGCGCAAAGGTGTTGCACGTCACCGGCGTCACCCCGGCCCTCGGCGAAGCCCCGCGCGCCGCGGTCCGCAAGGCAGTCGAACTCGCCCGCGCCGCGGGCGTCACCGTCTCCCTGGACCTCAACTACCGGGCGCTGCTGTGGTCCCGGCCGGAGGCCACGGCCGAACTCGCCCACCTCGTCAGCTACGCCGACATCGTCTTCGCCGGCCCCGACGAGGCCACACTCCTCGTCCCCGAGGCCGGACCCGCGACCATGGCGCGCGCCCTGCTCGGGCTCGGTCCGCGCGAGGCGGTCCTCAAACTCGGCGCCCGAGGAGCACTCGCGGTCACGGACGGCGAGGAGGAGGCCGCCCAGGACGTCGTGCCGGTCACGCTCGTGGATCCGATCGGGGCCGGGGACGCCTTCGTCGCCGGATACCTCGCCGGCCTCCTCGACGGCGCCCCCCTCACCGGCCGGCTCCGGCTCGCCGCCACCTGCGGGGCCTTCGCGGTGTCCTCACCCGGCGACTGGGAGGGCCTGCCGCGGCGCCCCGAGCTGGACCTCCTCCAGGGCCAGGACGTCACCCGCTGACCGGCACCCCACCCCACGACAGCACACGAAGGACCGAGCATGAACCGATTCACAGGACGAACCGCCGTCGTCACCGGCGCCTCGTCCGGCATCGGCGCGGCCAGCGCCGTACGCCTGGCCGCCGAAGGAGCCGCGGTCGTCCTCGCCGACATCGCGGAAGAAGCCGGCACCGCACTCGCACACACGATCCGCGGCAACGGCGGACGGGCCGCGTTCGTGCGGTGCGACGTCTCCTCCGAACAGGAGTGGAGCCGTCTGAAGGACCGCACCCACACGCTGTTCGGCCCCGTGGGCATCGTGCACAGCAACGCCTTCGTCCATACCCACGCCGCGGCACACGAGTTGCCGGGCAGCGGCTGGGACCAGCAGATGGCCGTCAACCTCAAGGCGCCCTACCTCGCCGTACGCACGTTCCTCGACGACCTGCGCACCCACCGCGGTTCCTTCGTCGCCACATCCAGCGTGCACGCGCTGTGCAGCCTGCCCGGCTACCCCGCGTACGCGGCGGCCAAGGGCGGCATGTGCGCGCTGATCCGTCAGCTCGCGGTCGAATACGGACCGGAGGTGCGCTTCAACTCCGTGCTGCCCGGCCCCATCCTCACCGAGAACTGGGAGGACGTGGACGAGGAGGGCCGACTGCTCTCCGCGCGGGCCACGGCCCTCGGGCGGCTCGGCCACCCCGACGAAGTGGCGGCCGCCGTCGCCTTCCTCGCGTCCGACGACGCCTCGTACATCACCGGCACCCATCTGACCGTCGACGGCGGCTGGGCCGTGAAGAAGGAGTCCAAGTGAAGATCACCTCCCTGCGGACCTACCTGGTCGCCCCCCGCTGGTGCTTCCTGCGCGTCGACACCGACGAGGGCATCACGGGCTGGGGCGAACCGGTCGTCGAGGGCCGCGCGCACACCGTCGCGGCCGCCGTCGAGGAGCTCTCCGACTACCTCGTCGGCCAGGACCCGATGCGCATCGAGGACCACTGGCAGGTCCTCACGAAGGGCGGCTTCTACCGCGGTGGCCCCGTCCTGTCCAGCGCGGTCGCCGGCATCGACCAGGCGCTGTGGGACATCGCGGGCAAGGCACTGGGCGTGCCGGTGTGGCAGCTGCTCGGCGGAAACGTCCGCGACCGGGCACGGGTGTACAGCTGGATCGGCGGCGACCGCCCGACCGACGTCGCGGAACAGGCCGCCGCCCGCAAGGCCGAGGGTTTCACGGCGATCAAGATGAACGCCTCCCCCCAGCTGGAACTCATCGACACGCCCCGGGCCGTCCACGACATCGTCGACCGGGTGGCGGGCGTCCGTTCCGCGGTCGGCGACGACTTCGACATCGCCGTGGACTTCCACGGCAGGCTCACCCTCCCCATGGCGCGGCGGGTGCTGCCGCTGCTGGAGCCGTACCTGCCGTTCTTCGTCGAGGAACCCGTGGTGCCCGAGATGAGCGCCCACATCGGTGAGGTCGTGCGCTCCACCAGCATCCCCATCGCCACCGGGGAACGGCTCTACTCCCGCTGGGACTTCGAACCGGTGCTCCAGCAGGGGATCGCCGTGGCCCAGCCCGACCTGTCGCACGCCGGCGGGATCTCCGAGGTACGGCGGATAGCGGCGATGGCGGAGACCCACGACGTCTCCCTGGCCCCGCACTGCCCGCTCGGGCCGATCGCGCTCGCCGCCTGCCTCCAGGTGGGCTTCGCCACCCCCAACCTCCTGATCCAGGAGCAGAGTCTGGGCATCCACTACAACGCCGGGTCCGACCTGCTGGACTACCTCACCGACCGTTCCGTCTTCCGGTACGAGGACGGGCACGTCGCCCTGCTCACCGCACCCGGGCTGGGCATCGACGTCGACGAGAAGGCCGTCGAGCGCGCCGCCGAGACCGGTCACCGCTGGCGCAATCCGGTATGGCGGCGGGCAGACGGCTCCCTGGCCGAATGGTGAGAGGGGGGCGGACGGGTGGGTCCCGCCGTCCGCCCCCACCCCGTACCACCGTTCAGCCTCGCAGGGGGCGCCTTCAGGACGTCATGGACTCCAACAGCCGTCGGGTGGCCGGGCCGTAGACCCCCGGCGGGTCGCCCTGGACGCGGTGCGCCGCCTGGAAGTCCTCGACCGCGTTCTGGAGGTGCCTGTCGTAGCGTCCTCGCTGGGGGAGGCTCCACGCCCCGATCTGCGCGAGCCGGTTCTGTAGTTCGGCCACCTCGGGCCCCGCGTCGTGCCGGCGCAACGTCGGGCCCGCGGCGGTGGGCACCGGCCCGGGAGCCGATGGCGTGCTGCTCTGACCGTCAGGAAGCCGCCCGTCCGCCGACGCGGAGCCCACCCCCGGGATCGCCGGCGCGGAAGGCGGCGCGGGCCGGCCGGCCGGTGCCGACGTACCCGCCGGGCCCTGTCCGCCTGCCGGAGCGGTCCGTTGCGCGCCGCCCGGGAGCGGGCCGCGGGGCTGGGACGGCTCGGCGGCCGCGCCCGAGCCGTCGTCCACGTCGAGCACGTCCAGCCGGCTCGCCGGCGGCGGCGACGTCATCTCCCGGGTGTCCCGCTCCCGGGAGAACGCGTACGTGCCCGCGATCGCGGCGCAGCCGATCAGGGTGGCGACGGCCGCGGTGAGGGGGAGGTGCCTCCGCTCCTTCGCGGACCTGCGGGCCCGGCGGCCCGCCCCGGTCACGGCCACGGGCGGGCCGAGCACCTCGGTGTCGGGCGGCAGGTCGCTCGCCCGTACCACCCGGGGTACCACCCATGCCGCAGTGGCGGCCGGCGGCGCTTCTCCGGGTACGGCCTCGTGGAGGGCGAGGTACGGCCGGACCCACTCCTGCTCGAACTGCGCCGGAGCCGCGGGGCGGCCCGCGGCCGAGGTGTGCTGCGTCGCGGCGCAGTCACACCGGAAGTGGTCACCGCATCGGGGGCAGATAGGGCTGCTCACTGGTCTCCAGTCGGCTGTTCCGGGGCATGCCGCAGGGACCGTCGGCGCGCGGCGTCGTACAACGAGGAAAGTGTTGAGCCTGCGTCTGAACGAGCAGCCTCACGGGGTGTTCGCCGCGGGACGACCGCGCGGCGAGCGGGGAGTGACTGAACTTACTGTGTGTGGAGTGTGGAGATCCAGCCCGGCCGGGACGGAATTCGTAACGATCGGCTAAACGCGGCGCTGTACCGTGTGATGACGGCCCGTTGGCCGAGGGCGGACGCGCCACCTTCGGAAAGTACCCTCAGGGGAGTGATAACCCGCCGGGGAAATTACTTCCCATCGGGAAGTAATGGGGTGGAAAGACTGGAAGGCAGGAGAGGACCGATGGTCAAGGGCTGCACGACCCGGCGGCACGATCGGCACGACGTGTACGCGGCGCAATGCCCGTGTCGCGAAGTGCTCGATCTGCTGGCGAACAAGTGGTCCGCACTCGCGATCGGGGCCATGGAGGACGGGCCGCAGCGGTTCGGGGCTCTGGCACGCCGTCTGGAGGGAGTCAGCCCGAAGGTCCTGACCCGTACGCTGCGCCGGCTGGAGGAGAAGGGGCTCGTGGACAGGACCGTCTATCCGGCGGTTCCGCTGCACGTCGAGTACGAGCTCACCCCGCTGGGACGCGGCGTCGCGGAGCCGCTGGCGCGGCTGCGCGACTGGGTGGAGGAGCATGCCGACGAGATGCGCGACGCCCCGCCCGAGTAGGGCTGCCGCGCGTCCTCGGGGCGGACAGGTGCGTCCTGCGGCGTGGCTCCTGGAGCAAGATCGCCAGTGTTGACTTTCTTGCGTGTGTGTCTGATTCTGTTCGGCGTGGGCTGCCGCCTGGAGGCCTTCCGGCGCCCTGACGGGTCACACGGCGAGTCCGGATTCGGCAATGCGCAGTTCCTGCGTGGAAACGTGCGGGCAGACCGATATGCCGTGCTGAATTCCTGGTCGGGAGATCCATCGGCCGCTCTGTTCGGTGCATCTGGTTTGCCGTCAGTAATTGGCGCTCCTCCGCTGGAAACCCATCCGAATTGGCCGCGGAAAGAACTTCCGATGGAGATGTCGTGTCCTGAACAATGGGGGAACTTCATTCCCCCATCCAGAATGTTCCTCACGTGTCGACGAATCATCACTCCGCTGCGAGTCGGATGACCGACCAGCAGCTGTGCGAAGCAATCCGCGTCGGAAATCCCGCCGCACCCGTGGCCGAGACCGAGCTGCGCGGGCGTCACCGCCCGCGCGTCGCCGCCTTCGCGCTGACGGTCGCCAACGACCCCGTACAGGCCCAGCACGCCGCGGACCGCGCCATCGACCAGTTCGTCCTGGGCATGCGCGGCCCCGCGGCGGAAGCCCTCGACCGGCCACCCCGCCCCGCGCTCCTTGCCCTGGTGGCTCCACCCGCACCCCCCGCCCCGCCCGGGTTCGACCCGGCCCTCCATTCGCTCGTCGCCCGGGGCTTCGCCGCCCTCTCCTTCCGCAAGCAGGCGCTCCTGTGGCACTCGGTGGTGGAGCGCGAGCCGGACGACCTCGTCGCGACCGTGACCGGTGACCGACCCGAGGCCGTACCGGTGCTGACCGAACGGGCGCTGGCCGCGTGCCGGGACGCCTGCCTGCGTGCCCATCTGAGTGCCCAGCCCACGCCGGGCTGCCGCGGGTACGCTCGCCTGCTCGACGCCGCCGCCAGTCGCTCGGACGTGCGGAGCAACCCGGATCTGACACGGCACGTCGGCGCATGCCCCGGCTGCGCGGTGGCACTGCGCGGCCTGGTCGCCCTGTGCGACAACCCCCGCCCCGTGCTGGCCGGTTCCCTGCTCGGCCCCTCCGGCGCCGCCTACCTCTCCGCGGTCGTCCCCGCGGCCACGGACAGCGGCGGACGGGCGGGGCCGACGGCCGGTGCCCGGAGTGCCGTCGCACTCCTGAGGAGGCCGGCAGGACGGATCGCCCTCGCAGTGGCCGGCGTCCTCGTCGCCGCGACGCTGGTCGTGGTGGCCGTGCGCCCGGCGGCGGGACCCCCGGTGGCCGGCCGGGCGCCGACAGCGCTGCCGCCGCGCGCCGACGGGGGCTCCCCGGCTCCGGGGCCGGGCCGGACGGGAGCCCGCTCCTCGGCATCCGCCTCACCCTCCGGGACGCGTTCCCCGGGCTCTCCCTCCCCGCAGGGGTCACCCGGCACGTCGCCGTCCCCCGAGGGGTCGGCCAGTGGCCCGACCGCGTCCAGCGGCGCCACGCCGGCGGAACAGGCTTCCGCTGCCGTTCCCGTACGGCCCTTCCGGGCCTCCGACTACGGTCCGGCCGTCAACTCGGCCACCGGCCTGTGCCTGGACGTACACGGCGGTGTCTTCGCGAACGGCGTGGACGTGGTCACCGCGCGTTGCCGGGACGGGGCCTCCGTACAGCAGTGGCGTCTGGACGAGAGGGGGCTCCTGCGCAACGCCGCCAACCCGGGCTACTGCATGGACGCGCGCGGCACCACCGGGGACGGCGTGGGCATCTGGTCCTGTTCGGCGATCGGCACCAAGACGGGGCAGAACCTGGTCTTCTCCACCGATGCCGCGGGACGCATCAAACCGCACATCGCCCCCGGCTTCGCCGTGACCTCCGGCAGCGGTGAACCTGGAGCACCCGTCGCCTTCGGACGCGCGGGCGGGGCTGCCGAGCAGCGCTGGAACGAGTCCGCCGCTCAGCGCTAGGCGACCGGCCGGTCAATCAACACAAACCAACATTGGTTGGGGAGTCAACAGTCCCCGGGCCGCGGTGACGCGTGGGTCCGCCCGGCCGCGGAAGCGGTGCGTCCTGGGGGTCCGGCGATGCCGTCTCGCAGGCAAAGGGCCCCTACGGGCAGGTCCTCCTGCCGGTCGTAGCGGGAAGTCCCTCGCGGCAGGGCGGCCGTTGGGCTGAGCCCGGGGCAGAAGGTCACGGGGGCGCATCGATCGGAAACCTCAGCTTCACCCTGTTGACTTATGGCGGAAACAGCGCTTTTCTCTGTTGCATCAAGTGCGAAAGAGAACGACTGTGGCGGATTCCTCAGGCAGGGGTAATCGGTCGATCGTCCGGTCCGCCGTTGGGTCAGGTCCGAACGCGACGAGGGCCGGCCCACAGCCCCATCACCTCGCGCACCTCACTGCTCGGTCCTGTGTGACCCGTCCAAGCAAAGGGAATGACATGCTCACTCACCACAACCGCCGACCGGTGGCGGCCGCGGCCCTGGGTCTGGCCGCGATGCTCGTCCTGTCCGCGTGCTCCAGCGGCCAGGAGACGACGGCCGGGGGCGCCGAGATCGCGAAGGTCGAAGGGAAGATTTCCCTGACCTACCTTCAGAAGCAGGGCGACCAGGAGTACTTCATCGGCGAAGCCGCGGGCGCCAAGGCGAAGGCGGCCGAACTCGGCGTCGATCTGAAGGTTGTGAACCTGGGCAACGACGCCAACAAGACCGTGAGCGAGGCCCAGGCGGCCATCTCGCAGAAGAGCAACGGGTTGATCGTCGTCGTCCCCGACCCGGCCGTGGGCCCGCAGGTGGTCAAGCTGGCACAGGACGGCAAGGTGGCGCTCCTGACGTCGGACGACCAGATCTGCAGCACCGGACCGGACCCGGCCTCCTGCGGCGCCGACGCCCTCGTGCCGCGCATCGGCTTCAGCGGTGAGCAGATGGGCGGTGAGGTCGGCAAGCGAGCCGCCGAGGAGTTCAAGAAGGCCGGCTGGAACCCCGCCGAGACCCGCACGATCTCGGCCTGGAAGCAGGACGTGACGGTGTGTACCGACCGGGTGAACGCCTCGAAGAAGGCGTTCACCGAGTCCGCCGGCACCCCGGTGCAGAACATCGACGTGCCGACGGACAACTCCCCGACGGGCGCACAGGACAAGATCGCCGCGACGATCACCGGGAACCCCTCGGTGAAGCACTGGGTGGTGTGGGGCTGCAACGACGAGAACGTCCAGGGCGGGGTTACCGCGCTGGAGAACGCCGGCTTCAAGGCCGACGACGTGATCGGCGTGGGCCTCGGCGCCTACCTCGCCTGCAAGAACTGGGGCTCGGGCAAGCCGTCGGGCATGAAGGCCGCGCTCTTCATCAACGGCAAGGACGTCGGTGCGCTCGCCGTGCAGACGATGTTCGACAAGCTGAAGAACGGCAAGGACTTCCCCCAGGAAGCCTTCGCCCCCACCAAGATGGTCGACGCCTCCAACTGGAAGGACGCGGGAGTCACCTGCGGCTGAGCTCCGACCCGCCTCCAGGACGGGTACGGCCGCCGCAGCGGCTCGTACCCGTCCCGACCACCGCCGACCGGCAGCGCTGCCGGGTCGGCACACGCACCCCAGCCTGTGAGGCCCGCATGACCACAGCCGGCACAGAACCACCAGCTGCCGCCGCCCCCGCCGCCCCCGCCCAGGATCCCCGCGAAGAGATCTCCGTGGAGAACGTCACCAAGCGCTTCGGCGCGGTGCAAGCGCTCAGCGGCGTCACGCTCACCTTCCCCCGCGGCCAGGTGACCGCCCTCATGGGCGAGAACGGCGCGGGCAAGTCAACACTCCTGAAGATCCTCACCGGTGACCACCAGCCCACCGAGGGAAGCATCCTGTGGGGCGGACGACCGCACCCGCTGTCGTCGCCCCAGGACGCCCACAAGGCCGGGATCCGGATCATCCCCCAGGAACCCGAGATCATCCCGCACGTCTCGGTCGCCGAGAACGTCTACGCGGGCGCCCTGCCGCGCGGCGCGGGACGCCGCCTCGACCGGGCCGCGCTGCGCCGCCGCATCACCGAGGACCTGACCCGGCTGGGTTTCGAGAAGGTCATCGACCCCGACCAGCTGGGATCGGAACTCACTCCGGCGCAACGCCAGTTGGTGGAGATCCTGCGCGCACTGACCGGTGACGCCAAGGTCATAGCCTTCGACGAGCCCACCTCCTCGCTCTCGGAGAACGAGGTGGAAGCGCTCTTCGCGCTGATCGACCGGCTCCGGGACCAGGGCATCGCCCTCATCTACGTGTCCCACCGCATGAAGGAGATCTTCCGCCTCGCCGACCGCATAGCCGTCCTGCGCGACGGCACGGTCGCCGGTGTCCTCGAAGCCGGCGACACCAACGAGGGGGAAGTGGTCCGCCTGATGGTCGGACGCGACCTGTCCACCCTGTTCGTACGGCAGGACGTCGCCCGCGACGACGTGGTCCTGGAGCTGGAGGACGTCACCACGGACGACGTCTCCGGCATCAACCTCCGCGTCCGCGCCGGAGAGGTGGTCGCCCTCGCCGGGCTCATGGGTGCCGGACGGTCCGAGCTGGCGCTCGCCCTCGCCGGCGACCGGCCGATCCGGTCGGGTCGCGTATCCGTGAACGGCCGTCCCCTGCGCCTGCGCAGCCCCAAGGACGCGATCCGGGCGAGCATCGGACTTGCTCCCGAGGAGCGCAAGGCCCAGGCCCTGTTCCTCCACCGTTCCATCCGGGACAACACCTCACTGGTGAGCCTGGACCGGCTGCGCCGCTGGCGGTTCGTCCAGCGACGTCAGGAGAAGGCGGTGGCGCAGGACTTCTCCGACAGGCTGAGGGTGCGCACGCCCTCCATCGAGCAGGAGGTGCGCAACCTGTCGGGCGGCAACCAGCAGAAGGTCGTGCTCGCCCGATGGCTGCTGCGCAAGCCCAAGGTCCTCATCCTCGACGAACCCACGCGCGGCATCGACATCGGTGCCAAGGCGGAGATCTACCGCATCATCGCCGACCTCGCCCGGGAAGGGGTCGCCCTGCTGGTGATCTCCTCCGAACTGCCCGAGGTCCTGGGCCTCGCCGACCGGATCGTCGTGATGCAGAACGGTCACGTCACCGGCGAACTCAGCCGTTCGGACGCCACCGAGGAAGCCATCCTCAACCTCGCCATGGCCGACGACCTCGCTCCCGTCACCTCCGACCGACCGCACACAGACTCCGCCGATGGAGACGTTCGATGACCACCACGCAGACACCGACGACCACCGAGACGACCCCCGCTCCGGTGCGCACATCCACAGGGGCCCTGCTCGCCTCGCTCGGGGGGCAGAACCTGAGCCTGATCGGTGCCCTGGTGGTGGTCCTGGGCTTGTTCGGGGTGTTGAACGACAACTACCTGAGTTTTTCGAACCTTCAGGTGATCGCGGAGGCGGCGACGATCACGGGTCTGCTGGCGGTGGTCCAGACGGTGGTGATCATCTGCGGGGGGCTGGACATCTCGGTCGGTTCGCAGGCGGGTCTGGCGTCGGTGGTGAGTGCCATGGCGTTCACGTCGGCGGGTTCGAATCCCTACGTGGGGATCGTCGCGGCGGTGGGCGTCGGGGTGCTGGTGGGTGTGGTCAATGGTGTGGCCATCGTCTACGGGCGGGTGAATCCGACGATCGCGACGCTGGCGGGTCTGGCGGCGTACAAGGGTGTGGCGCAGCTGGTGTCGGACGGGCGGGCGCAGGGCTACGTGCTCAATGATCCGTTGTTCGTGTTCCTGGGCCGGGGCAAGATCGCGGGGGTTCCGGTGATGATCTGGATCCTGGTCGTGGTGGCGGTGGGTGTACACGTGCTGTTGAAGTACACGGACATCGGCCGGAACGTGTACGCGATCGGCGGGAACGACACGGCCGCGCGGCTGGCGGGTATCGGTATCAACAAGTATCTCGTGGCCGTGTACGCGTTGATCGGTGTGGTGGCGGCGGTGGCGGGGATCCTGCTGACGGCGCGTACGGGTTCGGGCCAGCCGGTGTCGGGCAGCGAGGGGCTGGAGCTGAAGGCGATCACGGCCGCGGCGTTGGGCGGGTGTGCGCTCAAGGGCGGCAAGGGCGGTATCGGCGGCACCCTGCTGGCGGTCGCGTTGCTCGGGGCGTTGGAGAACGGACTGACCGTCGAAGGCATCAACACGTTCTGGCAGAACGTGGCCCAGGGCGCCCTCCTCGTCGCGGCCGTCGTCATCCAGCAGCGCCGCAGCGGCGAACGCGCCGTCGGACTACCGCACTGACGCATCGAAACGGGGCATCGGACTGAGGCATCGGACCGAGGCATCGGACTGACGCACCGCACGCGACCACACCGGTGGTCCGCCCGACGAGGTCCGTCCCGGGAGGGGACGGGCCTCGTCGGGCCGTGCCCATGAACGCCCGTGGTGGGAAACGACGGTAGGGCGAGGAGTTTTCCGGACTTCAACACAATCAATCGCATTGCGCCGTCTCATGAAGCCGGCAGGTCGCCTACCGTCGCAGCTGCTCAAGCAGGTGCAAATGCAGGAAAAGCGCATTCGCACGCAGGTTTGCCTGTGACTTACTGCGCGACTCTCTTGTCCGATCGTGATGGATGCAGTGTACAATTGATCCTCGTCTGGAATTCGCTGAAGATCACCGGGTGGGATTGTGACGGAGCCGACGCCGCTAGCGGCGCAGCGGAGGGAACTGATCCTCGACATCGTGCGCCGCAAGGGGGCGGTGCGCGTAGCCGCCCTCGTGGAGCAGCTCGGGGTTTCGGACATGACGATCCGCCGTGATCTGGACGTGCTGGCCAGGGCCGGGTCCGTCGAGAAGGTGCACGGCGGGGCGGTGAGCACTTCCGCCACCACGTCCGACGAGCCCGGGTTCGAAACCAAGTTCACCCTCAAGTCGGCAGCCAAGGCGGCGGTCGCCGAAGCGGCCGCCGGCCTGGTGAAGCCCGGCAGTGTCGTGGCGATCTCCGGCGGAACGACGACGTACGCCGTCGCGCACCGGCTGCGGGACATCGCGGGGCTGACCGTGGTGACCAACTCCCTGCCCGTGGCGGAGCTGCTGAGGCCGTCCGGGGCCGAGGGGGCCCCCGCCGGCCCGACGCTGCTGGTCACGGGCGGTGCCCCCACCAAGTCGGCTTCCCTGGTCGGGCCCCTGGCGGATCAGGCGATCCGCTCCCTGCAGGTCGACTTGCTGATCGTCGGCGCCCACGGGGTGTCCGAGCGCGCCGGGGTGACCACCCCGAACCTCGCGGAGGCGGAGACCAACCGCGCGCTCATCGCCGCCGCGACTCAGGTGGCCGTGGTGGCCGACCACAGCAAGTGGGGCATCGTCGGCCTGAGCCGCTTCGCCGGCCTGTCCGAGATCGACTACTTCGTGTCCGACGACGGACTCGGCGTGCAGGCGCGCACCCTCCTCGGCGAGCAGGTGGGTCAACTGATCATCGCGAGCACGCAGGACCACTGAACCTAGCAGGACCACTGAACCAGCCCGGTGCGAGGTCCAGGACCGTCCGGGCGTTCCCGGCGGGGCGGTTGCCGCACCTGACTTCGGCGCCGCGTACCCGCGCCTGCCCGACGGGCCACGGCCAGTGCCGGCCCGATACCGGCGCCACGCAGGCGGGGCATGGTCGACGAGGTCGACCATGCCCCCGCTCTTGCCAATCCCTCGTCCGCGCCGAACGCGCCGTCATCCCACCGTCGTTCCAGGACGGCAAGGGGGACAGACCCTCGCTCAGCGGCTGGAGTGCGGCCCATCTGACCCTGCCTCAGGGTGCGTATCCAGCAAGGTCGCACATCCGATCCGCTCGGCCCACACCCTGACGTTGACTTTAGTTGGTTCCTGTTTACTCTTGTTGGCGTGTGGCTCGATAGCCGCCTACTTCGAGAGACGGGCACGTTCCGTGAAGAGAACCACGACCAAGCTCGCGGACGGCCGCGAGCTGATCTACTACGACCTCGACGACAGCGCCCAGCGCGACACGGTCGACCAGCGCCCGCTGGAGCCCGTCGAGAGCCGGCCGGAGCTGCGGCTGGACCTGGCGACCGGCGACTGGGTCACGATCGCCTCGCACCGGCAGGGGCGCATCCACCATCCGCCCACCGACGCGTGCCCCCTGTGCCCCTCCTGGGACGGACACCAAAGCGAGATCCCGGCGGCGGACTACGACGTGGCCGTGTTCGAGAACCGCTTCCCCTCCCTCGCGGGCCGCGCCGGCCGGTGCGAGGTCGTGTGCTTCACGCCCGAGCACGGAGCGAGCTTCGCCGATCTGACCGAGGACCGGGCCCGCCTCGTACTCGACGCCTGGACGGACCGTACCGAACGGCTGTCGGCCCTGCCCGGTGTCGAGCAGGTGTACTGCTTCGAGAACCGGGGCGCGGAGATCGGCGTCACCCTCGCCCATCCCCACGGGCAGGTCTACGCCTTCCCCTTCGTGCCGCCGCGCACCGCCAAGATGATCGCCGTCGCGGAGACCCACAGGGCCGTCACCGGAGGGAACCTCTTCGAGGACCTGCTGGCCGAGGCGCGTGCCGCCACCTCGCGGGTGGTCCTCGCCGGCGAGCACTGGACCGCCTTCGTCCCGTACGCCGCCCGCTGGCCCTACGAGGTCCACCTCTATCC
This sequence comes from Streptomyces sp. NPDC006512, assembly GCF_040611935.1. Classification (NCBI taxonomy): domain Bacteria; kingdom Bacillati; phylum Actinomycetota; class Actinomycetes; order Kitasatosporales; family Streptomycetaceae; genus Streptomyces; species Streptomyces sp. NPDC006512. The sequence continues at coordinate 23,999 of NZ_JBEXPG010000060.1, read as the reverse complement.
CCATCGCCGCGTCCCCGACCTCACCCGCCTCACGGAGGCGGAACGCGCCGAGTTCCCCGGCATCTACCTGGAACTGCTGCGCCGGTTCGACCGGCTCTTCCTCCGGGAAGGTCAGGCGGCGCCGACACCCCCCACCCCGTACATCGCCGCCTGGCACCAGGCCCCCAAGTCAGGCGGTCGGGAACTGGCCCTGCACCTGGAGCTGTTCACGGTCCGGCGGTCGGCCGACAAGCTCAAGTTCCTCGCCGGCGTCGAATCGGGCATGGACTCCTTCGTCAACGACGTGGCTCCGGAAACGGCGGCCCTGCGGCTGCGGGAGGTCGCCTCATGAGCAGGTACCTGGTGACCGGCGGCGCCGGATACATCGGCAGCGTGGTGGCGGCCCGCCTTCTGGAAGCCGGCCACCGCGTGACGGTGCTCGACGACTTGACGACGGGAGTGTCCGAAGGCGTCCCGGACGGCGCCGATTTCGTCCGCGGCGGGGTCGCCCAGGCCGCCGCCCTCCTGGACTCCGACTACGCCGGCGTGCTGCACTTCGCCGCTTCCTCACAGGTCGCCGAGTCCGTGCGCGACCCGGAGAAGTACTGGCGCAACAACGTGACCGGTTCGCTGGAGCTGATCACCTCCATGCGCCGGGCCGGCGTACGCACCCTGGTGTTCTCCTCCACCGCGGCCGTGTACGGAGAGCCGGAGCAGGTTCCGATCGCGGAAACCGCGCGGACCGCGCCCACCAGCCCCTACGGCGCCACCAAACTCGCCGTCGACCACCTGATCAGCGGCGAGGCCGCGGCCCACGGACTGGCCGCCGTCTCCCTCCGGTACTTCAACGTCGCCGGCGCCCACGAGCGCCACGGCGAGCGCCACGATCCCGAGTCCCACCTCATCCCGCTCGTCCTCCAAGTGGCCCTGGGGCACCGCCCGCACATCGAGGTCTACGGCGACGACTACCCCACGCGCGACGGCACCTGCGTCCGCGACTACATCCACGTCACCGACCTCGCCGAGGCCCACCTCCGGGCCCTGGACGCGGCCCGTCCCGGCGAGCACCTGATCTGCAACCTGGGCAACGGCGAGGGCTTCACGGTACGGGAGGTCATCGACTCCGTCCGCCGGGTGACCGGCCGCACCATTGCGGCCGTCGTCCGCCCGCGCCGCCCCGGCGATCCGGCGGTGCTCGTCGCTTCCGCCGCCCGCGCCCACGACGTGCTCGGCTGGCGCCCCCGGCACACCGGCCTGGACTCCATCGTGGCCGACGCCTGGGCCTTCGCACGGGGGGAGAGCGCGTGAAGGAGGCCTTCCGGCGCATCTTCGGCGCGGATCCGGACGGGGTCTGGGCGGCGCCCGGCCGGGTCAACCTGATCGGCGAACACACCGACTACAACGACGGCTTCGCCCTGCCCATCGCCATCCCCCACACCACCCTGCTCGCCGTGCGGCGCCGCCGGGACGGACGGCTGAGGCTGCACAGCGCCCAGGGCGACGGCCCCCTCATCGACCTCGACGTCGCCTCCCTCGTACCCGGAGTCGTCACCACCTGGGGCGCCTACCCGGCCGGCGTCGTCTGGGCGCTCCGCGAAGCCGGCCACCGGATCGGGGGCGCCGATCTCCACGTCGACAGCACGGTGCCCACCGGTGCGGGCCTGTCGTCCTCCGCGGCGCTCGAGTGCGCGGTCGCCTTCGCGTACAACGACCTCTTCGAACTGGGCCTGAGCGCACCCGCGCTCGCCCTCGTCGCCCAGCGGGCGGAGAACGGCTTCGCGGGCGTCCCCTGCGGGGTCATGGACCAGATGGCTTCCGCCTGCTGCACCGCCGGCACGGCCCTGCACCTGGACATCCGCGCGGCGGCCCACGAGCACGTTCCCTTCGCCCCGGAGGCACAGGGACTGCGCCTGCTGGTCATCGACACCCGCGTCAAGCACGACCTCGGGGACGGCGCGTACGCCGCCCTGCGGGCCGGGTGCGAGCGGGCGGCCCGCCGGCTCGGCCTCGCGGCGCTGCGGGACCTCGCGCCGGCGGAACTGCCCCGGGCCGGGCGGATGCTCCCCGCGGACCTCGTGCCCCTCGTCCGGCACATCGTGACCGAGAACGCACGCGTCGCCGAGGCCGTCTCCCACCTGCGGGCGGGGCGTATCGCGGCGCTGGGACCCATCCTCACCGCAGGTCACGCGTCACTGCGCGACGACTACCGGATCTCGTGTGCCGAGAGCGACCTCGTGGTGGACACGGCCCTGGACGCGGGAGCGCTGGGGGCTCGCATGACGGGCGGCGGCTTCGGGGGCTCCGTCATCGTGCTGGTGGAGGAGGACCGCGCCGACGCGCTGGCCGCCGCCGTCACCGGCGCCTTCCGTTCGGCCGGGTACCGGGCGCCGCACCTGTTCGCGGTCTCCCCGGCCCCCGGCGCCCGGCGGATCGAATGAGAGGGCGGCGACGCCGGGACCCGCGGACGTAGCGGGCCGGTCCGTACGGGGTTGCCGTGGGCGTCAGATCCCGGCAACCCCGCGGCCGTCCGCTGCCAAGGGCTTGCCATGTCCGGGATGTTTACGTGAACATTCAGGCGAGAGCCCAGCCGCGCATCCCGCGCATCCCGTTCAGCTGAGGAGCACGAGCGCATGCCCCTTCTCCAGATCGACGACGACGGATTCCGGCTCGACGGCGAGCCGTTCCGCATCCTTTCCGGCGGACTCCACTACTTCCGCGTCCACCCCGCCCAGTGGCGGGACCGCCTCCGCAAGGCCCGCCTGATGGGGCTCAACACGGTGGAGACGTACGTACCGTGGAACCTCCACGAACCGCGGCCGGGCGAGTTCCGCATGGACGGTGACCTCGACCTGCCTGCCTTCCTCGACCTCGCCGCGGCCGAGGGCCTGTACGTACTCCTGCGTCCGGGCCCCTACATCTGCGCCGAGTGGGAGGGCGGCGGTCTGCCGTCGTGGCTCCTGGCCGAACCCGGCATGCGGCTGCGCAGCCGGGACCCCCGGTTCCTCGCGGCGGTCGACGACTACTTCGACCGGCTCCTGGCCCCGCTGACGACCCGGCTCGCCACCCGGGGCGGCCCGGTACTCGCGGTACAGGTGGAGAACGAGTACGGCGCGTACGGAGACGACACCGCCTACCTGGAACACCTCGCCGGCACCATCCGCCGCTGCGGCGTCGACGTGCCGCTCTTCACCTGCGACCAGCCCGCCGACCTGGAGCGGGGGGCCCTGCCGGGAGTCCTCGCGACGGCCAACTTCGGCAGCCGGCCCGCACAGAACCTCGCCACCCTGCGGGCCCTGCGGCCGTCCGGCCCACTGCTCTGCACCGAGTTCTGGATCGGCTGGTTCGACCGCTGGGGCGGCCACCACGTCGTCCGCGGCGCGGAGCAAGCCTCCCAGGAACTGGACGAGCTACTGGCCACCGGGGCCTCGGTCAACTTCTACATGTTCCACGGCGGCACGAACTTCGGCTTCACGAACGGCGCCAACGACAAGCACACCTACCGGCCGACCCTCACCTCCTACGACTACGACGCCCCCCTCGACGAGGCCGGTGACCCGACCGAGAAGTTCGGTGCCTTCCGCGCGGTCATCGCCAAATACGCCCCGGTCCCGGCGGAACTCCCGCCCGCACGGGGGGAGAAGTTCAGCCGGGAAGCGGTGGAACTGGCCGAGAGCGCCGGCCTGCTGGACTGCGCGCCGCTCCTCGGCGACGCCGTCGCGTCCCGGCAGCCCCTGACGATGGAACAGCTCGGACAGGACTTCGGCTTCGTGCTGTACGAGACGGACCTGCCGGAGGCCGGTCCGGCACTGCTCGTACTGGAGCGGGTGCGCGACCGAGCCCAGGTCTTCCTCGACGGCCAGCCCGTGGGAGTACTGGAGCGGGAGGCCCACGAGCAGGCCATCACCTTCTCGGTCCCCCACGCGGGCAGTGTCCTGAGCGTCCTCGTGGAGAACCAGGGCCGCGTGAACTACGGCCCCGGCATCCACGACCGCAAGGGGCTGCCGGGCGACGTCCTGCTCAACGGGGCCCGGCTCGGCGGGTGGACCAGCAGGCCGCTGCCGCTGACCTCGCTCGCCGACCTGCCCTTCGCCGCCGCGGCCGCCCCGCCCACCGGGCCCGCCTTCTACCGCGGCACCTTCGACGCGGCCCGGACGGCCGACACCTTCCTCCACCTCGACGGCTGGACGAAGGGCTGCGCGTGGATCAACGGGTTCGCCCTGGGCCGCTTCTGGTCACGCGGCCCGCAGCGGTCTCTGTACGTGCCGGGTCCGGTGCTGCGCCCGGGCGCCAACGAGATCGTCGTACTCGAACTGCACGCTCCCGGCCGCGCCCGGACGGTGGACTTCCGGGACGCACCCGACCTCGGCCCCGTCGAGGAGTGACGGCCCCGGAGCCCGGGGTGGCCGTGGCCCGCGCTCTCGCGGGGCCACGGCCACCCGGCTGTGGGCGGGGGAGTGCGGGGGAGGTCAGGCCGCCGAGCGCCGCCACTTCTGGTTGTCGCCGGCGTTGCACGTCCACTGGATGAGCGGCGCGCCGTCCGTGCGGGACTGGTTGGTGACGTCGAGGCACTTCCCGCTGTGGTGGGCGACCAGCCGCATGCCGTCCGGGCCGGCCTGGGCCGTCCTCCACCGCTGGCCGGACGCGTCGCCGCAGGCGGTCTGGACGACCGCGGCGCCGTCGTCGGCGGAAGCGTCGCGCACCGCGAGGCACTTCCCGCTGTGCCGGAGCACGATCCGTACCGTGCCCGCCCCGGCACCCTGGAACCACACCTGCTGGTTGACGCTTCCGGCCGCGCAGGCCCACTGGACCAGGACGGCACCCTCCGCCACCGACCAGTCGGCCGCGTCGGCGCACTTGCCGCTGTGCGCGGCGGTCAGCGTGACCCAGTCGCCGGTGCCCCGGACGGTGCCCGCCTCCGCCGCGATGGTGATCCGGGGGAAGTAGTCCATGGACAGCGTGGTCCGGGTCGGGAACTTCAGCGGCAGCCAGATGTACTGGGAGTCGTTGACCGTGCCGCCCATCGAGTTGCCCCAGCGGTCGCCCATGTACATGTAGGTCGTGACTCCGGAGGTTCCCTCGACCGGCAGCACGTAGGCCGTCTGGGAGCCGTACGTCCTGCCGTCACCCAGGTCCCGCAGCGAGCTCCAGGTCCCGGTGACGCTGTCGGCCGTGCCGTACTTCTGCTGGTTGGGCGACCATCCGGTGGCGCCCGACGTCACGAGGAAGTAGACGCCGTCGCGCTTGAACAGGGCCGGAGCCTCCCGCCACTGGCCGGCCCACAGCTTCTGCACCTGCGCCTCGACGCCGGTGTAGGCCTCGTCGAGCCGGTAGACGTGGAGGTCGGCGTTCTCGTTGGCGGCCGAGATCATGTATCCGGTGCCGTCGGTGTCGACGAACGTGGTGATGTCCCGGGACATGTGGCCCAGGGGCCGGAAGCTGCCGCGCCAGGAGTAGTCACCGTCCACCGTGGAGGAGACGGCGACGGCGGCCCGGGCCTCGCTGTAGTCGGTGGCGCTGCCTTCCTTGTGCATCCACATGACGAACTGGCCGGTGGCGCGGTTGTACACGACCTTGGGGCGCTCGATGTTGGCGGTCACCAGTTCCGGGTGGGTGGCCTGGGACAGGACGTGGTTGCGGAACTCCCACGTCTTCAAGTCGGTGGAACGGTAGGCGGACACGTACCGGAAGCTGTTGTCCGGGTTGCGGTCCTCGCCGAACCAGTAGTAGTAGCGGTCCACCTTGACGACCCCTCCGCCGTGGGCGTGGACGGGCCTGCCGGCGGGATCGGTGAACTGGGTCGCGTTGACGACGGTGACGGGAGCGGGTGAGGCAGCGGCCGTGCCGTGGCCGCCGAGGAAGCTCATGAGCAGGGCGGCCACGAGGGTGAACAGGGCCGCTGTGCGTGGGGGTTGACGTCGCATGGGTACCTCTCGTCGGCTGACGGAGCGGGTGGGGAGGTGCGTACGCGGGGCGCCGCGGTCCCGTGGCGGCAGCGGAGCCTGATGAATGCGGTGTGGCGCCCTTGTTATGTTTGCGTAAACACGCCTCGCTGGCTGTGAGTGTGGAAGCCGCCCCGGAGCCTGTCAAGCGTGAGGGCGGTAATCGTCGCCCCTCGGTTGGCCGCGGGCGGCTGGGGCTCGGGCTCCCGTCCCCGAATTCCCTTCCGTCGCCCGCACGATGCTTGACGCCCCTCAGTGGGAATGCCACCATCACGTCACGGATGATTACGTAAACATTTCTCATCAGGTCCAGCCCCACGCGGTCGTTTTCCGACCCGGAGGCGTCTCTTCCCTCCTGTGCGGACCTGTCGGTCACCGACACAAGGACCCACCATGACGCTCCTGCCGTCACCGGCAAAAGCAGTGTCCCCGCCCCGAACCCGCCCCCGAACCCGCCCCCGTGCGCGCGCACGCAGGAACGCCCTCGTCGGGTGGGGCTTCGCCGGGCCGTTCGCAGCGGTATTCGGACTCGTCTTCCTGGCGCCCATCGGGTACGCGTTCTACCTCAGCCTGATGCGGGACCGGCTCATCGGCGGGACGTCCCTGGTCGGCGCGGACAATTACGTACAGGCACTGACCGATCCGCAGTTCTGGGAAGGCTCGGCCCGGGTCGGGCTGTTCCTGCTCGTCCAAGTGCCGGTCATGCTGGGCATCGCCCTGCTGGTCGCACTCGCCATCGACAGCGGCCGGCTGTACGGCAAGGCCTTCTTCCGCGTGGCGGTCTTCCTCCCCTACGCCGTCCCCGCCGTGGTGGCGAGCCTGATGTGGGGGTTCATCTACGGCACCAGGTTCGGCCTGGTGGGCAACATCAACGAGGCGCTCGGCGTCTCCCTCCCGGACCCCCTCTCACCGTCACTGGTGCTCGCCTCCATCGGCAACATCGTGACCTGGGAGTTCGTCGGCTACAACACGCTGATCTTCTACTCCGCGCTGAAAGTGGTCCCGCGCTCCCTCTACGAAGCGGCCGCGATCGACGGCGCCGGAGAGTGGCGGATCGTCACGGCGATCAAGCTGCCGGCCATCCGCAGCGCGGTCGTCATCGCGACGATCTTCTCCGTCATCGGCAGCTTCCAGCTCTTCAACGAACCGAACATCCTGCAGAACCTCGCCCCCAACGCCATCACGACCGGCTACACCCCGAACCTCTACACCTACTCGCTGGCCTTCTCCGGGCAGCAGCATAACTACGCGGCGACCGTGGCCATCGTGATGGGCGCCATCACCGCGATCATCGCCTACGCGGTCCAGCTCCGCGGCATGCGGAAGGGCTGAGCACATGATCACGAACCCCACCGGTACCTCCTCGGACACGGTGGAGCGCTCCACCCGCTCCCGCCCGGACCCGGACCCCGCCGCCGCGGTCGCGAGGACGCCGGCCCCCGCACCCCCCGCGCCGCCACGCCGTCGCAAGCGCCCCCACACCCCGCTCGACCCCCGGCCCAGCATCCCGCTGACCCTGGTCACCGGGCTGGTCCTCGTCTACACCCTGCTTCCCCTGGTGTGGCTGCTCATCAACGCGACCAAGGACCAGGGGGACCTCCTCGACTCCTTCGGGCTCTGGTTCGGCCGGGACTTCAACCTCTGGGACAACATCTCCCGCACCCTCACCTACGACGACGGCGCCTTCGTCCGCTGGACGCTGAACACCTTCCTGTACGTGGCCGCCGGAGCGGGCGGCGCGACCCTGCTCGCCGTCCTCGGCGGTTACGCGCTGGCCGTGTACGAGTTCCCCGGGCGCCGCGCCGTGTTCGCCGTCGTCATCGGAGCCGTGGCCGTACCCGGCACCGCCCTCGCCGTGCCCACGTTCCTCATGTTCAGCGGTATGGGCCTGGCCAACACCCCCTGGGCCGTGATCATCCCGTCCCTCGTCTCACCCTTCGGGCTCTACCTGATGTGGGTGTTCACCGCCGAAGCCGTACCCACCGAACTGCTGGAAGCCGCCCGTATCGACGGCGCCGGTGAGCTGCGCATCTTCTTCCGCGTCGCCCTGCCGCTGCTGATGCCGGGAACCGTGACGGTACTGCTCTTCGCGATGGTCGCGACCTGGAACAACTACTTCCTTCCGCTGATCATGATCAAGGACCCGGACTGGTACCCGCTCACCCTGGGACTCAACGCGTGGAGCGCCCAGGCGCGGACCGCGGGCGGCGAGCCCGTCTTCGACCTCATCATCACCGGCTCCGTGCTCACCATCGCGCCGGTCGTCTTGATCTTCCTGCTGCTCCAGCGGTACTGGCAGTCAGGCCTGGCCGCGGGCAGCGTCAAGGAGTGACGCCACCGGCCCCCTCCCTCCCGACCCTCCTCATCCGCACACCGAATCAGGAGCTCCACCGATGAGAACGAACAGCAGCCGCCGGATCGTCGCCGCCGTCGCCGCGATGTGTGCCATGGCGCTCGGCGCCACCGCCTGCGGCTCCTCGGACCCGGCGGCCGACAGTGCCGTGCAGGACGTGGCGTCAGCGCTTGAGGCGGGAGGCAAGTTGACGGTGTGGGCGTGGGAGCCCACGCTGAAGAAGGTGGTCGCCGACTTCGAGAAGAAGTACCCGAAGGTGGACGTCGAGCTCGTCAACGCCGGTACCGGCGACAAGCAGTACACGGCGCTGCAGAACGCCGTGGCCGCCGGCTCGGGCGCCCCCGACGTCGCGCAGGTCGAGTACTACGCGCTCGGCCAGTTCGCCATCGGCAAGTCCCTGGAGGACCTCGCACCCTACGGCGCCTCCGGCCACGACAAGGCCTTCACCCAGGGGCCCTGGAGCGCGGTGCGCCGAGACAAGGCGGTCCACGCCCTTCCCATGGACTCCGGGCCCATGGCGCTGTTCTACAACAAGAAGGTCTTCGACCGGCACGGCGTCGCCGTCCCCACCACCTGGGACGAGTACGTGGAAGCGGCGCGCGCCCTGCACAAGGCGGATCCGAAGCTCTACATCACGAACGACACCGGGGACGCGGGCGCCACTACCAGCCTGATCTGGCAGGCGGGAGGGCGCCCGTACAAGGTCAAGGGCACCGAGGTCGGCATCGACTTCGGCGACGCCGGTACCGCGCAGTACACGAGGACCTGGCAGAAGCTCCTCGACGAGCGGCTGCTCGCCCCGGTCCGTTCGTGGAGCGACGAGTGGTACAAGGGCCTGTCCGACGGCAGCATCGCCACCCTGTCCATAGGTGCCTGGATGCCCGCCAACTTCGTCTCGGGTGCTCCCGCCGCGTCGGGCGACTGGCGGGTGGCGCCGCTGCCGCAGTGGACGAAGGGCGCGAAGGCGGGTGCCGAGAACGGCGGCAGCTCCCTCGCCGTTCCGAAGGCTTCGAAGAACAAGGCCCTGGCCTACGCCTTCATCGAGTACGCGACCACAGGGGAGGGAGCCACGTCCAGGGTCTCCGAGGGAGCCTTTCCCGCCACCCGGGCAGACCTGGAGTCGAAGGCCTTCCTGGAGACCGGCTTCCCCTACTTCGGAGGTCAGCAGGCCAACCAGGTTCTCGCGGACGCGGCCCGTGACGTGGGTGCGGACTGGTCGTACCTGCCGTACCAGGTGTACGCGAACTCGATCTTCAACGACACCGTCGGCAAGGCGTACGTCTCCTCGACGACCCTGACTCAGGGGCTTGAGGCCTGGCAGAAGGCAAGTGCCAAGTACGGGACCGATCAGGGCTTCACCGTCGGCAAGTAGCAACACCCGTGCGGAGGGGGCGCCGGGCACCGGACGGGTGGCGGCGGTGACGGGGGACCGGCCGACGGGCCCGCCGGTCCGGCCGAAGACGGAGGGCAGGAGGACGAGCCCGTGCAGGCCGTACGGGTGGCTCGGCACGCCCCGGGTCACGCCCTCCGGCCGCCGGCCCGGCGCCGATCCGCCCTGACGCGGCTGCGGAAGACGAGGACGAGGCCGGCGGCGAGCAGTGCGCTGCCGGCGGCGAGGACGATCGGAGTGTGGCTGGGGGAACCGGTCTCCGCCAGGGGTCGGGCGTCGTTGTCGGTGTCCTTGTCGGAACCGGTGTCCATGGGGATCGCGTCCGCGGCGTCGGGTGCCGAGCCCGGGGCGACCGGTCCCGTCGCCGGGGCCGACGCGGATGCCTGCGCCGAAGCGGATGCCTGCGCCGACGGGGATGCCGATGCGCCGGACCCGTCGGGTACGGGAGTCGCCGTGGCATTGGCGGGCGGCGTGGCCGGGGGCGGTACGGAGTCCCCGGGCGAGATGGCGGTGATGGAGACGTCGTCGTAGTAGTTCACCACGGCCGGTGTGGCGCCCGCCTTGTGTCCCTTCCAGGCCTGCCAGTTGGGCCGGTACAGACCGATCTTGTGGTAGGGGGCGGTGTCCTGGTGATAGCTGTTCGGACCGCGGTGAGATCCCACCTCGGCCCCGTCGAGCCGGGCGGTGATGGACCCGGTGGTGCTGGCGGTGGACCAGGTGATGTCGAAGGACCACTGGTTCCAGTGTCCGAGCCGTACCGGGCCGAGGTCGTACTTGACCTCGTGCGCCGGCTGGTTGCTCTCGTCCGCCTTGTCCGAACCGGTCTTCCAGTGGACGACCAGCATCCAGCGGTCGCCCTTGACGGCGAGGACGACCGCGGGGTAGGTGCCGGTCCCGCCGTGCCACTGGGAGACGATGGTCTGCGCGTCGTAGCGGATCCAGTCGCCGGGCAGGTAGTTGGCGAAGGTGTACCGGTAACTTCCGTAGGGCACGCGCGCTGTGGCGATCTCGGTGCGGTAGGACTTCCCGTCGTCGGGCATGGCGAACCGGACGGCCTTGCCGCCACGCCCGCCGGGTGCGGTCTTGACGTCCACGGTGCCCGTGCCGTCGATGCCCTTGCGCGGAAACGCGGACGTGGCTCCGGACTCGAACCCGTCCTTGAAGGGGACGGGCGTCAGCGCACGGTCGGCGACGGCCTCGGTCGCCCAGAATCCCACTACCAACACCGCGGCCAATGCTGCGCCGCCCCGACGTCTGCGGCTGTAACGCTGGAACATGAACCATCCTTGAAATGAGGGGAGATGAGGGTGAGCGAGGTGGTGACCCGCAGCGCGGCACTGTGACTGCCGTCGACTTACCGGCTGCGCACGACAGCTCACAAACAATCAGAACCAGACACGTTCGCACGTGTTGGCACATGACATCCTCCTCGGGCGGCGCAGTCAAGTCCGTGCGGAAGGACGAGATCCGCTCGTGATCTTCCGGTGTGCTCGACCTGCGAGGAGGTGTGCGCCGGTACGCCCCCCGAGGGGATGGGGCATCCGCGCCCGACCGCCGTGGCGCACGGGGCATCAGGGGGTTGGTTCCGGCCGATTCGTTGATCAGCGCCGTGATGTTTACGTGAACATGCAAAACTGGGGTCAGTGAGGGCGAGCGGTCGCCCATGCCACCGCAGTGTGTCCCGTGCGGCAGTTCGCTGCCTTCCCTGCACAACCTGCTCCGCCCGGACGGACCGTGCCCGGTCCGCCTGGACCGCTCCGGCCGGCAATCGCCGGCCCCTGCGCATCAGGAGTCACGTTGAGACGTACCTTCCGTCAGGCGGCCATGACCGGCGCCCTGATGTCGAGCGCCGCGCTGATCGCGGTCGGGCTGCCTTCCACCGCCCTTGCCGTCCCGGGCGCCGTCGCCGCCCCTTCCCCCACCCGGCCCGCCACCGACGAAGCCCGTGCGGGCGCCATGAACGTTCGGCTGACCGCGGACCAGAGTGCCGCACTCCTGGCCGATGCCGCCGACTGGGCGGGCACGGCGAAAGCGCTGGGGCTGGGTGAACGCGAGGCGCTCGTACCCAAGTCCGTCTCCAAGGACGCCGACGGTTCCCTGCACACGCGCTACGACCGTACGTTCGCCGGACTGCCCGTACTCGGGGGCGACTTGGTGGTCCACACGACACCGGCCGGCAGTGTCAAGGGCGTCACCAAGGCAAATACCGACGCCGTCACACCCCCCTCCACCACGGCCCGGAAGACAGCCGAGTCCGCACGGTCCCTCGCCGGGAGCCGGGCCGAGGCGGACGGCATCGAAGCCGCGGAAGCCAAGTCCCCCCGCGAGGTCATCTGGGCAGCCTCCGGCCGGCCCACCCTGGCCTGGGAAACCGTCGTCGGCGGGCGTCAGCGGGACGGCGCACCCTCCGAGCTGCACGTCATCACCGACGCGAACACCGGCACCGAGATCTTCGCGTACCAGGCGGTGATGAACGGCACCGGCCACGGACAGTACAACGGGCACGTCACACTCGGTACCTCGGGCTCCAGCGGCAACTACCTCCTCCAGGACCACACCCGAGGGGGCAACAGAACCACCGACCTGGGCCACGCCGACGGGGACGAGGCAACCGGCTCGCTGTTCACCGACGCCGACGACGTCTGGAGCGACGGCAGCCCAGGCAACAACCAGTCGGCCGCGGTGGACGCCCACTACGGCGCCCAGCTGACCTGGGACTACTTCAACGACGTTCACGGCCGCAACGGCATCAGGAACGACGGCGTCGCCGCCTACAGCCGGGTGCACTACGGGAACGCCTACTCCAACGCGTTCTGGTGGGACCACTGCTTCTGCATGACCTATGGAGACGGCGCCTACAACACCAACCCCCTCACCTCGATCGACGTGGCCGCGCACGAGATGTCCCACGGGATCACCTCAGCCACCGCGGGCCTGCGCTACAGCGGGGAGTCCGGCGGGCTCAACGAAGCGACCTCCGACATCTTCGGCGCCGCGGTCGAGTTCTGGGCGAACAACCCCTCCGACCCCGGCGACTACTTCGAAGGCGAGGAGATCAACCTCAACGGCGACGGCACGCCCCTGCGCTACATGGACAAACCCTCCAGAGACGGCGCCTCCGCCGACCACTGGTACCCGGGCATCCACCAGATCGACGTCCACTACTCCTCGGGACCGGCCAACCACTGGTTCTACCTGTCTGCCGAAGGAAGTGGGCGCAAGCTGGTCAACGGCGTGAACTACGACTCGCCGACCCATGACGGCAGGCCGGTCAACCCGATCGGCCGCGAGGCCGCCGCCAAGATCTGGTTCAGAGCCCTGACGACGTACATGACGTCGAGCACCGACTACGCGGGCGCGCGCGCCGCCACACTCGAGGCGGCCGCCGACCTGTACGGGAAGAACGGAGTCGTCTACAACAACGTCGGAAATGCCTGGGCCGCCGTCAACGTCGGACCGCGCATGGTCCAGGGAGTCACCCTGACCAACCCCGGCAACCAGGTGTCCACGACCACGGCGCCGGTCGACCTCCAGATCCAAGCCGTCACCAGCAACCCCGGGGCAACGCTCACCTACAAGGCCACCGCCCTGCCCGTCGGCCTGACCCTCGACGCCGCGACCGGCAAGATCACCGGCACGCCCACCACGGACGGCAACATGACCATCACCCTCACCGTCGAGGACTCCACCAAAGCCCTCGACGTGGTCTCGTTCGCCTGGCTCGTCTACACCCCCGGCAACTGCGCCACCACACAACTGCTCGACAACCCGGGCTTCGAATCGGGCGCGACGGCATGGAACACCAACAGCAACCCGTCCTTGATCACCGATGACAACTCCTGGCTCCCCTCGAGAACCGGCTCGTGGAAGGCCCTGCTCGGCGGCAACGGAAGCAGGACCACGGAAACGATCACGCAGTCCGTCTTCGTTCCCTACGGCTGCCAGGCCACGGTCACCTTCTGGCTACGCGTCCTCACCAACGAGGAGACCAAGACCGTCCCGTACGACCATCTGAACGTCCAGGCCAACGGCGTGCCTCTGGCCACGTACTCGAACCTGAACGCGAGCGCCGACTACGTTCAGGGGACGATCGACCTGGGCTCCGTCGCCGGCCAGTTCGTCACCCTCACCTTCACCGCCGCGGAGGACCTGGCCGCTCCGACCTACTTCCTGCTCGACGACACCGCACTCACCATGCACCCCTGAGCAGGTAAGCGGATTTCTCCGGCGGGTAGGTGAAAGATTGCGGCATCTGGGTGAAACCTGCTCGGGCTGTGCACGCCGCTTCCTTCACACAGCCCGACACTCACTGACAGGGCCCGTTTGATCATCACCGCACGGTGAGCTCCCCGGCCCGGCACGCAAGTCCGTGGCTGTGAGACAGCCCCGAGCCGGAGGTAGACCACCCGTGGCGGTGAACGGAAACCCGACCGTCAGGAGACGTCGACTGGGCGCGGAGCTGCGCTGGCTGCGCCTGGCCCGAGGCCTGACCAGTACGCAGGTGGCCGAGCACCTGTTGATCTCCCAGCCCAAGATGAGTCACCTGGAGAACGGGCGCCGCGCCATCAAGCCCCGTGACGTGCGGGACCTGTGCGCCCTCTATCAAGTGACGGACATGCGGGTCGTCGACGCGCTGATGCGGATGGCCACGGAAGCGGACCGGCAGGGCTGGTGGACGGCCTGCGGCGAAGTCCCGTACGCCGTCTACATCGGCCTGGAGACGGAAGCCGCCTCGATTCGCTCCTACGAGCCCCAGTTGATCCCGGGCCTGCTGCAAACGCCCGCCTACGCGAACGCCGTCTTAGCGGAAACGATCCCTCAGGCCACGGCTGAACTGATCGCCGTGCGCCGCGAGGTACGGCTGCGTCGTCAGCACCGGGCCCACCACCCGGCCCGGCCTCTGCGCTTGTCGGTCGTACTGGACGAATCGGTGCTGCGCCGCGTGGTCGGCAGCCCCGCGATCATGCGCGAACAGCTGGAGTTCCTGAACCACCTCGGCGCGCAGCCGCACGTCACCGTACAGGTTCTCCCGCACGAGGCGGGAGCCCATCCCGGCGTCACGGGACAGTTCTCCGTCCTCGACTTCCCGGACAGAGTGGACGGGACGGTGTACCTGGAACGCTTCACCAGCGACCTCTATCTGGAGAAGCGATCCGACGTGCAGCACTACGGCGTCATGTACGAGAACCTTCAGGCCCAGGCCCTGGACCCGGAGCACACCCGCCGCTTCATCACCCGTGCCGCCGAGCAACTGCCGGCCGCGGCACCACCGCCCGGCCGGCAGTGATCCGGCCTCGGGATCCGCACCTTCCTGTGCGCCGCACTGCGCGACGCCACAGGTGCGGCAGGAAGGTGTAGAAGCGGTCGGGAAGGAACACGGCGTCCGCCACGATCATCGCGCCGGAGAAGAGGGGCAGCCCCAAGAGCACCGCGATGCCGACGTGCATGCCGAGCAGCACGGCCAGAACGGGATACTTGAGCTTGCCGAAGAGGACGAACGGGAAGGCGACCTGCAGGAGCACCGTCAGGTAGCCGGCGATCGCGATCACCATCGGGTACTCGTCCACGAGGTGGGAGAGCGCGGGCCAGGGCTGGAAGAGTTCGAGGTTCAGCGCGTAGTGGAGAGCCGTGCCGCCGCCCCAGGTCAGGCCCTGGACCTTGTACAGGCCGGCTGACCCGTACAGGAAGCAGACCTGTGCCGCGATGATGAGGATGCCGCAGTTGTGCACCACCGTGGTCAAGGTGGCACGGGCATCGTGGAGTTGTCGTGCGTAGAGGCTCCTCACCCGATCCGGCGCGTCGCCCGCACGAGCTGTCCTGCGCCGATCCCGGCGTGCGTCCAGGGACCAGCGCCGACCGCAGGCGGTGAGGACGAGGTAGAAGGCCATCAGCAGGATCAGGTTGTCGCCCCCGTCCGTCATGAAGATCGATCTCGCGTGGAACGAGGCCACCACGACGGCGAAGAGGACGGACACGGCGCGGGTCCGCCAGCCCAGCATGAACAGCGCGGACGCGACGACGGCCATGGCGTAGCAGACTTCGAAGTAGGCACGGCTGCCGGACAGGATCAGGATGCTGTTCCAGCCCGTCTGGTCGAAGAGCTGCTGTGCCAGCGCCGGGGTCCAGGGGGAACCGGGGCCCCAGATCTCGTCGCGGTGCGGGAACTCCCGCAGCAGGAACACCAGGTACAGCAGCCCGTAGCCGATGCGCAGAACCGACGCGGCGTACAGGGAGATCGGCCGGCCGGTGAGAAGCGCCCACAGCGCACCGATGCGTTCGAGCAGCCACCGGTGGGCCGTGGCGGCGATCGAGGTCTCGTGGGCCGCAGGCCCGTTCGGCGTGGCTGCTGTGGAGGCCTGCTGGGTGAGCTGCTCATTTCCCATGGGGGGTCACCTTCCACCAGGGCAGGAGCCGGTCCTCGGTGGGCGCCGGCGGGCGGTTCCCGGCGGCTGCGCCGGGCGCGGCGACGGGCAGTGTGACGACCCGCAGCTGAATGAACTCGAAGGTGCCGCCGTCGTTGTGGGCGGCGACGCGGTCCGCGGCGATGTTGCGCAGGTACTGCTGCAGCATCGCGGCCCGTTCCGAACGTGCCGTGTCGGTACCTCCGTGGGTCTCGACATACGAGGTCCAGGCGCGGCGCAGAAGGTTCTGGGACGTATGGCTCGGAAACACATTGTGGTCGACTGCGGCATTGTCGACGGCAGCCAGGTCGAACCAGGGGGTCACCCGTACCGATCCTTTGGAGTCGGTGTGGGCGGTTCTCGCGAGGACCTTCCGGTTGAAGGAGTCGGGGTCCGGGGCGAAGAGCCGCCAGTTCTGTTCGAAGAGGGGGTACACCCATCCGTTGACCTGTGAGCTGTACCGCTTCGATACGGGGTTGGAGGGGGCCACATGAAGGAATACCAAGACGACATGGACCAGAGCCGTCACCAGACAGAGGGCGACGGCGGTGTGCAACCCCGCTTTCAGCGCACGCACACCCATGGGCGGCTTGCACGGGCTGACCGCTTCGTCATGAAGCGGCTGGGGAACCGGACCGGAATCGGACTGATGAAGTTCCTTCACGCCGGCAGATTCAATTCCGCTCGACACCACCCACCCGGTCCTTCTCATGTCGGTTGTTCGTCTGAGGTCTCTGCGGCTCTCACCGACGGCGCGCGGCGGACTCGATGAGGATTCCGCCGCGCGCCGTCATTCGATGAAGGGGCTTCGTACAGCCTGCTGCCTAGCCCTCGCGGCCTTCGTGGCCCTCGTGGCCCTCGGGCTTGTCGCCGTAGCCGTGGTGCTCGCCGGGCTTCCCGCCGTGGCCGTGGTCCGGCTTACCGGGCCCCTCGCCGGGCCCGTGGTCCGGCCCGCCGTGGTCCGGTCCGCCGTGCTCGTCTCCCGGCCTGCCGCCGTGGTCCGGTCCGCCGTGGTCCGGTCCGCCGGGCTGACCGCCGTGTCCGCCGGTGACGTTCCCGCCCGTGATGGTCCCGCCGGTCGTGTTCCCTCCGGTCGTGGCTCCGCCGGCCGTGTTTCCGGCCGTGTTGCCCGCGGTGTTTCCGGAGGTGTTTCCGGCGATGTTCCCCGAGGTGCCGCCCGATACGAGGTCGACGATCGGTCCGCCCAGGAGGCCGCCACCGATCAGACCCACGGTCGTGCCGGTCGTCGACCCGGCGGTCGGCGTACCGGCGGTCGTGCCGGTCGTCGTGCCGGTCGTCGTTCCGGTGGTGGTGCCGGTGGTCGTTCCGGTGGTCGTCCCGCCGGTGGCGCACCCGCCGAGGAAGATCCTGTTGTTGTTGAGCGTCACCTCGCCGTTACGGGCCAGCGCCCGGCCTTCGATGTTCGCCCCCTGGTTCACGAAGATGGAGGTCAGCGCCATGATGGTGCCCACGAAGGTGGAGGTGGTGCCGAGGGTCGCCGAACTCCCGATCTGCCAGAACACGTTGCACGGCGAAGCGCCGTTCGTGAGGAGGATCCGGCTGTTGGACGCCGTGGTCAGGGCTTCGGGAATCTGGAACACCCAGACCGAATTGGGGTTTCCCCCGGCGTTCAGGATCAGGTCGCCCGTGAGTCCGACACCGGAGGTGGCCCGGTGGACGCCGGGAAGCAGCTCCTGGCCCCCGCCGATTCCGGCCGCGAGGGGGAAGTCCGGTGCCTGGCCGGTCAATTGGCCGGCCGCGTTGTTGTACGCCACAACCAGATCGCTCTTGGCCTGAGCGGCCTCAGCATCCGCGGGATGCACGGCACCGCGCACCTCTCCGGGCGGGAATCCGGTGATGGCCGGGTTCGGGTGCGTACCGAGGTCGTGGTCGAGCACCGAGTTACCGGTGTTGGTGACTCCCTGACCCGCCAGAACGGAGTAGCTGGCGGTGGTACCCAGCGGCACGGGTGTCGCGATGGCCAGTGCCTGCGTCGGCAATCCGGCCACCATCACAGCGGCAACCGTCACGGCGACGGCCGAGCCCAGCCAACCGGACAGAGTGCGGCGTCGAGCCGCCTGGATTCTCAGCTTCATCAAGAGGCCATTTCCTGTTGTGGGGCCGTGGCGTACCGGGTCCTAGCTCGCCCGGGATGCCCTGGTGTATTGCGGCCGTATATTACGCAGGAAATTTCGCGCGCCACCAACGGGTCAGGCTCGGTGGGGGGATTGATACAAACACATTCCGAGAAGAATGTGTGTTGAAAATAGCCAAAATTGCGTTGTCGATTATGCGACATTGCCCCGGATGGGTAGGGCGCGATTACCTCACAAGAGGTAGCGCCGCACACCTGTCCAAATAAGTCCAACCGGCGCACGCGGAGATGTACCGCCAGTCAGGCGATCTCGCGAAACCCGGCGAGACGGGCGTGGCGGCAGTTCGTCGCCACTGGCCTACGTCGAGGTCACTGGCCGGGGGCTTTCCACGGAGCGGATACCCGCAGTCCGCGGCATCAGCGACCAGTCGCACGCCGACGTCGTCCGCGACCGCGTCGCCCAGAAGCAGCGCGAAGCCGTCCTTCTCGCGGTCGGCGATTTCGACCGCTCGGGCAAGGACATCGAGCGGTAGTGGGGGAGCGCACGGGTTGCTGGAGCCCGGGTGACGGCCACGGGGGAGTGGTGGCTCAGGCGCGGACCGCCCGGGAGGCTGGTCCAGTGGCACAGGCGGGCCGGGTCGGTTTAGCTGATGTCGCGTCAGCCCGCGACCCCGGGTACGACCAGGCCGGTTTCGTACGCGATCACCACCGCGTGGGTCCGGTTCTGCGCGCCGAGTTTGGTCAGCACGTTCCCGACGTGCGTCTTCACCGTCTCCAGGCTCACCCTGCACGACTCCGCGATGTCCGGGTTGGACCGGCCGGTGGCCATCAGGCGCAACACCTCCTCCTCCCGGCTCGTCAGCGCCGCCTGCGGCAGCGCCCGGGCGGATCCCAGTGGGCGGGCGGTGACCATCTGCCGCAGGGCCGCCGGGAAGAGGATCGCCTCGCCCGCCGCGACCACGCGCACAGCCTCCGCGATCTTGGGGACGGGGAGCCGCTTGAGCACGAAGCCGCTGGCGCCTGCGCTGAGTGCGGAGGTGACGTAGTCGTCGTTCTCGAAGGTGGTGATCACCACGACCTTCGGCGGGTCGGCCTGCCCGGCGAGGAGCTGCCGGGTGGCCTCAATGCCGTTGCGGCGCGGCATCCGTACGTCCATCAAGACGACGTCCGGCCGCAACTGCCGGGCCCGCTCGACTGCTTCGATGCCGTCGGCGGCCTCCCCGATGACGGCAATCCCGGGCTGCATGGCGAGCAGCGTGCGCAGACCGCTGCGGGTCACCGCGTCGTCGTCCGCGATGAGGAGGGTGGTGCAGCTGGAGGTGCCGACGGTGTCCGTTGTGACGGCTGTGCCCGTGTCGGGGCCGGTCGCGGCTGCTGCGCTCGTTCGTGAGCCGATCATGCCGGCAAGCGTACTGGCAGCCGTACCGCGAGCCGCCAGTGCTCCGGTCCGTCCGGACCGGCCTCGATCTCGCCGTGCAGGAGCCGCACGCGCTCCAAGAGGCCGGGCAGGCCGTGCCCGGACGTCGGGAAGGCACCCGTGCTCATTCCGCTCCCGGCTCCGGTCCGGTTGACCACGTCGAGCACCAACGAGTCCGGCGTCGCCGCCACCTTGACCCGGATCGGACCGACCGCTCCGTGCCGCAGCGCGTTCGTCAGCCCTTCCTGCAGGATCCGGTACGCCGCCCGGGACAGCGTCCCCTGGACCGCCGCATGGTCACCCGACAGCTCCGGCTCCACCACGGCACCCGCGTGCCGCAGCCGGTCGAGCAGCTCGGGCAGGTCGGCCAGGTTCCGGGCCGGTGCCGTCCCCGCCTTCTCCGCGCGCAGCATGCCCAGCACGTAGTCCAGGTCTTCCAGGGCGGCCCGGGTCGATTCCTCGATGCTGCGCAGGGCGGCCCGCGCCGCTACCGGATCGGCACAGAGCATTTCGCCCGCCACCGCTGCCTGGATCGTGGCGGCCGTCAGGGTGTGCCCGATCGAGTCGTGCAACTCGTGGGCCAGCCGGTTGCGTTCGGCCAGTGCTCGCTCCCGCTCGGCCGCCAGCGCGAGCCGCTCGGCCGGCGACGGACCCAGCAGCCTGGGCGCCAGCCACCGCAGAGCGGCCGTCACCGCCAGGCACAGAGCCGACGCCAGCAGCAGGCAGCAGAGCGCCGCTGCCCAGCTCTGCCAGCCGCTGTCGGCCCGCAGTGACCAGCCGTTCACACTCAGCCCGGCCTCGGCGCCGGCCCAACCGCCGGGAAGGAGCAGGCCCGCGACGAACAGCAGGATGCTCAGCTGCGCCCCCGCCCACCCCAGTACCACGTGCGACAGCAGCCACAGCGGGGTTCGCAGGCGGTCGGCGCCCGATGCCGTCGAAGGTACCGCCCCGTCACCGGGCAGGTCCGCACGCCGACGCTCGCCCACCGGGTCCGGCAACGGAACCGCCAGCATCCGCCGGGCGCAAGCGATCAGCACCCGCCGCGTGGTGCCGGCCAGCCCGATCACGCCGATCAGTACGGACCAGACCAGCACGGTCAGAGCGAACTGCACTCCGAAGGGGGCGGATGGCCACGCCACCGCCGGTAGTGCTGCGACGGGCAGCAGGGGAAGGCTCGCCAACGCGCCGCAATAGGCGAACAGCGCACCCGAATACGTGGAGCCGCGCAGCAGCGGCCGGATTCCTCTGAACATGGCCAGGTCAGTATGACCGGACGGCCCACCGGCGGCCTCCCCCGATCGGGGGAGCGAACTCTCCCGCCTTCCCGTGATGTGTCCGTGGGTCCCCGAAACCAGAATCGGAGCCTCACCAGTTGACGGGACGGAAGGACGGGCTGATGAACGCGCAGGAAATCGAGACACCGCTGGATCACACGGTGCAGGACCAGGCGGTGCAGGACCGCACGGTGTCCGCTCATCCCCAGGCCGTACGGAGTCACACGGCACCGCACGGAATGGAGCCGGGGCTGACAGCGCCGAAGAACAGCCTGGCCACAGCCGCCATGACATTGGGCATCATCGGCCTGTGCACCTCGGCCGTCTTCGTCGGCGGCCCGCTTGCCGTGGTGGGCCTGATCCTGGGCATCGCCGCGCTGATGGCAGCCAAGCGGACCGGTGTGGGCCGGGGCAGGGCCGTCACCGCCGTCGTGACGTCGTCTGTCGCGATCGTGGTGTCCGGGCTGGTCGCCGTGTTCATGGTCTGGTACGCGAACAAGACACAGGAGTGCTACCAGCCCGACGGCTTCCACCAGTACGCGCAGTGCGTCCGCGAGCACCTGAACGGAAACTGAGCGGCCTTCCCGTTCCCTCACCGGCCAACCGGCTGCCCACTCTCCCCGACAAGGACGAGCATCACCGTGCGAAGCAGAAACACCTGCAAGGCCCGCCTACTCGCCGCCGGCCTCGCGGCGGCCACCCTCTCGGCGCTGACGCCCGCAACGGCCTTCGCCGCGTCCGTGGCCTCCGACTCCTCCGCGGCATCCGACGCCTCCACAGCCAAGGACCCCCTGCGGCGGTACACGCAGCAACAGCTCCAGTGGAAACGCTGCGACGCGAAGGGCCCCGACACCTTCCAGTGCGCGACGCTCAAGGTGCCGCTGGACTACGGCGATCCCGCCGGCAAGACGATCGGCCTCGCGATGTCCAGGCTGAAGGCGGGCAGCGCGAAGGCACGTCACGGCGTTCTGCTGCTCAACCCGGGCGGCCCCGGCGCACCGGGACTGCAGCTGCCTGTCGATCCGCTCATGAAGTTCCCCGCGGAGGTGAAGCGGCGGTACGACCTCGTCGGCTTCGACATGAGGGGTGTGGGGCAGAGCTCACCCGTCAGCTGCGGGCTGACCGCGGAGGAACAGGCCGACCGGCCCTACAAGACGGAGACCTTCGCGAAGGACGTGGATCGGGCCCGTACCGTCGCCGGGAAGTGCCGGGCCCGGGCCGGTGACATGCTGCCGCACCTCACCACCCGCAACAGCGCCCGTGACATGGACATCATCCGCGCCGCCCTGGGCGAGAAGAGGATCTCCTACCTGGGGAGCTCCTACGGCACCTACCTCGGCGCCGTCTACATGCAGCTGTTCCCGCAGCGGGCCGACCGATTCGTACTGGACAGCGCAACCGACCCGAACCGGATCTACCGGGGGATGTTCGAGGACATGGCGAAGGCGGCCGAGCAGGCGTTCACGCGCTGGACCGCATGGACCGCCCGCCGGCACGCGACCTACGGACTGGGCGACACTCCGGCCGAGGTCCGCGCGACCTACTGGGACCTGATCGCGCGGGCGTACCGCAAGCCCGTCTTCTTCGAGGGACAGACCCTCACCGGCGACGGCATCCGGGCCGACAACCGCACGTTCTTCCACGTCCGGAAGGCCGCCGAACGGGTCGCCGGGCTGAAGGACGCGGCCGAGGGCAGGAACCCGGCTCCGTCCGGCACGCCCGGCCAGGCCCAGGAGCCCGACGACAGCTACTTCTCCATCGCCTGGTCCTTCATGTGCGCCGACACCCGCACCTGGTCGCACGACCCCGAGCGGTACCGCCGCGAGGCGATCCGCGACAAGGCCCGGTATCCGCTGTACGGCGACTACGCGGCCGCCATCACACCCTGCGCCTTCTGGCAGCAGGGCAGCGAGCCGCAGACCAGGATCGACAACACGGTCGGTGCGCTGATCACGCAGAACGAGTGGGACTCCCAGACGCCCCTGTTCTCCGGCCTGGCCATGCACCGGGCCCTGCGCGGCTCCCGGATGCTCACCGTCGCCGGTGGTGAGGGACACGGCGTCCTTTACGCACGCGACGGCAATCCCTGCGCGGACAAGGCCGCAACGACCTACCTGACCACGGGCAGGCTCCCCGCCAAGAACCTGACCTGCCTGGCCACGACCGGCCAGAAGTAGCGGCGGGCGGGCACGGCACGACATGAACTTCGCCGAACGGCTCTACCGCTACCCCACCGGCGAAGACACGACCGGCCCCAACAGCTCCGCCTTCTACCCCGGTCACGTCGATGCCTTCGATCCGGCAGCCCCGTCGTCGACATGTCGGTGGGCTCTGGCAGCATCGCCGTCATGACCGACATCGATGACCTCGTGAAACGCGTTGCCATCCGGGCCGCATCGGACAATGCGGACCTTCCCGCGTCCGTCGACGATGCCCGGATCGCGGAGGCCGAGGCACAGCTGGGCTTCGCGCTGCATCCCCTCCTCGCGCGCCTGTATCGCGAGGTCGCTGACGGCGGATTCGGCCCGGACTACCGTCTGCTGCCCCTGCTTGGTCCGGGCTCCAGCGTCGCCGGCGAATACCTGACGCGACGCGAGACGTCCGCGGGAGCGGAGCACCCGAACTGGCCCGAAGGCGTCGTACCGATCCTGACCTGGGGCTGTGCCATGTACGCAGGCGTTGACTGTCTCAGTGAAGACGGCCAGGTCCTGCTCTACGAGCCGAACCCGTATCAGGGCGGATCGTGGGAGCAGTGCTGGTTCCTCGACTCCGCCAGCCTCGCAGCGTGGCTGGAGACATGGCTCGCGGGGACGGGCTGGTTCGAGGAAGACGCCTTCGACAGGGACGACCTGGTCGAGCCTCAGCCATGGGACCAGGCCGCGAGCCGACTGTCCTCCGGCACATAGCGAAACACCAACGTTCCGTCCCGTTGCCTTCGGCGGGGGAGCGGCGGGCTTCCTGCACCAAGATCCGGATTACGGTAGGACTCCTCCTCGCCCGTCGCGGGAGCATCGCACGGCCCGTCCGGGTCGGCCGGGAGGCTCAGCGGTGGTTACTAGGCAGTGTCTTCAAAGGGGCTTTAGCCAGAGGAACAGGGATGCGATGGTGACGGCTGCCTGGTAGGACTCGCGGGTTTTGTCGTAGCGAGTGG
>NZ_JBEXPG010000059.1:0-54371 GCF_040611935.1 Streptomyces sp. NPDC006512 | reverse complement strand
CCGTCAACCCCCACTGCAACCCCGCACGGGCGGCCGGGGCCGTGGCGTCCGTCCTGCTCGCCGGGCTCCGCCCGTACCCCCCCCGCCGGCGGGGGGGGGGCGCGCCCCGCCCCGGCCGCTTCGCCCTTCCTGGAGGACGGACGCATGAAGTGGACCTGGCAGCGGCTGCTCCGGCCGGCTGCGGCACGACCCCTGTTCGGTACGGCCCTCGCGCTGGCGGCGCTGCTCGTCCCGGCGGCCCCGGCCACCGCCTTGCCGGGCGGGCCCTCCCGCCCGGTGGTGGCCGTCGCGCAGGGCGGCCTGCGCGGGCAGGAGCGGGAAGGGGCGCAGGAGTTCCTCGGCGTCCCGTACGCCGCTCCCCCGGTCGGGGCGGCGCGGCTGCGGGCGCCGCAGCCGCCGGCCCGGTGGAAGGGGGTGCGGGAGGCGGTCCGGCAGGCCCCCGCCTGCCTGCAGTTCTCGCCGTTCGGGCTGCGGGACCCCGCGGCCGTCAGCGAGGACTGCCTGTACCTGGACGTGTACCGGCCCCGTGGCGCCCGTCCCGGAGCGCGGCTTCCGGTGGTGGTCTGGATGCACGGGGGCGCGTACAGCCAGGGCACGGGAACCCAGTTCGGCGGCCGGACGATGGCCGAGCTCACGCAGAGCGTCGTGGTCAGCGTCAACTACCGGCTGGGACAGCTCGGTTATCTGGGCCTGCCCGAGCTGGCCGCCGAGAACGGGCGCCGTTCCGGTTCCTTCGGGCTGATGGACCAGATCGCGGCGCTGCGCTGGACGCGGGAGAACATCGGCGCGTTCGGCGGGAATCCTGGGAGCGTCACCGTCTCCGGGCAGTCGGCGGGCAGCGGTTCCGTCTGCGCCCTGCTGGCGGCGCCGTCGGCCGCGGGACTGTTCCACCGGGCCGTGTTGCAGAGCGGGCCGTGCACGCTGCTGGGTACGCCGGACACCGCGCGGGCGGAGGCGGAGGCGCGGACCTTCGCCGCGCGGGCGGGCTGCGCCGGTCCGGCCGGGGTCCCCGCGTGCCTGCGCTCCGCCGCGGGTCCGGCTCTGGTCGAGGCGGCGCGTACGGTGCCCACGTCGGGCCCGGCCTCCGGTGACGGGCTGCTGCCGGTCGCGCCGGCCCGGGCCATCGGGAGCGGGACCTGGAACAAGGTGCCGGTGCTGATCGGGAGCACCCGTTCGGAGGCCCGGTTCTTCGTCGCGCTGACGCAGCCGTACCTGACGGCGGAGCAGTACGCGGCGCAGGTGCTCGCCCGGTACGGGGCGGCGGGGCCGGAGGTCCTGGCCCGCTATCCGGTGTCGGAGCACGGCTCGCCCTACCTGGCGCTGTCGGCGGTGATGACCGACTCCACGTTCGCCTGCCACACGGCGTGGACGGCTCGGCTGTTCGCGGGTCAGGTGCCGACGTACGCGTACGAGTTCGACGACCCGGACTCGCCCACGCTCGCGGGGGCGCGGGTACCGGGGCTGGACCAGTCGAACGCGCACAGCGCGGAGCTCGCCTACCTGCACGACTTCACCATGGGGGAACGGCCGCTGACACCGGTTCAGGTCGCCCTCGCGACCGCGATGAAGCGCTACTGGGGGGCCTTCGCCCGCTTCGGCAGCCCGGTCGTACCGGGTCAGGCGGCGTGGCCGCCGACGGCGGGGGCGGGTGCCGTGAGCGTCCTGACCCTCACCCCGGGGGCGACGCGTACGGGTACGTCGTTCGAGACGGACCACCAGTGCGCCTTCTGGCGGGCCCAGCCGGAATCGCATTTCTAGGTCATCTGACCTAGAGTGTGGCTCATGATCACCGAACCGATCGACGAGCTGCGCCCGGACCCTTCCGGCCCCGTCCTGGTCACCGGCGGCTACGGCACCGTGGGCGCCGAGATCGCCCGCATCCTGGCCGTGGACACCCCGACCCTGCTCACCGGCCGCAACCCCGACCGCGGCAGGGCACTGGCCGCCGAGGTCGGGGGCGAGGTGCGCGCCTGGGACCTGGCGGACCCCGCTCCCTTCCGGGCGGCCGTCCGGGCCGTCATCGGCTCGGTCAACGACCCCGACGACCGGGTGCTGCACGCCGCCGCGGCCGGTGGCGTGCCCTACGTCGACATCACCCGGTGGACGGGCCGGATGCAGCGGGCCGTCACCGTCGCCGCGCTGCTGCGGCCGGCCGCGCCGGTGCTGCTGTCCTCCGCCTGGATGGGCGGGGTCAGCAGCCTGGTGGCCGCCGCGCTGGCCGGGGACCTGGGCGGCGCCGAACGGGTCGAGATCGCGGTGCGCTGGGACATGGCCGACCGGGCCGGGGCGGATTCCGTCGAGTTCATGGACCGGCTGGGCGTGGCGTTCGAGGTGGTGGACGGCGGGAGGCGCCGGCTCGCCTCCCCGATGACGGAGTCCCGTACGGTCCGCATCGGCGGAGCGCCCGTACGCGTCGCGCGCATCGACACCCCGGAGCAGTTCACCCTGCCGCTGACCCTCGGCACCACCACCGCGGCCACCCGCATCGGGTTCAGCTCCCCGGCCGCGACCAGGGCGCTCCTCGCGCTGCGGGGTACGGGATTCTTCCGCTGGGCCGGCGGGGAGCGCTGGGCGCCGGCGCGCCGGGCCCTGCTGCACTCGCCGGGCGACGGCGGAACGGCCCGGCTGCGCGTCGACGTCACCCACCGCGGGCGCACGCGCACCGCGACCGTCACCGACCCGCTCGGGCAGCACCACCTGACGGCCGTCGGAGCCGTGCTGGGCCTGCGCCGCGTCCTGGGCACCGACGGTTCCCCCGCTCCCCGGGGCGTGGTCTTCCCCGAGCAGCATCCGGATCCGGCCCGCGCGGTCGAGCTGCTCGCCGCGCACGGTGTCGGCCTCGCCTTCGACGCGGAGGGCGACGCCTTCGGCCCGGACCGCGGCCGGGCCGGGGCCGCCGCATGAGCGCCGCGGCGGGGCCGACGCCCAAGGGCCGGGAGCGGCGTACGGCCCTCCTCGACGCGGCCGAGCGCGTCCTCACCTCTTCCGGAGGGGCCGAACTCACCCTGCGGGCCGTCGCCGAGGAGGCCGGTGTCCGGCTGGGTCACCTCCAGTACTACTTCCCGGCCCGTTCCGCCCTCCTGTCGGCGCTCCTCGACCGGGTCCTCGCCTCCTCCCTGGAACGGGTCACGGGCCTCGCCCTCGCGAGCGCGGACGGCGCCGGCCACGGGGCCCTCCTCGACGGCGTCCTGTCCGACCACGACGATCCGCGCCTGGTACGGCTGTTCACCCAGGTGTGGGCGCTGGCCGCGCACGACGAGGAGGCGGCCGCGGCGGTCCGTGCGTTCTACGGCCAGTACGCCGCGCACGTGGCGGCGTTCGTCCGGGAGCACGCGCCGGACCTGAGCGCGGCCGAGGCCCACGACCGGGCGGAGGTGTTCGTCATGCTGATGGAGGGGTCGTCCCTGTTCCGCTCCGGGATCACCGGCCGCCGTACGGCCGGGGCCGACGCCCGTCTGCGGGAGACCGCGCTCGCCCTGCTCCTGGGTGCCACCCGCCCCTGATCGGGAGCGGGCCGCGCGCCCGCCCCGTCGGTACCGCGCCCCGGCAGGCGGTCGACGCGTCCGGCGGACCGGCCGGGGCGGTCAGGAGAACGGCGCGGAGAGTCTGCGCCGCCAGCCCCGGTCGGTCAGGACGACGACGTGGGCCGCCTCCGCCCGGGCCCGGAGGGGAAGGAGGCGGCCGAGCCGGTCGCTCACCTGCCGGGCTTCCGCGTCGTCCCCGCCCAGTGCCACGGTGACGTGGGCCGACGGGGATTCCCCGAACCGGCCGCTGTAGGGGCGCAGGTGCGGCCAGGCGTCGTGGAACGTCCGGACGGCCGGGCCGAGTTCGGCGGCGTCGACCGCGACGAAACCCGGAGCCGTCACCGTCCGGCGCAGCACGACGTCCGTCGGCGGGAGCGCGCCGGCCAGCCGGAGGACCGCCCCGTCCGTGTCGTCGCCGAGTTCCGCGGCGGGCACGAACGGGTAGAGGAGGGTCACGTGAGCGGGCAGGCCCGGCCGGACCAGGGCCGGGTTCACCTGCCGGGCCGCTTCCAACAGCACGTTCGCGGTGGGGAGTTCGATCACGATGGCGGTCGTTCCGATGGCTGGCACGGCGCCATCATTTCATCCCTGGTCCGCGCGGCCCGGTCCGCGGTGCCGCCGGTCCGCGGTAGCGCCTGGCCGCATGGCCGCGGTGCCGCCCGTGAGCGTCGCCCCGATACGGGCGCGCAGTTCCTCGTCCTCCAGGATGGCCCGGTAGTCGCCGTACCGCGACACCCTGCGGTCCCCGGCGGTCAGCGCCTCCAGCGCCGCGCGGACCGGCGGGGCGAGGGGGCCGTGCCGGTCGAGCGCGGCCAGGGCGTGGGCGAACGTCCAGTCGAGCGGTTCCCCGCCCACGGCGAACGCCAGTACCGTCGCCTCCGCCCGCTCCCGCTCCATCGGCGGCGGGGCCCACTGCGGGTACGGGATCGTCTCCCCGGGGAGCAGTGGGTCCTCCCCCCACGCCAGGAGCACCTCCCGCAGGTCCGTGACCAGCCATCCGCCGCGCGCGATCTCGTCGCGCAGGGCCTCGCGCACCGCGGGCAGCAGCAGCGCGGCGTGTTCGCGCAGGGGCCGGAGCACGTCGGCGACGTCCGGCTGCCGCGGGTCGGCCGGGGCGTAGCCCCTGCCCGGCAGGTCGCGGTACGGGGCGACGAGCCGCTCGACGAGGTCCGGCAGGGCGCGAGGGTCCCCGATCCTGGTCAGCGCCCACCGGGCGTGGCCGCCGACGGTGCCGTCGAAGTACTCCGCCTCCCCGGGGTCGTCGAGGAGGCCGGCGAGCCGGTCGGCGTGCGGGGCCGCGCGGCGGCCGAGCACCGCCATCAGGTGCGCCGCCCTGTAGCGCACGCCGTCGTCCGGGTCGTCCAGCAGCGCGGCCGCCACCGGCAGCAGGGCGTCGGCGGCTGACGGCCGGTCCACCAGCAGCCGCCACCCGAGGTCCAGCGCGCACCGGCGCAGCCCCGCGTCGCCCGTCCGGTTCCCGGCCGCCGCGAGGTCGGTCACGAACCGGGCCCGTGCGGGCGTGTCGGGCTCCAGCAGGTGGTCCACCCGGGCTGCGACGTCGTCCCGGTGGTACGGGTACTCGCAGTCCCGGAGGTACCAGACCGCCTCGAAGGCCGGGGCGAGCGCGGGGTCGGTGAGGGCGTCGAGGAGGACGGGGTAGGCGCGCTGTGGCGACCGGGCGTCCAGGTGCGCCGTCGCGACGACGGCCGCGACCCGCATCACCCGGTCCTCGGCCCGGAAGACGCGGTCCAGCAGGGCCCGCACCTCGGTCACGACGGCGTGCGCGGGGTCCTCGGCGGCCGCGGCCTCACCCAGGCTCAGCAGTACGGCCACGCGGACGGCGGGGTCCGTCTCCTCGCGCCACCGGTCGAGGAGGAGACCGGTCCGGCCGGCGAACAGCTGGAGCGCGGACCGCCGGATCGCGGGATCCGCGTCCCGGAGCAGCCCGTGCAGGCGGGGCCCCTGCGTGCGCCAGGCGGCGCCCCAGCCCGGGTCCACCGACGCCGGGTCACCGGCCCCGGTGTCGGCGGCCCCGGCGTTCTCGGCGCTCCCGGCGTTCTCGGCGTTCTCGGCCAGGTACACGAGGAGGTCGACCAGGTCCGGGCGGGCGGCCCCGTCCGGGGCGAGGACGAGGTCCACGAGGAAGGGCAGCGCCGCCGTGGCCGCGCTGGTGATCTGCTTCCAGCCCAGGAGGAGGTCCTGCAGATCGACGCAGGCCCGCTCCACCGCCTTCGGCCGGGTGGCGGCGTCCTCCCGGCCGAGGCGGCGGAGCGCCTTCGGTACCTCGGTCGCCGGCCGGTCGGGCTGCACCGTCTCCAGTGCCTTCCAGTCCACTGCGTCCAGCCCGTCCAGCATGCCCACCGCCCGCCCCTCGGCGGGCACCTCCCGCCTGCGCGGCATCCTGTCACCGCGGGGGACGGCGGGCTCGGAATTTCCCGGCGGGCTCTCGCCTTCCGGGGGCGCCGCCCATCGGGGCGCGGCGGCGATCCGGTGACGGACGGCCCGCCTTTCGCTCGACGCTGCGCGAAGTCGCACCGCGTTCGTCCCACCATCCGGTCGGTACGCAGGGATACACGACGGCAATTCCCGGCCATCCACGAATGCCGACGAACTCGCACCGTGCGGATCGCCGGACCGCCACCGAGCACCGAAAGCCGTAGATGACCTTTATCGGACACCGCGCCGGGCCGGGCGGAACTTCGGTTGAGAGAAGTTCGTCCCGTACTGCATTGACATCCGGCGGAGCCTGCCGGATCGGGCCAATGGGCCTCAGCAAGCCCCATGGTGACGGTCGGTCACCTACTGACACCCAGTGATACGATCATCGCGCTTGCGGAGCGGCGGATGGGCGCAAAACGACATCTCCGACCACGGCGACCTTCCGGTCGGTGCCCCCGGTACGGACGGTCCGCCGGTCCACCCGCATTGACGGAATTCAGCAACTGGCCGTCAGTCGCCTGAAGAGAGTCTTATGACGTATTACATACAGAACCCAGTGCTCTGGGCCCTTCTCGCCGCCGTCGTCGGCGCGGTCGCCGTCATTGTTCGCCAACGCCGGGCGGCCCGGGACCTGCGGCACGAGATCGCCGAGATGAGAACGCACTACGCAGCATTGGAGAACAGCTTCTCGGCATCCGTCCAGGCCGAGAAGGAACAGGCCCAGGACGCGACCAAATCGGTCCTGAAGTCCGCGATGCGGACACTCCAGGGCCTGGCCGCCGAACAGCAGTCGGTCCTCTCCGGGCTGCAGAACAAGTACGGCGAGTCCCTCATTCTCCAGGACCTCCTGGAGATCGACCACACGAACTCTCAGTTCGGTCGGCGCGCGCAGTCCATCGCCGTGCTGTGCGACGGCTGGCTGGGCCGGCAGCGCGAGGTCGCCTCGGTTTATGACGTGGTCCGCAGTGCGCAGGGCAGGATCCGGCACTTCCGGCGGGTCGAAATCCTTTCGCAGGTCGACTTCGGCATCACGAACCGGGCCGTCGAACCCGTGGCACTGGCTCTCGCCGAGCTGCTCGACAACGCCACCAGCTATTCCAGCCCGGACACCGTGGTCGAAATCAACATACGGACCGTCCCCAAGGGAATCTGCATCGTCGTCGACGACGCCGGTGTCGGCATGAACGACGAGGAGAGGTCCCGGGCCACGAAGCTCCTGTCGACCGAGCGGGTCTCCGGGGTCTCCGGACTGGGCAGCCCCCCGCAGTTCGGCTTCGCGGTGATCGGCGTGCTCTCCGAGCGCTTCGGCTTCGAAGTGTCCGTGGACTCCAGCTCACCGTACGGAGGCGTCCGCGCGGTCCTCCTCCTGCCGCACGAGCTGCTCACCGGCATGCCGGAGCGCAGGTCGCCGGCCCCGCCGGTCTCCGGCTCCGCCACGCTCTCCGGCGGTCCCGAAGCGGCGGTGAGCACGTCCTCGACGGTCGACGGCCTGCCGCGGCGCAGCCGCAAGCGGCCGATGGCGATCGTGCCCGGAACCGCGTCGGGCACGCCGTCGGCGGGCCGTTCCGACGCGGAGGCCGCGGCGATCATGGGGGCCTTCCAGCGGGGCACGCTGTCCGGCAGGACGACGCCCGCGGATGCGGCGGGTCAATCGAGCAGCACACGTGATGCGAGCAGCGAAGGGCATGAGTTCTCGTGAACAACGATCTGTCATGGATGCTTGACAGCGCCTTGGAGATACCCGGGGCGCTGCACGCGGTCCTGGTCTCCGCCGACGGGCTGCTGATGGCCAGGACCAGGGACTTCGACAAGGACGGCGCGGACACGGTCGCCGCCGCGATGAGCGGCGTGCAGTCGCTCAGCCGCTCGCTCGGGTTCTTCATCGAGGCGGGCCACATGCGGTGGCGGCAGACGCTGGTCGAGTTCGACGGCGGCTGGGTCTTCCTGATCTCCGCCGGGGAGGGCGCGTACCTCGGCGTCTCGGCCTCGCCGGACGTGGACATGCAGGACATCACCTTCCGGATGCAGCAGCTCGTCGGCCAGCTCGGCAAGGCGCTGACGACACCGCCGCGCGAGAACCTCGGCGCCCGGTCATGACCGGGTTCGACGGACTGGAGCCCGAGGCGGATTTAGTACGTCCCTACGTCATCACCAAGGGACGCGGCCTGCCCGACGAGGCGAAGCTGTCCCTGATCACCCTGGTCACCGCGGCGGGCGACCAGCAGCAGCGCCCGACCCAGCTGTCCCCCGAGGAGCAGGGCCTGCTGGACCTGTGCACCGCCGGCTACCTCTCGGTCGCCGAGATCGCGGGGCACACACGGCTGCCCATGGGCGTGGTGAAGATCCTCCTCTCCGCCCTTACCGAGGGCGGCTACCTCATCACCCGACCTCCCGTGCAGCGCGCCCCGCTCACGGACCGGCACATCCTGGAGGAGGTGCTGAATGGGCTCCGCACCAAGTTTGGCTGAGCAGGCGTACGTTCGCGCCGGAGCGACGCAGACCGCCGTGAAGATCCTCGTGGTCGGTCACTTCGCCGTGGGCAAGACCACCTTCATCGGTGCGATATCGGAGATCCCCCCGCTGTCCACCGAGGAGACGATGACGCGCGCCGGCGAGTCGTTCGACGACCTCAAGGGGGTCCGGAGCAAGACCACCACCACGGTGGCCATGGACTTCGGCCGCCTGACCATCAGCGAACGCGTGGTGCTGTACCTGTTCGGGACACCCGGCCAGCAGCGCTTCGTGCAGATGTGGGAGGACATGGCGCGCGGCGCCCTCGGGGCCCTGGTCCTCGTGGATCCCGAACGGCTCGCGGACTCCTTCGCCGTCATCGACCTGATCGAGCACTACGGGCTCGACTACGCGATCGCCATCAACCGCTTCGACGGCACGCCGGGCCACGAGGAGCGGGCGCTGCGCGAGGCGCTGGACCTGCTCCCCGACACTCCGGTCGTCACCTGTGACGCGCGCGACGAGAAATCGTCCGCCGCCGCACTGATCACTCTCGTCCGCTACTTGCTGGACCGCGCTCACTAGGAGCAGGAATGAACGCTCGACCCACCCCCACCGCACCCGTGCCCCCGCCCGGGTGCCCCGCCCACATGACCGGCGGCCGGGTGCCGTTGCACGGACCGGGGTTCGCGGCCGACCCGCAGGCGTATTACGCCTACCTGCGGCACTACGGCCCGGCCGCGCCCGTGGAGCTCGCTCCGGGGGTGGAGGCCACCCTCGTCACCGACTACTCGGCGGCGCTGCAACTCCTCCAGGACTCCGGGTCCTTCCGCAAGGACGCGCGGCGCTGGCGGGACCTCGGCGAGGGCCGGGTGCCGGCGGACAGCCCGGTCACCCCGCTGCTCGCGTACCGCCCCAACTGCATGTTCACGGACGGCGCCGAGCACCTGCGGCTGCGCCAGGCCGTCACCGACAGCATGGCGCGGGTCGACCCGCGCACACTGAGCCGGAGCACCGGGAAGATCTCGGAGTACCTCATCTCCCAGTTCGGTGACCGCGGTTCGGCCGACCTGCTCGGCGACTACGCCAAGCAGCTGCCGCTGTTCGTGTTCAACGAACTCTTCGGCTGCCCCGCGGAGATCGGCGACCGGGTCCTGTTCGGCATATCCGGGATGTTCGACGGGGTCAACGCCGAGCGGGCCACCGAGGTGCTGTTCCAGGCCGTCGGCGAACTGGTCGCGCTCAAGCGGACCCGTCCCGGCGACGACGTCACGTCGTGGCTGATGGAGCATCAGGCCGCCCTCACCGATGAGGAGATGGTCCATCAGCTCGCCCTGCTGCTGGGCGCGGGCGCGGAGCCGCTGCGCAATCTCATCGGCAACCTCCTGCACCGGCTGCTCACCGACGACCGGTACGCCGACGGAGGCGGGCTGATCGACGAGGCCCTCGACGACACGCTGTGGGACAACCCGCCGATGTCGAACTACGCGCCGCACTACCCGGCGTCCGACATGGAGTTCGCCGGGGAGAAGCTGCGCGCGGGCGATCTGGTGCTGGTGAGTTTCGCGGCCGCCAACACCGGGCCGGCGCTGACGGCCGCACGCCAGGCCGGCAGCAACCGGGCCCACCTGTCGTGGAGCGCGGGACCGCACGCCTGCCCGTCGAAGGAGCCCGCCCGGCAGATCACCGTGACCGCCGTGGAGAACCTCCTCAACCAGCTCCCCGACATCGAACTCGCCGTGCCCGAGGACAGTCTCGTCTGGCGGCCCGGCCCCTTCAACCGGGGTCTCGTCACGCTGCCCACCCGGTTCACCCCCGTCAGGACGGCGGGCCGGGCGGCTCCGCACGAGCACCCGGGTACCCCCTCGGCCGAGTCGGCCGGGACGGCGGGCTCGGGCCGCGGACGGGAACGCGGCGGCATGTGGAGCCAGTTCCTGAACTGGCTGACCAAGTGATCCAGCCAAACTCCGAGTGACCGATCACCACCGCATGATGGTTCCGCTTCGCGGGTAGTCAGCAGCTTTGTTTCTGCTACGCGAGGTGAAGGAGTGCCGTGGATCACATGTCCGCCGCCGCCACTGTCATGCAACAGCGCACCGGGGTGGGCCCGTTCAGTGCACGCCCCGCCCGGCGGTCTCCGGCGCGGCCGCTCCCGTCCATGACGGGAGCGGCGGAGTCCACATCTCCGCTCTCGGTTCCGCATACGTCTGATGGAGAATCACTCGGCGGTCATGCGGCGAGACAGGTGCTGCGGTTGTGCGAGGCCGTGGGGCTGGGCGGGGCCGACTCCGCGGAGTACGCACGGACCCTGCTCGCCCTGCTGGGCTCCGCCGCCGGACGGCCCCTCGGCCTGCCGCCCGCCGACACCTTCCTCTCGGACGACCACACGCCGGTGGAGTACTCGCTCTCCTTCGCACCCGGCGCGGAGCCGGTCCTGCGCGTGCTGCTGGAGCCGGGGTACGGGGCCGGCAGCCTGGCGGAGAACGGCCGCGCCGGCCTGCGGGCCGTGCGCGGGGCGGCGCGGCGCTGGGGATTCGACACCATGCGGCTGGACGTCCTGGAGGACCTCTTCTTCCCCGCGGACCCCCAGGGCCCGCTGGCGCTGTGGTGCGCGCTGGAGTTGCTCCCCGGCGGCGTGCCCAAGGTCAAGGTGTACCTGAACCCCGCGGCATCGGGGCAGGAACGTTCCGCCGCGACGGTGCGCGAGGCGCTGCGCCGGCTGGGCCACCGGGAGGCGTTCGAGGCGCTCCCCCCGGGCGACCGCCACCTCTTCTTCGCCCTGGACCTGGGTGACTGGGACGAGCCGCGAGTGAAGGTCTACCTCGCGCACGACGGCCTCTCGGCCGCGGAGGCCCCCGGCCTGTCCCGCACGGGCGCCGCCCCCGAACGCCTGGAGATCGAGCGCTTCTTCCGCACCGCTTCCGGACGCGGAACCGGCGGCCCCGGCGGAGCGGACGAACTGCTCGACCGGCGCCCGGGCCTGACCTGCCACGCCTTCACCGACACGGAGACCGCCCTGCCCGGCGGGTTCACCCTGCACGTACCGGTCCGCGACTACGCCCGGCACGACGGGGAGGCCCTCGACCGGGCGGTGGCCGTGCTCGGCCACCACGGCATCGACGCGGCCCCCCTCGTCCGCTCGCTGGCGGCGGTGACCTCCCGGCGGCTGACGGACGGTGTCGGGCTGATCGCCTACCTGGGGCTGGCGCACCAGCAGGGCCGGCCGCCGCGGGTGAACGCGTACATCTCCTCGGAGGCGTACGCGGTCAGGCCGCCGGCCGGCCCGTCCTTGCGGCGGGCGCGAGCCGGCCACTGACGCTTCACGGCGGCCGATGGAGCCGCCCGGTGGCCAACCCTCCGGGCCGCTCAACCGCCGTGCGGCCTACGCCCCGTCCAGCTCCCGCAGCTCACTCAGGTAGGGGCCGACGTCGACCTGGATGCAGGCCCCCTCGGTCATCCCGTAGCGCGCCTCGATCCCGCTCAGGTACGTGTCCACCTCCTCCCGCATGGCCTCCGGGGTGGGCAGGGTCACCTCCCCGGCGACGATCCGGGCCACCCACCGCGACTGGGCCTCGACGAGCCGCGTGACGGAGCCGTGGGGGCGGATCAGGCCGACGAAGTACAGGCCGGCCCGGTCGGGTGCGACGACCCGCTCGTACAGCTCGACGGGACCCTGCCGCGGGCCCGCGGGACATCCGGCGGGCAGGAAAGGGAAGGCCATGCGGAAGCCCGTGCAGTAGACGATCGCGTCCGCCTCCTCGGTGGTTCCGTCGGTGAAGGACACCTTGCCGCCGTCGAGGGAGGCGATCGCGGGCCTCGGGACCACCCCTCCGTGCCGAATCCGGCTGAGGATCTCGTCGGAGATGGTCACCGCCGAGGAGAAGACCGGGTGGTCGGGCTCCGGCAGTCCGTAGTCCGACAGCTTCCCGCGCGCCACGAGCAGTGACTGCTCGACGAAGCGGCGCTGCTCCGGGAAGGACATCTCGCTCCACCACGGGGCGTCGGCGATGAGGTCCACGGAGGTGCCGAAGAGCTGCTTGGGCACGATGTGCAGTCCCCGGCGGACGGACAGCAGGGTCCGTGCGGCGTGCCGGGACAGGTCCGCGGCGATGTCGACGGCCGACGCCCCCAGTCCGACGACGACGACCCGCTGCCCCGCGAAGTCGCCGCCGTCCCGGTAGTCCATGGAATGGAGGATCCTGCCGGTGAAGGATCCGGCGCCCGGCGGCAGGGGGTCCGGCAGCGACGGCTCGGTGTTGTGGCCCGAGGCCACGACCACGTGCCCGAAGCGCCGCTCCGTGACCCCTCCCCCGGCGTCCCGGCTGGTGACGGTCCAGACGTTGTCGTCTTTGTCGTCTCCTTGGTGTACGGAGAGCACCTCGGTGCGCAGCTCGATGCGGGGCGGCAGCCCGGCCCATTCGGCGAAGGACCGCAGGTAGGCGGCGACATCGCTGTGCCGGGGGTACAGGGGCAGTTCGGGCGGCATCGGGAAGCCGGAGTACCCGGTGAGCTGTTTGGCGGTGTTCAGGTGCAGCGACTCGTATCCGGGGCCCGGCTCGCCGGCTCCCGGCCGGCGCCATATCCCCCCGACGTCGGGTGCCTTCTCCAGGCAGACGAAGTCGATTCCCGCGGCCGAGAGCGCGTGTGCGGCCGCCAGACCCGACAGACCCGCACCGATGACGCACACGGTCGCGGCGGTGGGAGCACCGCCCGTACCTGACCTGTTCAAGGACCCCTCCACAGAACACCATCCGTCTTCGTACCGGGCGTCGGCTTCCCTGCCGGTCCTCGCCGGACTCGGGCACGCGGGGACACGGCGGCGCGGGGACCGCCGCGACGGGTCGTCGTGGCGGTCCCCGCGCGGGAGCCCGGACGGATCACGATAGCGAGCGGTCCGGAGGTCGGTATTCCGAGGTGTGGCAGTACGGTCAGCCGCGGGGGCGGCGGCGCGCCCGCGGGTCGGACAGCGCCGGCGGCAGGTAACCGCCGTCCCGGGCGGACAGGTTGGTGCCCGGCGGGACGATCTTGTCGATGCGGTCGAGCACGTCGTCGCTCAGCCGCACCCGGTCGGCGCCCAGTTGGCTCTCCAGCTGCTCGAAGGTGCGCGGCCCGATGATGGCCGAGGTGACGGCGGGGTGTTCCAGCACGAAGGCCAGGGCGAGTTGGACCAGGGTCAGTCCGGCTTCTTCCGCGAGCTGGGCCAGGGCTTCGGCGGCATCGAGTTTGGCGGCGTTCCCGGGGTCCGCGATGTCGAAGCGCTCGGCCTGCCGGTCGCTCCTGCTGGACGTGGGCTGTGCGGCGCCCTTGCGGTAGCGGCCGGACAGCCAGCCGCCGGCGAGGGGGCTCCAGCTGAGCACGCCGAGCCCGTACCGCTGGGCGACGGGAAGGACCTCGCGTTCGATGCCGCGCGCGAGCAGCGAGTACGGGGGCTGCTCGGTCACCACGCGTTCGCGGCCGCGGCGTTCGGAGATCCACTGGCCCTCGACGATCGCGGACGGTTCGAAGGTGGAGGTGCCGATGTAGCGGATCTTGCCCTGGTGGACGAGGTCGCTGAGGGCGCCGAGCGTCTCGTCGAAGTCGGTCTCCGGCTCGGGCCGGTGCACCTGGTAGAGGTCGATCCAGTCGGTGCCGAGGCGGCGGAGGCTGTTCTCGACCTCGCGGATGATCCAACGGCGGCTGTTGCCGCGTTCGTTGGGGTCCTCGCCGAGGCTGCCGTGGAACTTCGTGGCCAGCACCACCCGGTCGCGGCGGCCTCCGGCGAGCGCCTTTCCGACGATGGTCTCCGACTCCCCCGCCGAGTACACGTCGGCGGTGTCGACGAAGTTGATGCCGGAGTCGAGGGCCCGGTGGATGATGCGGACGCTGTCGGCGTGGTCGGTGTTGCCGCGGGCCCCGAACATCATGGTGCCCAGACAGAGCGGGCTCACCTTGACGCCGGTGCGTCCGAGCAGGCGGTGGTCGGTCATCGTGCACTCCCGTTGACGAGTTGATCGGTGAGGGTGCCGGCCCGGAGGGAACCGGTGTCGGTTCCGCCCTGCCGGTAGGCGTCCCACAGGCGCCGGTACGGCCCCTGTGCGGCGAGCAGTTCGGTGTGGGTGCCCGTTTCGACGACGGTCCCGGCGTCGAGGACCACGACCCGGTCGGCGCGGGCGGCCGTGGTGAGGCGGTGGGCGACGACGACGGTGGTGCGCCGCCGGGTGAGGGCCGCGACGGCGGCGGTGACCCGCCGTTCCGTGGCGAGGTCGAGCGAGGCGGTCGCCTCGTCGAGCAACAGGACGTCGGGGTCGACGAGTTCGGCCCGGGCAAGGGCCAGCAGCTGGCGTTGGCCGGCGGACAGGCCCCGGCCGCGTTCCCCGATCCGGGTGAGGTAGCCGTGGGCGAGTCCGGCCACCGTCTCGTGGGCGCCGACGGCCCGGGCGGCCGCTTCCACCTCCGCGTCGGTGGCGTCCGGGCGTCCGTAGGCGATGGCGTCGCGGACGGTGTGGCCGAACAGGTGCGGCTCCTGCGGGACGATGCCCAGCCGGCGCCGGTAGCCGGTCAGGTCGAGGTCGCGCAGGTCGTGGCCGTCGACGCGGACGGCTCCGGTGGCCGGGTCGTAGAACCGGGCGAGGAGTTTGACCACGGTGGACTTGCCCGCGCCGGTGGTGCCGACGAGGGCGACGGTCTCGCCGGCGGCGATGCGCAGCCGGATGCCGTGCAGCACGTCCCGGCCGGCCCCGCCCGCGTAGTGGAACGACACGTCGTCGAACTCGATCTCCCCGCGCAGGGCCCCCACGGGTCTCGGCTCGCCGGCCGGCGGGGTGCCGGCGGGGGTGCGCATCAGGGTGCGCAGTCGGTTCATGCCGACGACCGCCTGCTGGTACCCGTCGAAGACCGGGGAGAGCTGCTGGATCGGCGCGAAGAACAGTTCGACGCAGATCAGGAACGCGATCAGGGTGCCTGCCGTCAGTCCGCCGGAGGCCACCTGACCGGCTCCGACGGCGAGGACGGCGGCCGTGGAGAGGGTGCCGAGGAACTCGACGAAGGGGAAGAAGGTGCCCATGTACCGCTGCGCGCGCAGCCGGGACTCGCCGAACGCCCAGGCGAGGGCCGCGAAGTCCTCGGCGTTGCGCTCCTCGCGGCGGAACGCCTGGGTGACCCGGAGGGCTCCGACGTTCTCCTGGAGGCAGGCGTTGACCGCGCTGATCAGCTCGCGGGCCTCCAGGTAGGCGGGGACCGAGTAGTGCCGGAACAGGGCGGTCGCCGCGATCAGCGGGGGCAGGGCGGCCAGCAGGACCAGCGCCAGCTGTGCGTCGATGACCAGCAGGGACACCAGGACTCCTAGGACCGTCAGCAGGCTGACGACGGCCGTGATGAGGCCGGTCTGGAGGAAGTTCGACACGGCGTCCACGTCGGTGGTCATCCGGGTCATGATCCGGCCCGCGAGTTCCCGTTCGTAGAAGTCGAGGCCGAGCCGCTGTAGCTGGGCGTACGTCTTGACCCGGAGGGTGTAGAGGAGCCGCTCGCCGGTGCGCCCGGTGGTGCGGACCTGGGCGATGCCGAGGAGCCAGTTCACGGCGACGACCGCGGCCGCCGCGGCGGCGGCCGCGAACAGGACCCCCCGCGCCTGGCCGGTGACCCCGCTGTCGACTCCGTGCCGGACGAGTACGGGTACGGCGATCTGCGCGAGCGCGTCGGCGGCCACCAGCAGGAGTCCGCCGAGCAGCGGGATCCGGAAGGGCCGCAGCAGGGAGCCGAGGCGGAAGGCGGGGTCGCCGGCAACGGCCTGGGCGAGCGGGACGGCGGGCTCGGCGGCGGGCAGCGGGATCCGGGCGAGGGCGGCCAGCAGTTCGGGGGCGGGCGGGGCGGAGCCGAGCACCCCGCTGCCGGGCCCGCCCCGGCCGGGGCCGGAGGCGGCGGCTTGGGCGAGGGCGTTCGCGGCGCGGGCGGCGGTGGCCTCGTGGCGGCCGGGGCCTTCCCCGTCGGGCCGTCGCCACAGCTCCTCGGTGACGCCGCCGGCCGGAACGCCGGGGGTGCGTGCGGCGGCGGGGCCCGCGACCGCTTCGGGGTCGCCCAGGGTGGACAGCAGGGACCGGAACAGGGCAGAGCGGGCGCGCAGTTCGCCGGGGGTGCCGATGTCGGCGATCCGGCCGCCGTCCATCAGGGCGACGCGGTCGGCGAGCTCCAGGGTCGACTCCCGGTGGGCGACGATGAGGGTGGTGCGGCGGTGGCCGGCCTCCCCCAGGCCGGCGTGGATCTCCGCTTCGACGCGGGCGTCGAGGGCGGAGGTGGCGTCGTCCAGGACGAGTACGGCGGGGTCGGTGAGCAGGGCCCGGGCGAGCGCCACCCGCTGGCGCTGGCCGCCGGAGAGGGTGAGCCCCTGTTCGCCGACGACCGTGTCGTATCCGTCGGGGAGCCGGTCGATGAACTCGTCCGCCCGGGCGAGCCGGGCCGCCTCGCGGACCTGGGCGTCGGTCGCGTCGGGGATCCCGTACGCGATGTTGGCGCGGACGGTGTCCGCCAGGAGCAGGCTCTCCTCGAAGACGAAGCCGATGCGGGACCGCAGGGAGTCCAGGGTCAGGGTCCGGACGTCGTGGCCGCCGACGGACACGGTGCCCGACCGGGTGTCGTAGAACCGGGGCAGGAGCGCGGCGACGGTCGACTTGCCGCAGCCGGCGGGGCCGACGAGGGCGAGCGTCTCCCCCGGCCGCACGTCCAGGGTGAACCCGGCGAGCAGGGGCGCGGCCTCGCCGTAGCCGAAGGTCACCTCGTGCCAGGACAGGGCCGGGGCGGCCGGGCCGAGGCGGCGGGCGCCGGGCGCGTCGGCGATCACGGGTGTCTCGTCGATGACCTCCAGGACGCGTTCGGCGCCCGCCCGGGCCTGCTGCCAGACGGTGAGGAGGGTCGCGACCTGGCGTACCGGGGTGACGAGGGCGCCGAGGTAGGCGGTGAAGGCGAGGAACGTGCCCAGGGACAGGCGGCCGTCCATGGCGAGCCAGCCGCCGAGGGCGAGTACGGCCACCTGCCCGAGGGCCGGTACGGCTTGCAGGGCAGGGTTGTAGCGGCTGGTGAAGGCGACCACGCGGAGCCGGGAGGCGAAGAGCGCGCGGACGCGTGCCTCCAGCCCGCGCAGTTCGCGGCGCTCCTGGCCGAAGCCCTTCACCACGCGGACGCCGGTGACGGTGGCCTCGACGGCGGAGGCCACCTCGGCCGCTT
Source organism: Streptomyces sp. NPDC006512 (assembly GCF_040611935.1). Classification (NCBI taxonomy): domain Bacteria; kingdom Bacillati; phylum Actinomycetota; class Actinomycetes; order Kitasatosporales; family Streptomycetaceae; genus Streptomyces; species Streptomyces sp. NPDC006512. The sequence goes on along the minus strand of NZ_JBEXPG010000059.1, from coordinate 36,762 downwards.
CCTGCTGGGCGTGCCAGTTGGCGGGGAAGAGGGTGCGCCGGCTGTGCAGGGCGATCATCCACAGGGCGGGTCCGACGACGAGGGCGATGACCGTGAGGAGCGGTGAGAGCCATGCCATGAAGACGAGGGACACGCAGAACATCAGCGCGTTGCCCGTCAGGTTGGGCAGGAACTGGAGCAGGGTCTGGATGAGGGTGATGTCGGAGATGGACCTGCTGACGACCTCTCCGGTGCGCAGGCTGTCCTGCTGGGGTCCGCCGTAGCGCAGGAGGGCGGCGAAGGCGTCGTTGCGCAGGTCGTACTGGACGCCGAGGGAGAGCCGGCCCGAGCGGTGGCGGCGGACGAAGGAGGCTCCGAAGCGGACCGCTCCGACGGCGGCCAGGAGCAGGATCCACGGGGTGAGGGCGGCGCCGTCCGCGGCGGCGACGTCGTCGACGACGTGGCGCAGGACCAGGGGCAGGGTGGCGGTGGCGACCGCGGCCACGGCGGCGGCGCCGAAGGCGAGGACCAGATCGGTGCGGTGGCGCAGGCAGTAGCCGGCGAGCCGGCGTGCCCAGCCGTCGGCCGGCGGCCGGGCGGCGGGGCCGGCCCCCGCGTCGTGCGCGGGGGCCGGCTCCTTCGTGGCGGTGGGACAGCCCGTCACCGTGCCTCCACCAGGCCGGCGCGGGGGGCGGGGCCGTCGAAGGGGCGGCCGGCGGGGCGCGGGAGGCCGTAGTGCTCGCGCAGGGTGGTGCCGGTGTACTCGGTGCGGAACAGGCCGCGTTCCTGGAGGATCGGGACCACCTGGTCCACGAAGCGCTCCAGTCCCGAGGGCAGTACCGCGGGCATGATGTTGAAGCCGTCGGCGGCCCCGCTGTCGTACCAGTGCTCGATGGTGTCGGCGACCTGGGAGGCGGTGCCGGCGAAGGTGCGGTGGCCGCGGCCTCCCCCGAGCCGGCCGATCAGCTGCCGTACCGTCAGCCGTTCGCGGCGGGCCAGTTCGACGACGAGGGTGTAGCGGCTCTTGGCGCCTTCGATCTCGTCCTCGGTGGGGATGTCGTCGGGGAGTTCGGAGTCGAGGTCCAGGGCGTCGGGGGCGATGCCGAGCCGCTGGGCGAGCTGCCGCTTCGCGTATTCGGGGACGATGAGCCGGTCCAGTTCGGCGTCGAGTTCCCGGGCCTCGGCCTCGGTGTCGCCGATGACGGGGACGATCCCGGGCAGGATCTTGATGCCGTCCGGGTCGCGGCCGAGGGCGAGGGCGCGCCGTTTGACGTCCTTGTAGAAGGCGGTCCCCTCGTCGAGGGTCTGCTGCGCCGTGAACACCGCTTCGGCGTAGCGGGCCGCGAAGTCCTTGCCGTCCTCGCTGGACCCCGCCTGGACGAGGAGCGGGTGCCCCTGCGGGGAGCGTTCCACGTTGAGGGGGCCGTCGACGCGGAAGAACTCGCCGTGGTGGCCGACGGGCCGGACCCGGTCGGCGAGGGTGTGGACGCCGGCCTCCTTGTCCGCCACGACGGCGTCGTCGGCCCAGCTGTCCCACAGCTTCGTCGCGACGTCGACGAACTCGGCGGCGCGCCGGTAGCGGTCGTGGTGCAGGGGGGTGTCGTCGAGGCCGAAGTTGCGTGCGGCCTCGGCGCCGGCGGTGGTGACGATGTTCCATCCGGCGCGGCCGTTCGAGACGTGGTCGAGGGACGCGAACCGGCGGGCGAGGTTGAAGGGTTCGTTGTAGCTGGTGGAGGCGGTGGCGATGAGTCCGATGCGGCTGGTGACCGCGGCGAGCGCGGTCAGCAGGACGGTCGGCTCCAGTTTGCTGGAGGGCCGTCGGCCGGGGTCGCCCTGGAGTACTGGGCTGTCGGCGAGGAACACCGAGTCGAGCAGGCCCCGTTCGGCGATGCGGGCGAGGTTCTGGTAGTGCGCGATGCCGGTGCCGCCGTCGGCGGGGCTTTCGGGGAGCCGCCAGGAAGCCTCGTGGTGGCCGACCGACATCAGGAAGGCGTTGAGGTGGAGGCGCTTGCGCTCAGGCGTTCGTGACATCGGGGTCGTCCTTCTGGTGGTGGTCGGCGGGGGCGGGGTGCTCGGACACGCCGAGGGCGGCGAGCAGGGTGTCCCGGTACTCCTGGAAGCGCGGGTGGCGGCGGCTCCGGGGGGTGGGCAGGTCGACGGCGAGGTCGACCGAAATGCGGCCCTGGTCGAGGACCAGCACGCGGTCGGCCAGTTCGACGGCCTCGTCCACGTCGTGGGTGACGAGGAGGACCGCGGGGCGGTGGCGTTCGTAGAGTTCGCGCAGGAGTCCGTGCATGCGGATGCGGGTGAGGGCGTCGAGGGCGCCGAACGGCTCGTCGGCGAGGAGCAGTTCGGGATCGCTGACCAGGGCGCGGGCCAGGGCCGCGCGCTGCTGCTCGCCGCCGGACAGTTCGTGGGACCAGGCGCGCTCGCGGCCTTCCAGCCCGACTTCGGAGAGGGCGCGTACGCCGCGTTCGCGGACGCCGGGTCCGCGCAGTCCGAGGGTGACGTTGTCGAGGACGCGCAGCCAGGGCAGCAGGCGGGAGTCCTGGAAGGAGAGGGAGACCCGCTCGGGTACGGTCAGCTCGCCCGAGCCCTCGACGTCGTGGTCGAGGCCGGCGACGGCGCGCAGCAGGGTGGATTTGCCGGAGCCGCTGCGGCCCAGGAGGGCGGTGAACTCGCCGGCCCCGAGGGTGAGGTCGAGTTCCTTGAGGATGGTCCGGTCACCGAAGCGGCGGACCAGGCGGCTGGTGCGCACGGCGGCCGGGGTGCGCGTCCCCGCCGGTGCGGTCGGGGTGTCGGTCAGCCCGCCAGGGTACGTCGCCATGACAGGGCCCTCCTTTCGATCGCGCGGACCAGTGCGTCGGAGGAGAAGCCGAAGATCCCGTAGGCGACCAGGCCGACGATGATCACGTCGGACTGGGCGTACTGCTGGGCCTGGAACATCATGTAGCCGATTCCGCTGGTGGCGTTGATCTGTTCGACGACGATCAGCCCCAGCCAGGCCGAGGTCACGCCGAGGCGCAGCCCGACGAAGAATCCGGGCAGGGAGCCGGGCAGGACCACCTTGCGCAGGAAGCGCCACCGGCTCAGGCCGAGCACCTCGGCGAGTTCGACGTGGCGGCTGTCGATGCTGGTCAGCGACGCGTACGTGTTGATGTACATGTTCACCGCGACGCCGAGGGCGATGACCGTGACCTTCATCTGCTCGCCGATGCCGAGCCAGAGGATGAGCAGCGGCAGCATGGCGAGCGACGGGATGGCGCGTTTGATCTGGAGCGGCCCGTCGACGAGGTACTCGCCGGTGCGGCTGAGTCCGGCGAGGACGGCGGCCGCGACCCCGGTGACGACGCCGAACAGCAGTCCGAGGCCGGCCCGTTGGAGGGAGACGAGTACGTTGCCCTGGAGCCTGCCGTCCGCCACGAGTTCACCGGCGGTGGCGATCACGGCGTCGGGTCCGGACAGGATCCGCGGGTCGAGGAAGCCCCCGGCGGACGCCGCCCACCAGACGGCGACGAGCAGGGCGGGCCCCAGGAGCCGGCCGAAGGGGACGCCGCGGCCGGGTCCCAGACGGCGGGCCTTGCGGGCCGTGGGCCGCCGTCCGGCGGCGGGGCCGGGTGGCCGCGCCGAGCCGGCGGGTTTCGCGGGGCCGCCGGGCCGTGTTCCGGCGGGACGGTCCGCCGTCACGGTGTCCGCCTCCGGCGCCCGTACGCGCGGGCCCGTCAGTGCCTCGGTCATGCGCCCTCCCGGTATCCGGCCGGCACGGCGGCGGCCGTGAGGCCCTCGAAGCGCCGGTCGAACAGCGCCGCGACATCGAGTTTCGGTACGAAGCCGCCTTCGGCCATCAGGTCCGCGGTCTCCTGCTCCCAGGCGATGGCCTTGTCCCAGCTCGCCGGGAACCGCGGCTTCGCGAGGGAGTCGACGATGCGGCGGCCGTCGGCGGCGCTGACGCCCTGGTCCTTGACGTAGTAGGCGTCGATCCACTGGTCGGCGTTCTCCCACGCCCAGACCACGCCCTGCGCCCAGAGCGTGACGTAGCTCCGTACGGCGGCCGCCTTCGCGGGGTCGTTCAGGACCTCCACGGGCGCCCACAGGACGGTGAGGAGGTCCACGACCTCGGTGGGCACGCCGCGGGCGCCGTCCTTGCCGTACTGCGTCAGGTATTTGGTCAGGGTCGGCTCGCCGAGCGGGGCGACGTCGACCTGCTTCGACTGGAGCGCGGTGAGGAACTGCGTGCTCGGCAGTGCCACGAGTTCGACGTCGGAGTTGGCGAGGCCGGCCTTCTTCAGGGCGCGCAGGACGACCACGCCCTGGGCCTGGCCCTGGGAGAACGCGATCCGCTTTCCCTTGAAGTCCTCGGCGGTCCTGATGGCCGAGCCGGGCGCCGTGGCGAACACGTAGGTGGGATGGTGGCGTTCCTGTACGGCCACGATCCGGGCCTTCACGCCGATGGCTTCGGCCTGGATCGGCGGAATTCCCGCATTGCTCGCGATGTCGATGGAGCGTGCGCGGAATCCCTGGATGATGTCGGGTCCCGCGTTGAGGTTGATCCAGGAGGAGACCTTGAAGGGGAGGTTCTTGTCGAGTCCCGACGTGGCCAGCTGGATCTGCGAGGTCCGTACCGCCACGGCCAGCGAGGTTCCGGCGGGCGGTGGTCCGGTGGGCAGTGCGCCCACCGGACCGGAACGGGCGGCGCCGGTGGTCTGGGGGGCGCATCCGGCGGCGGCCAGAAGCGCGCCGCCGGCGAGGGAGAGGAATCCTCTGCGACCCATGCGGGGAGAGGGGGAGCGGGAGGGCATGGACGTTCCTGTTCTCATGACGGGGGTTTCGCCGGTCGCCGCGGTTCAGAGGGAACGGTAGGAACCGTTGTGGAAGAGCAGGGGCCGGCCGTCGTCGGACTGCCAGGCCTCCAGGACGCGGGCCACCACGATGTGCGCGTCGCCCGCGGGGACGAGCTGTTCGACGGCGAGCCGCAGCCGGCCCGTGACCCCGTCGAGCGCGGGCTCGCCCTGCGGCAGCCGGTGCCATCGGGTCGGGGCGGCGAACCGGTCGATGCCGCTGGTGGCGAACCGCCTGGCCAGGTCCTCCTGCGCGGAGCCGAGGAAGTTGACGACCACCGTCCCGGCCCGCTCCAGGTGGGGCCACGAGGAGGAGCCGTTCGCGATGCCGAAGGAGACGAGGGGCGGGTCGAGCGACACCGAGGACAGCGAGGTGGCGGTGAAACCGACCGGACCCGCGCCGGAGTCGGCCGTGACGACCACGACGCCGCCCGGGTAGGCGCGGAAGATCTGCTTGAAACGGTCCGGTTCGACGAGGCTCGCCGCCGCCGGATGCGCGGACAAGGAAATGGACACGGTTCCCCCAGGGTGAATGGTGCCGTGCGCCGCGGAAATGCGGCGGCGGAAAGGCGGATCACGGCCGAATGGGCATGGCAGAACACGGAACGGCGCGCCGGGGCGCCGCTCGCGCTCGAAAGGGCCATGTGGAAACACGGGCGAAGAAAAGGGTGGCGCGTCAGGCCCGCACCGGACGTGCGGGTCCGCACCGGAAACGCAGGAGCCCTACCGGAAACGCAGGTGCCCTACCGGAAGTGCCGCGGCTCGCCCGTCAACAACAACAGGAGCGGGCGGCACCGGAGACGGCCGGCCGGAACGGACGGCAGTGTCGCGCGATCCGGTGCGCGTACCGTCGATTCCTCCGCGGGCTGCTCATGGATCCATCCTCCCTTTCCGGCTCCGGACCGGTCAACAATGCAACTTTCTGAATTAAGTCGGTTTTCGGAGGGAGCGGGTCAGGACACGGCGGGCAGCGCGGGCCACGGGCCCAGCGGGTCGTCGTACAGGGCGCCCAGGGCGACGGCCCCGCCCGCGGTGGCGAGTACGGACCCGGTGAAGCTGCTCGGTACGACGGACCGGTCGGCGTCGTCGCACACCTGGGACCGCGCCCGTACCTCCGCCCGCAACTCGTCCATGCACGACGGCAGTCGGCCCGTGCCGGGTTCGACCACGACCAGCACCTCGGGGTCGAACATGTCCAGCAGTACGGCGGCGGCCCGGCCCGTGAGTCTGGCCCGCTGGCGGAACAGTCCGGCCGCCGTCGGGTCTCCCCCGACGGCCAGGTCCAGCAGTTCGGCGAACGCCGCGACGGGCAGGCCCCGTTCGGCGGCCCGGCGCACCATCGCCGGTTCCGACACCTCGGACTGGAGGCAGCCGGCCGTACCGCAGGCGCAGGAGGCGCCGGCGGAGCCCGCGCCCACCGGGAGGTGCGCCACGTTGCCCGCGCCGAAGCGCGGCCCCTGGTGCACGGCGCCCCCGGTGACGAACGCCGCGTCGACGACGTTGCCGACGAACAGCACGACGGCGCTGGCGCGCGTGGCGGCCTCCCCGAAGAGCTGCTCGGCCCGCGCGAGGGCCCGCGCATGACTGTCGAGGTGTACGGGGACGCCGGTGGCCCGGGCGAGTTCGTCCCGTACGGGGACGTCCCGCCAGCCGAGTTGGGGGTGGTGGACGACGGCACCGGCCTCGGGGTCGACCCAGTGCCCGGTGGCGACGCCGAGGGCGAGGGCGGTGCGTCCCGCCCCGTGGGCGGCCAGCAGCCGGGGCAGTCCGTCGGCCACCCGGGCGAGGATCCGTCCGGGTGCGGTGCCGTCGTGCGGGCGGCGTTCCTCGGCGACGATCCGCCCGCTCAGGTCCATCAGCGACAGCGTCGTGTGGGGGACGGCGATGTGGGCCCCGGCGACGAGGAAGCGGCTGGTGTCGATCTCCACGGGGATGTGCGGGCGGCCCAGCCCGCGGGGGCCGGCCGTCTCGGGGCCCTCCCTGACCAGGCCCCGCTCCAGGAGGGCCGCGCAGTGGCCGCTGACCGAAGCGGGCGAGAGGCCGGTGAGCCGTGCGATGGTGCTGCGCGCGACGGGCCCGTGGTCGAGGACGGCGCCCAGCACCGCTCCGGTACCGGACGCCCTGCGCAGCGGGTTCGCGGCGGCCGGCGGGATGTCGGAGCGGCGCAGCGGGGCACGGTGGCCGGCGGCGGTCTTCGGTGTGTGCACGGGGGGCCTTCCAGGTCCTGGGCGGTGGCGCGGCACACCCGGGCCTCCCGGGGGACGGCACGGGGGCGGCCAGGCCGGGCGGGGGCGTGCGCGGGGAGCTCCGCGGGAGGGAGCGCTGTTCACCAGGGCACGGGGACACTGCGGGAGTTGGGGCACCGGGTCCGCCACCGGGCGGGACGGGGGCCGGCGGTTCCGCGCGGTCGCCGTACGGTCAGGACCACCGACACGCCGCGGAGCAGACACGCTTCAGGTCGACGTGACCTCGTGTCGTCAGCAGCGCGGATCGGTACATGGCGCGCAACATAGCCGGGGCGGCGCGAGCCGGTCAAACGGCCGCCCGCCCCGTGGACAACACCGGGTTACGGGAGGGGACTCCTCGTCCCGTCCGCCCCCGTGCCCGGGCCGTGCGCCCCGTCGTGATCGCCACGGGGTGCACGGCCCGAGTTCAGTGCAGGTCGGACGGGGCGGGGGTGTCGTCGAGGAAGCCGCCCGACTGGTGCTGCCACAGTTTCGCGTAGGCGCCGTCGGTGGCGAGCAGTTCCTGGTGGGTTCCCTGCTCGACGATGCGGCCGTGGTCGAGGACGACGAGCCGGTCCATGTGCGCGACCGTGCTGAGCCGGTGCGCCACCACGAGTGCGGTCCGGCCCTCCATCAGGCGCCACAGCGCCTCCTGGACGAGGATCTCGCTCTCGGAGTCCAGGGCGCTGGTGGCCTCGTCGAGCAGCAGGATCGGAGCGTCGCGCAGGATCGCGCGGGCGAGGGCGACGCGCTGGCGCTGGCCGCCGGAGAGTTTGACACCGCGCTCGCCGACCATGGTGTCGAGGCCGTCCGGCAGAGCGTCCGCGAACTCGGTGACGTGGGCCGCCCCGGCAGCGCGGCGGATCTCGGCGTCGGTGGCGTCCGGCCGGGCGAACGCGATGTTCTCCCGGAGCGTGCGGTGGAACATCGCCGGGTCCTGCGGCACGTAGGCCATCAGGGCGCGCAGGTCGCGCTGGCGGAGCCTGCTGATGTCCCGGCCGCCGATCAGGATCCGGCCGTCGTCGATGTCGGTCATCCGCAGCAGGAGCCGGGTGAGGGTGGTCTTGCCGCCGCCGGACCGGCCCACGAGGCCGATCTTCGCCCCGCCGGCCACGTCCAGGTCGAGTCCTTCGAAGAGGGGTTCGGCGCCGGCGTGGGCGAAGGTCACCCGCTCGAAGCGGATGTCGGCGGCCCGGGTCGGCGGCGGCTCCGGCGTCTCGGGGTCGACGACCGTGGGTGGCTTCAGCAGCAGTTCGGTGAACTGCGCGGCCTCCGTCATCGAGCTTTCCAGGCGGCGGTAGATCTGGTTGAACTCGAACATGATCCGGGTCGCGTTGGAGTAGTACGTGAAGGCGACCACGACCGCCTCGACGCCGTTGCCGCCGCCGGCGATCGCGACGGCGAGCAGCAGGCCGAGCGCGTTGGTCAGTACGGACATCGGCGCGACGACGGTGTCGATGCGCAGGTTGCCGTAGTCCCACGACCGCAGGGTGAGCCCGCGCGACTCGGCGACGCGGGACCGGTGCTCGGCGGCCTCGCGTTCCTCGGCGGCGAACGCGCGGACCGTGTCCATGTTCATGAGGCTGTCGGAGACGTGTCCCGACACCCGGGCGATGGCGGCCTCGCGCCGGTCGACGAGTTCCTGGCGGCGGCGGATGAGGGGCAGCACGCACACCGCCGTCACCACGATCATCGCCAGGAGCGCCACGACGAGCAGCGGTTCGTAGTGCCAGAGGACCACCGATCCGAACAGCAGCGGCACGAACCGGCCCACGACGGAGAAGGTGAGCGTGTCGACGAGCTCCTCGAAGCGGGACGCGAAGCTGAGGACCCGTTTGGTCAGGGAGCCGGCGAAGTTGTCGTGGAAGAACGCGGCGTCCTTCGCGAACAGTTCGTCCATGCCGATCACGTACAGGTTCTCGATGCCGCGGGCGTCGAGCCGGTTCAGGCAGTGCAGGCCGACGCGCCACAGCGCTTCCGAGAACAGCAGGACGCCGGCGAATCCGAGGACGTACGGGAGCATCTCGCCGAAGCCGGGAGCGGCGCCTTCGGCGATGCGGCCGACGAGCTTCGCGACGACGAGCGGGGCGATGTAGCTGATGCCGATGTTGCCGACGGCCGGCAGCAGCATGGCGGGCACGGTCAGCCGGCGCAGCTTCGCCAACTCCCGTCCGTAGTAGCGGACTGCGAGGAGAACCGCGCCCTTGCCTGGCGGAACCCCTCGTGATGCGGACGATCCCATGGGCAACCCTGTGAGGTCGGCGGCGAACGGGGAAACCGCAGTGTCCCGCGTGCGCGCCCGCGCCGTCCAAGCGTTTTCCGTGTGGGCTAACCCGTCGCACACCCGCCCGAACCGGGTGTCCGCCCGGTGTCGGCGGGGGTGGCAGCAGGGGTGTCAGCAGGGGTGGCGGATCCCGAGGAACTGCACCAGGTCCGACAGGGGCCAGCCCTTGACCGCCGTTTCGCCGGGCGCCGCGTAGGTGCAGATCCTGCTGGTGCTCAGGCCCATGCGGACGACGGCTTCGGCCAGGGCGACGCCGGCCGCGATCCCGTCCACGACGGGCACGCCGAGCTCCGCGGCGATCTCGTCGGCGAGGCCGGTCATACCGGAGCAGCCCAGGCAGACGACCTCGGCCCGGTCCTGGGCGACGGCGGCCCGCGCCTGGGCCAGGATCTCCCGGCGGGCGCGTACGGGGTCCCGGTCGACCTCGACGGTGTCGAGGCCCGCCGCGCGGACGGAGGCGCACCGCGCCGCCAGCCCGGCCACCGCGAGGCGGTCCTCGATCGCGGCGGTCGACCGGCTCAGGGTGGTCACCACCGAGTAGCGGCGGCCGATGAGCTGGGCGACGTGGGCGGCGCATTCCGCGATGTCGAACACGGGGGCGTGGGCGATCTCCTGGACGCCTTCCCGGCCCGGTTCGCCGAAGCCGGCCGTCACGACGGCGTCGTAGGGATCGGGGTACGTCGAGACGAGGTCCATCACGGCCACGGCCGACAGGAGTCCGGCGAAGGTGCTGTCGATGCCCTCGGCGCCGTACTTCGCGTGGAGGGTGACGATCTCGGTGCCGGGTGAGGCCTGGTGGCGGGCGGCCCGGTCGATGGCCTCGGTCATGGACTTCGACGTGTTGGGGTTGACCACGAGGATCTTCAACGTCGTTCTCCTTGTGTCGTGCGCTGCCCGGTCGGCAGCCGGTCCGGGTTCCCCCGGGGTGGGAGTTTCAGCGGGTCAGGAGGGTGCCGCGGGGGCGTGCGGGGTCGACGGGCCGGCCGCGCAGCCAGGTCTGGCGGACGACCCCGTACAGGGTCCTGCCCGCGTAGGGCGTCAGGGGCCGCAGGTGTGCGAGGCGGGCCGGGTCGACGGTGAACGTCTCGTCCGGGGCCAGTACGCAGAAGTCGGCGTCGCGGCCGGGCGCGATCAGCCCCTTGGCCGTGAGGCCGGCGAGCTCCGCGGGCCGGGTCGACATCCAGAGCGCGACCTCGGACAGCGGGACGTGCCGTCGGCGTGCCTCCGTCCAGACGGCCGGCAGGCTGACCTGGAGGGAGCCGATGCCCGCCGGAGCACGGGCGAAGTCGCCGCCCGCGGCGCGCTTGCCGGGCCCGGCGGTCGGCGAGTGGTCCGAGACGACCATGTCCAGCGCTCCCCCGCGCAGGTGCTCCCACAGGCGGGTGCGGTGCTCGGGTTCGCGGATCGGCGGGCACACCTTGAACGCGGTGGCCCCGTCGGGGACGTCGCCGGAGCCGAAGGCGAGGTAGTGGGGGCAGGTCTCCGCGGAGAGCGCGGTGCCCTCGCCGCGGGCGCGCGCCCGGGCGATCATCTCGGCCGAGTCGGCGTTCGACACGTGGACGACGTGGAGGCGGCCGCGGCGGTGGCGGGCGGCGACGTCGAGGAGGCGCCGCACGGCCCGGGTTTCCGTCTCGGGCGGGTACCGGGACAGGAAGTCCCGGTACCGCGTGACGCGGCGGCTGGGCGGGGGCGGTGCGGGGGTGTCCTCGGCGTGGACGAGCAGCACCCCCTCGAAGCCGTGGAGGACGTCCAGTGCGGCGTCGACCTGCCCGGGGGTGACGGGCGGGAACGCGTCGAGGCCGGTGTTCGCCAGGAAGCACTTGAAGCCGAGGGCGCCGGCGTCGTGCAGGTCGCGCAACAGGTGCGGGTTGTGGGGCGTGAGCCCGGCCCAGAAGCCGACGTCTACGTGGCAACGGCCTTGCGCCGCGCGCCGTTTGGCCTCCAGGGCCGGCACGGAGACCGTCACCGGGAGGCTGTCCAGCGGCATGTCGACGAGGGTGGTGATGCCGCCCGCGGCGGCGGCGCGGGTACCGGACGCGAAGGTCTCCCACGCGGTGTTCCCCGGGTCCTGGAGGTGCACGTGGGTGTCCACCAGGCCCGGCAGCACCACGACGTCGTCCCCGAGGCGGGTCTCGGCCGCGCCGGCCGGGGCGCGCACCCGGACGTCCTCCACGAACGCGATCCGGCCGGAGGCGATGCCGAGCGCCGCGGGCCGTTCCCCGTCCGGGGTGATGACGCGCGGCGCGCGCAGGACCGTGTCGACGGCCGCCATGGCGGGCCTGCCTTTCGAAGGTGTCAGGCGGGTGGGGTGGGGGCGGGTGGGGTGGGGGCGGGAACCTTGCGGACGAGGCCGCGCAGGCTCGCGCTGCACAGGGCCCCCGCGACGGAGGCGACGACGAGGGCGGCCCCGCCGATCAGGGTGGCCCGTACGCCGAGCCGGCCGGAGAGGGGTCCGGCCAGGACCTGTCCGAGGGGGATCGCCACGTAGGAGCCCAGGGTGTCGTAGGCGTAGATGCGGGCCAGCCGGTCGGCGGGGACCCGGTCCTGGAGCGAGACGTCCCAGGCGATGCCGAACTGTTCGATCGCCACCCCGGACAGGAACATGGCGACGACCAGCGGCAGCGGGCTCGGCCAGAACGCGAGCACGGCGAGGGGCACCGCTTCGAGCGCTGACAGCGCCACGCCGTTGCGCAGGGCGTGGACGGGCCGCCACCAGGTCACCAGCAGGGCTCCGCACAGCATGCCGACCGTCTGCGCGGCGAGCGCGAACCCCCAGGTGGCACGGCCGAACGAGGCGTCGGCCACGACGGGACCGAGGACCTGTAGCCCTCCGGAGCCCGCCGCGTTGATCAGCGCGAAGGCGACGGTGACCACCCACACCCACGGTCTGAGGACGAACTCCTGCCAGCCCTCGCGGAGTTCGGCGATCGGACGCGTACGGCCCGGCGCCGGCCGGGAGCCGACGGCCGTCACCTCGCCGGCGCCGAGGAAGCAGACGGCCATGACCAGGCAGACGGCCGCGTCCACGGCGATCCCGGCCGAGGCGGAGAAGACCGCCACGAGCAGCCCGGCGGCCGAGGCCCCGACGAACATGGCGGCGTTGGCGCCCATCCGGGCGGCCGCGTTGGCCTGCGGGATCAGCTCCGGGGGGACGGTCTGCGGGGTGAGCGCCGAGAGGGCGGGGAGCGAGACGCCCGCGAGGGCGCCGCCCAGCAGGCTGAGCCACAGGAGCAGCTGCACCGAGGCGAGCCCGGTGTACACGCTGCCGGCGGTCACGGCCATGACGAGCGCGGACGCCGCTCCCGAGCCCTGGACCACCCGGACGCGGGGCCACCGGTCGGCCGCGACGCCGCCGAAGAGGACGAACGCCACCAGGGCGAGCGAGCGGGCACCGATGACGAGTCCCAGGTCGAGCGTGGAGCCGCCGATGTCGAGGACGGCGAACGCCAGTACGACCGGGGCCATCGTCTTGTCGAAGGCGCTCGCGCAGCGGGCGACGGCCAGGCGTCTGAAGCGCCGGTGGCGCAGCGGGGCGTACAGGGTGGGTGTGCTGGTACCCCGGGGGGTTTCCTCGGCGGAAGGAAGTATCTGTTCGCCCTCTCTGCGGGAGTCGGTACTGCGGCAGTTGGTGCTGCGGGAGTTGGTGCTGCGCGGGTTCACCGGCGCGGATGTACGCCGCCGGCTGTCAGCAGGGTTTCAGGAAACGGGCGTGGACGCACCGAGGCAGGGGTCCGGCACGGCCGGCCAGCCCAGTCGGTCGAGTGCCTCCTCGGGGCCGGCGGCCACGCCGAGCAGGGACCGCTCCTCGTGGGACACGAAGCCCTGGGCCACCATGTGGTCGAGGAGGTCGATCAAGGGGTCGTAGAAGCCGTCGCAGTTGACGAGGACCACCGGCTTGCTGTGGAAGCCGAGTTGGTTCCAGGTGGCCACTTCGATCGCCTCGTCCAGGGTCCCGAATCCTCCGGGGAGGACCGCGAAGCCGTCGGACAGCCGGTACATCAGTGCTTTCCTCTCGTGCATGGTCCGTGCCACGTAGACCTCACCCTTCGTCAGATCGGGTCGCTCTCGCTCGTACAGGTCGTGCGGGATGACCCCGGTGACGCGGGCCCCGCCGTCCAGTGCGGCGGCGGCGAGGGCGCCCATGACGCCGATTCCGCCGGCCCCGTAGACGAGTCCCGCGCCCCGCCGGGCCAGTTCCCCGCCGAGCGAGCGCGCGCTGCGCACGTACTCGGGTCTGGCGCCCGCGCGCGAACCGCAGAAGACCCCGATGTTCCTGATGACCGATCCGCCTGTGGACATCCCTTACCCCTTGTCACGTGCCTCGGTGGGAACGGTGGACTTCACCGGACAGCAGCAGCGACGCGATCAGGGCGGATTCGACGTTCCCGCCGCTGAGGAGCACGCCCACGTCCGTCATGCCCGCCGCCCGGCCTTCCCCTCCGGCCGCGAAGCGCAGCGCGCCGGCGAGGGCCGTCGCCGCGGCCGGTTCCACGACGAGCCGCAGGCGTTCCAGGGCCAGGCGCATCGTGTCGGCGATCGCGTCCTCCTCGACCTCCACCACGGCGGTCACCCTCCGCCGGACCAGCGCGAAGGGCAGCCGCCCGATGCGGTCCGGGCGGAGGCCGTCGGCGATGGTCGGCCGCGGTGTGACGGTGACCGGTGCGCCCGCGCGGAGGGCCGCGCCGAGCGCGGGGACCGCCGCCGGCTCCGCGGCGACCACGGCGATGCCGGTGCCCTCGGCGGCCAGGCAGGCCCCCGCCAGGGCGCTGCCGCCGCCGACCGGGACGACCACGGCGTCCAGGCGGCCCCCGGCGGCGGTGACCTGGGCGAGCAGTTCCGCCGTGGCGGTCGCCTGCCCCGCGACCACGTCCGGGTCCTCGTACGGGTCCACCGTGCGGTACCCGTACCGCTCGCCCAGTTCCGCGACGACGGCGGCGCGTTCGGCGGGCGCGGTGCCGGCGAGGACCACCCGGGCTCCGGTCGCGCGGATGCCGCGCACCTTGGACGGCGCCGCGTCGGCGGGGAGTACGAGGACCGCCGGAAGGCCGTGGGCCCGCGCCGCGTACGCCACCGCGATGCCGTGGTTGCCGGTGCTGGGCGCGATCACCCCGGGGCATCCCGTGGCGGCCATCCGGCCGACGGCGTGCAGCGCCCCGCGGATCTTGAACGAGCCGCCGCGTTGCAGGTTCTCCGCCTTCAGCCACAGCCGTACGCAGGCCGGCCGGTCCGGGAAGTCGGCGCGGATCACCGGCGTGCGGACCACGTGGGGGGCCAGGCGGCTCGCCGCGCGCCGCACGTCACGGCGGCCCATCGGCGCCGCGAGCGCGCCGCCGCGCAGCGTGGTCCCGGTCACCGGAGTCCTCCGCCGGCGGTCGGGTCCGCGCCCGCGAGGCCGAGGCAGAGGTCGAGTTCGTCGTGGAGGGAGATGCCGTCCTCCCCCACCTCGGGGATCTGCGGTTTCACCGCACGGGCCGCGTCGACGGCGCCGCGCCGTACCGCCTCGATGCGGAAGCCGCGCCGCTGGAGCAGCTTCAGCCCGGTGAGCTGGTCGTTGGTGACGGTGACCCGCACGCGCCGGACGCCGGCCGGCCGTGCCCGGTCCAGGTAGGCGTCGAGGAGCGTGCCGCCGGTCCCCTGCCGGCGCGTCAGCGCGTCGAGGGTCAGCAGTTCCGCCTCGCCGTCCGCCCCGTCCGTCCAGGTCAGCAGTCCCAGGAGGCCGCCGTCGCGGGTCGTCGCCAGCAGCCCGGGGAGACCGTCGAGGTCGAAGCGGGTGTGGTGCTTGACGATGTACGGGGCTCCCCAGCGGTCGGTGAGGAGCGGGAGGAGCCGCGCCCAGTCGGATGCGTCGATCCGCCTGATGAGGGTCACGGGAATCGACCGTCCCCTTCAGTGCCCGCCGGGCACGGTCAGCCGCGGGGCGAGGGCCGCGAGTCCGTGCGCGCCCCGGCGCAGCGAGGTCAGCGTGACGTACTCGTTGGCCTGGTGGGCGATGTGCTCCTCGCCCACCCCGAAGCCGATGGTCGGTATCTTCAGCCGGCCGGCCGTGTAGGAGCCGTTCGTGCAGAAGGAGTACGACATGGGGGTGGGGTCGAGGCCCGCCGCGGACAGGGCCCGCTGGGCCTCGGTGACCACCGGTCCCTCGGTCCACCAGGCGGGGGCGAACTCCCCCACCTCGTAGCGGACTCCGGTGTAGGTCGTGAAGGCGGCCAGTACGGTGCGCACGATCACCGTGGGGGCTTCCGGCCAGTCGGCGAGCGCCGCGGCCGCGGTGTCGTTCAGCAGCCGGTGGAGCGACTCCTCGGTCTCGCCCGGGAGGAAGCGGGCGTCGAAGCGGGCGAGCGCCCGGCCCGGCACGGTGGAGACCGACGGGTAGGGCCACGAGGTGACGTCGATGCAGGTGACGTCGCGGTGGCCGAGCTCGGGGTGGTGCGGGCGCGGGGCGTCCCGGAGCCTGGTGATCACGGCGGCGAGGGCTTCGGCCGCGTTGACGCCCTGCGCGACGTGGCCGGCGTGACACGCCCGTCCCACCACCTCGACCTCCACCTTCGCCCTGCCGCGCTGTCCGACGGCCAGCCGGGTGTCGTTGGGCTCGGTGGTGACGACCACGCTGGGTTCCACCGCCGCCACGGCTTCCGAGAGCGCCGCGCCCTCCATGTTCTCCTCGCCGACGCTGGCGACGACGGCGACGAGCCCCGGAAGGTCGGCGAGTTCTTCGTACCGTGCCCCGACCCCGAGGATCGCGGCGGCGATCGAGGCCTTCTGGTCGCAGATGCCGAGCCCGTAGAGGCGGTCGTCCTCGATGACTCCCCCGAACGGGTCCACCCGCCAGCTGTCCTCGGAGTGCAGGGGGATGGAGTCGATGTGGCCGTCGATGAGCAGGCGCGGCGCGCCGGGCGCGCCCCGCCCGACGGTGCCGATCGCGTTGCCGCTGCGGTCGACCGTGACGTCCAGGCCGACCGTGCGCATGGCGTCGGCCACGAGGCCGATCGCCTCCTGCTCGTTGCCGGACTGGCTGGGGGTGGCGGCGAGCCGGCGGGCCAGGTCGACCAGGGCGGCGTCGTCCACCTGCCCCGGGGACCGGCCGTCCGGCCGGGGGTCGTGCGCGTGGTCCTTGGCGGGCCTGGTCATCTTCGTCCTTTCGGGAAGCTCTCGGTAGCGGTGCGGGGCCGGTCAGAGCGGGAGCTCGGACTCCGCCTTCCGCCGGATCGCCAGGGCGACCAGGCCGTCGACGAGTTCGGCCCCGCTGAGGCCGGAGGCCTCCCACATCCTGGGGAAGTTGGAGACGCCGGAGAATCCGGGCATCGTGGTCACCTCGTTCACGAGCACCGAGCCGTCCGGGGTGACGAAGGTGTCCACGCGCGCCAGTCCGGTGCAGCCGAAGGCCAGGAAGGCGCGCACGGCGATCTGCTGGACGCGCTCGGTGGTCGCGGCGTCGAGCGGGGCGGGCGCGAGCAGTGCGACGTCCGGGTCGAACCACTTGGCGTCGTAGCTGAGGAAGTCGTGGGCGTCACCGGCGACGGTCTCCCCGACGACGCTGGGCACCGGGCCCTCCCGGTCGGGGAACTCCAATACCCCGCACTCGACGTCACGGACCGTCAGGCCCTGCTCGATGACGACCTTCGGGTCGTACCGGCGGGCCTCGGCCACGGCGTCGGGGAGGTCGTTCCAGTCGGTCACCCGGCTGATGCCGATGCTGCCCCCGCAGCGGGCCGGCTTGACGAACACCGGGAGGGTGAAGCCGTCGACCGGGCCGGCCGCGGGGGTGCCCGGTGCCAGGACCGCCCAGGGCGGTACGGGCAGGCCCGCGCCCTCCAGGACCCGGTTGGCCCACTCCTTGTCCTTCGCGGCGGCGGACGCGAAGACCCCGCACCCGACGTACGGCAGGTCGAGCATCTCCAGGAGTCCCTGGACCGTGCCGTCCTCGCCGTAGGGGCCGTGGAGGACGGGGAAGACCACGTCCTCGTCGAGGTCGCCGACGCGGATGGGGGTACCCGTGGTGATCTCGCTGGTGCCGTCGTCGAACGCCAGCGGGACGTCGGCCGGTTGCCTCAGCCACTGTCCGGTCCGGCTGATGCCGACCACGGTCACCTCGTGGCCGGACTTGCGCAGGGACTCGCGTACGTAGTCGCCGCTGCAGATCGAGTTGGAGTGCTCCGCGGTCCGGCCGCCCACGAGCAGGGCGACGCGGAGCTGCTTCTTCGAGGCCGTCATGCGGTGCCACCTTCCGTTCGGCGCTGGTCGAACACTGCTGTACGGGCTTGGTCCTGCGCGGCGCGCAGGACCCGGGCGGCGTCGGCCAGGGCCCCGTACTCGGCCTCGTCCAGCGGGAGTTCGACGACGTCGAGGACTCCCTTGCGGCC
The DNA here is from genome assembly GCF_040611935.1 of Streptomyces sp. NPDC006512. Classification (NCBI taxonomy): domain Bacteria; kingdom Bacillati; phylum Actinomycetota; class Actinomycetes; order Kitasatosporales; family Streptomycetaceae; genus Streptomyces; species Streptomyces sp. NPDC006512. The sequence continues at coordinate 19,076 of NZ_JBEXPG010000059.1, read as the reverse complement.
GAGCCGGGCGGGAACACCGATCCAGACGCCGCGGATCCCGTACGGCCCGTCCACGAAGGCGCACACGGGCAGGACCGTCCCGTCGTCCTCCTTGACCGCGCGGACCATGCGGGCCGCGGCGGCCGACGGCGCGTGGAAGGAGGAGTGGCCGCCGGTCAGTCTCGCGACGTCGGACCCGCCGCGGCGGGTCGCCGCCACCGCTTCGGCCAGCCGGGCGGGGTCGAGCAGCGAGGTGAGGGGGGTGCCCGCGACGGTGGCCGTGGACAGGAGGGGAACCATCGCGTCGCCGTGTGCGTGCGAGCCCACGGTCACCGCGGCCACGACCGAGCGGGGGACCGCGAGCGGACCGGCCACGAAGTCGGCGAACCGGGCCGCGTCGAGGAGGACGGACTGGCCGAGGACGCGGGAGGGGTGGAAGCCGGTGGCCTCGCCGGCCAGTGCCGTCATGACGTCGACGGGGTCGGTCATGACGATGACGACGGCGTCCGGCGCGTGCCGGGCGATCGTCTCGGCGGCCTCCCGGACGATCCGGCCGTTCTCCCGGACCGGTCTCCCGCCGGACGGGTCCGGCGGGGCTCCGGCGGCGAGCACGACGACCTCCGCTCCGGCGATCGCCCCGGCGGCGTCCGCGGTGCGTGTGGTGCGTCCGGCCATGGTCGTCTCGAACCCCACGATGGGGCGGGACTGGTTGATGTCCAGGGCGATGCCCTCGGCGAGCCCGTCGATCACGTCGGTGAGGACCACGGTGTCGAAGAGGTCGGACTCCGCGATCCGTTGGGCGGTCATCCGCCCGCACGGCCCGGCGCCGATCACCGCCGCCGTGCCCTTGCCCTTGCCCGTGTCCTTGCCCGTGTGCTTGCCCGTGCCCTGTCGTTCCTGCCGCATTGCCGTCCTCGGGGAGTCATTGGGGGGTGATCGTCTGCGGTGAGGCCCGTACGGCCCGGTCGCGGAGCCGGCGCACGAGCGGGTTGCGGGTCTGGCCCTGGAAGCCGATCCGCCGTGAGTCCCGCATCGCCCGGTAGGCGACGTCCCTGCGGGCCTCCTCGTAGTCGTGGAAGGCCTTGGCCAGGTCGCTGCCGTGCGTGTCGACGGCTCCGGCGAGGACGACCGCGTCCAGCAGGGCCTGGTTCGTGCCCTGCCCGAGGAACGGGGACATCGGATGGGCGGCGTCGCCGACCAGGGTCACCGCGCCCCGCGACCAGCGGGGGCTGCCGGGGCGGTCGCGCAGCACCGTGACGATCATGTCCTCGCGGCGGGTGGCCGCGATCATGTCCCGGACGTACGGGGGCCAGCCCCAGCCCCGGGCCAGCAGCCCGCGCCGCAGGTCCGCGCCGTCGCGCAGGGCCCGGTGGGAAGACCGCAGGGTGACGTCCCAGTACAGGGCGTCCGGTCCGATCGGTGCGCAGAACGCCTGGTGGCCCCGGCCGAAGAGGACGAACCCGCCGCGGAGCCGGGGGTCGTCGTGGTCCAGCCGGACGATGGACTTGACGGAGGTGAGGCCCATCGGTGTCGGGGCGCCGTCGTCGAGGAGGCGGCGCCTGACCATTGAATGCAATCCGTCGGCGCCGACGAGCACATCGGCCTCGACGTCCTGGATGTCGTGGGAGTCCTCTCCGTCGGCCGGCCACCGCGTGCGGATGACGTGTGCCGTCAATGAGGAATCCTTCTCCGTGTAATCGACGAACCTGCTTCCCCACACCACCCACGCCTCTTTGGCGCGGGCGTGGAGTAATCGGTGAAGATCCGACCGGCGAATGGTCACCGGACGTTCACCCGGTTCGAGAACGCGTTCTCTGATGACGCGTCCGTCGCCGGACAGGATGTAGGTGGGAGTTCCGTCGGGAAGCGCATATCCGGCAGCGTTCACTTCCGCCCGGAGCTCCGGGTCGATGAGGTCCAGGGCGGCGAGTCCGTTCGGGTGCAGGACCAGGCCCGAGCCCTCGGAGGTGAGGTCCGGCCGGCGTTCGTGGAGCAGACATTCGACGTTCCTGCGCTGCAGTGTCACGGCCAGCGCCAGGCCCCCGATGCCCGCGCCGATGATGACCGCCTTCATGTCGCACCCGCCTCCGCGCGAACGGCGGCGGAACGGGGCCGTAAAGAAAAACGGGGTTGTAAAGGAAAGGGAGAAGGAAAAGGAGAATCCATCCCGGTACTCTTCCTCCGGCCGCGCCGGGTAGAGCTGGAATCGTGGATCGCGTCCGGTTGATCGACGGTGATCGCATGCGCGGTTTTCGGTACCGGCGCCTCGGCGAATGAGCGTGAAAACGACCCGGTCAACGGTATGAGGGCCGATTGCGGGGTGTCAACGACGGCAATGAGTCAGAAGACAGGTGCGGCGTGAAACTATCTCCGCCGTGCCCTGAAAGCACGTCACGCGCCCCCGTTTCCGCCCGGCCCCGTCCGCCGCCGGCCGCGGCGTGGATCCGGCCCGCGCACCGCGGCGCGTCGTGGTGCCGCGTCATCCGGGCTGGTCGTATGCGTGTTACGGATCGATTTCGTCCGATCCCACGCCGCCGGACCCCGCCCTGTCGGCACGCACCGGCCGGGGCAAGGAACAGGCCACATCGCACCGCTCCTTCGGCCACGGCTCACGCGTCACCCGCCCTTCGGGGCGGAACCGGATGGCCGGACATCGCCCCCGCCGCCCCGCACCGCGCACCCCGGCCGTCCCGTCGGACGCACGACGGCAGCGGGCCGGGGGTTGGGCCGTACGGGCGGATCGGGCGCGGCGGCGGGGCGGTACCGGAAGGGGGCGGCGCGGGTGGTGTGAGGCTGGCGCGGACCGTGTCCGGCAGGCGGAAGGAAGGACCATGTGGCTCACGGACGACGGGGAGCTGGTCCCGCTCCCGACCGATCCGGGCGGGCGTCAGCCGGTGCTCTTCGTGGGGCCGGCCACGCCGGTGCGCACCCCGCTGATCGGGCCGCCGCTGATCGGGCCGCCCCGGGCCCTGTGAAGCGCTCCGGCCCGCGCCTGCGCCCGCACCCCGGTGGCCGGGGCGCGGGCGGGGATGAGGGGTGTCACCTGCCGACGACGGCGCGTACGTTCTCCAGGCTGCCGCAGTCCGCGGCCAGCTGCCGCTCGCGTTCCGCCAGGAAGGCGGAGCCCAGCTCGGCCCGGCGTTCGTCGGGCACGTTCTCCCGGGCTCCGTTGAGGATCGTCCGCTCCTCCTCGTCCAGGTGGTGGGTCACCGCCTTGACGAGGTCCTCCAGGCGGGAATCCCACGCCTCGGAACCCACCTCGTCCACTTCCAGCAGTGCCAGGAGCGCTTCGTTGCCCTCGGCGTGCTCCTCGGTCCCGTGCTCCACCTCTTCGTTGTCCACGTCCTTGAACCGTTTCAGCGCGCCGTACACCTCCGCCTCCTCCGCCTCGCCGTGCGCGACGAGGAGGGCGGAGAACTTGGCGAGCGCGTCCGCCCGGTCCGACTCCACGCTCCGCATCCGGCGGAAGAGTTCCTCCATCCTGCGGTGGTCCTTGAGGATCAACGCCACGACGTCCTGGTCCTGCTCCTGGTGCTGCCGGTCGGCTGCCATGCCGGCTCCCTCCTCGGTCGGGGTCACTTCCCTCACCCGGCGCGTGCTCGCCGACGGGCGGTTGAAACCTCCCGGACCACCGGGTTTCCCCTGCGGGGTGCGGGCAGGGGCGCGGGTATGACCCACGCACTTGCATCGTTCCTGCACCTCGTACGCCGGTACCGGGAGCCGGCGGTCGTCCAGGCCCTGCGGTCGACGGCCGCCGCCGTCGTCTCCTATGCCGTCGCGCTCCGGCTGAGCAGCGAACCCGCTCCGCTGACCGCGCCCCTGACGGCACTCCTCGTCGTACAGGTGACGCTGTACACGACGCTGACCACCGGCATCCGGCGCGTGAACTCCGTGGTCTCGGGCGTCCTGCTCGCGATCGGGTTCAGCGCCCTGGTGGGTCTGACGTGGTGGAGCCTTGGCCTGATCATCCTGGCCTCGCTCGTGGTGGGGCGTCTGGTGCGGGCGGGGGAGTTCGTACCCGAGGTGGCGATCAGCGCCATGCTGGTCCTGGGGGTGACCCAGGTGACGGACACCGCCTGGGACCGGGTCCTCGAAACGCTGATCGGAGCCGCGGTGGGCCTGGCCTTCAACGTCCTCGTCGCCCCGCCCGTGTGGGTCGAGCCGGCGAGTGCCGCGATCACCGATCTCGCGGCGCGCATGCGCGCGCTCCTGCTGCACATGGGGCAGGAGTCGGGTCACGCCACCACCGTCGAGTCGGCCGCCGCCCGGCTGCACGAGGCCCGCCGGCTCGACAACGACGTCGCCGGGGTCGACGCGGCGCTGCGCCAGGCCGAGGACAGCCTGCGGCTGAATCCCCGCGTGCGCGAGGGCCTGCTGTTCCGGCTCGTGCTGCGGACCGGTCTCGACACCCTGGAGATCTGCGCGGTGGTGCTGCGGGTGTCGTGCCGGACGTTCACCGACCTCGCGCAGGCCCGGGGGCCGGAGCCGCTCCTCCCGCCCCGGGTGGCGGAGGCCCTGCGGGAGGTGTACGAGCACCTGGCGGTCGCGGTCGAGTCCTTCTCCCAGCTCATCACGGCCCAGGTCAGCGCCAACGCGGAGGCGGCCGAGGCCCGGCTCACGGAAGAGCTCGCCACGGCCCGTCGCAGCCGTGACCGGTTCGCGGCGCTCCTGCCGGAGCAGATCGCGCACCGGCCCGGGGAGTGGCAGCTCTACGGAGCCCTGCTCGCCGAAGCGGACCGCGTGCTGGACGAACTGGGCGTGGAGAAGCGCTCCGCGCGGCTGATGGAGGAACTGGACCGGCACACCAGCGCCCGGCGCGAGCGGTACCCCCGGCTGCACGCCCTCGCCGCGCGGGTGCCGCGCGGGCGCCGCGGCGCGAAGGGGTGACCCCGGACGTACGACGCGTGGGGGCGGCCGGATGCCGGCCGCCCCCACGCGTCGTACGCCGGCTGCCGGAGCCGCCCGGTCAGCGGGCGGCGCCGAAGTCCTGCGTCCAGTACTGGCCCGGCTGCGCGAGGCCGATGCCGATCTCCTTGACGTTGCAGTCGAGGATGTTCCGCTTGTGGCCCGGGCTGTTCATCCAGCCCTCCATGACCTTGGCGGCGGTGTCATAGCCGTACGCGACGTTCTCGGCGTACGTGCTCCACTGGTACCCGGCGCGGGTGATCCGCTGGCCGGGGTCGGAGCCGTCGGAGCCGGTGTGGGACATGTTGTTGTGGGCGGCCATGTCCTCACTGTGGTCCTGGGCGGCCTTGGTGAGCTTCTCGTTGACGGTGAGGACGGGGCACCCGACCGCGGCGCGCTCCTTGTTGACGAGCGCGAGGACCTCGGCCACGGCGCCGGAGGGCGCGGTGGAGTCCGACGGCGCGGGGGTCCCGGCCGGCTCGGCGGGCGGTTCCACCGGCTGCTGCGGCTGCGGCTGCTGCTGCTCCGGCTGCGGCTGTACGGGAGGCGCGGTGTCGGCGACCGGCTCGGCGGGCGCGTCCGCGACCGGCTGCCCGACCGGCTCGGCGACGGGCTGTGCGACGGGCTCGGCGGGGGCCTCGGCCTGGACCGGGACCTCCACGGGCGGCTGCGCGGCCGGGTCGCCGAGGGGGCCGCCGTGCCGGGGGCGGCTGTCCTGCTGGGCCGCGACGGGCCGCACGGGCCCGGTCTCCTGCGGGTCGAGGCAGGCCATGGCCGTGGTGGGTACGCCGACGAGGGCCAGTGCCCCGACGGCGACGACTATTTTCCTGTGGTGCGTCTTCTTACGGTGCTTCTTCATGCGGGACCTCACTCGGTGATCGCGAAGCTCCCGGCGCCGGACCGCGAAGGCGCCGGAGGAGTCGCCATTCTTAGAAGCCCGGCAGCTGCCTGGCAAGCCACTGTTTCCGGGCCTCGGCAGAGGTCCGTGGTGCGGCTTGAATCGTCCGGAAGATCGTGCATGGCCCCGTCGCGGCCGCTCCGGCACGCGTCTGGCTCACCGCCAGAACCGCTCCCCGCCAGTCATGTTGGAGCGGGAGAAACGGGAGTCCCAGATTCCGTTTCTGGCGGAGTGCGGCATGTCAACGCCAAACAGGGACATGTAGCGAAATGTCGGCAGCCCGACGATCACCGTGGGGGCCGCGGGGCCGACGTGCGGGCCGTGACGCATGTCACGGCCCCGAGGGGGAACCGGACGGCACCGCGTTCACGTCCGGTACCCCTGATGTCCTGTCCGAATCAGAACGCGAAGACGGCGTTGCCGTTGAGGGTCGCGGACATCGCGCAGGTGTTGGAGAAGGTGTGCTTCCAGCTGACGCGGCTGCCCTGCCAGACGCCGTCCGCCGTGACGGTGACGGGGTCGTAGTGCATCGGGCACGCGCGGTCCGGGTCCGGGGCGGCCAGCAGGCGGTCGAACGCTCCGCCGGTGGCGTTCAGCGCGCCGCAGGCGGCGGCGGGGTCGGGGTGGGTTCCCGTGGCGGCCGGCATACAGCTGAGGGTGGACGCCCGTACGACCGTGGCCGCGGCGGTGTCGCCCTGGGCGACGGTGAAGACCATGGCGGACGGGGCGTAGAGGCTGGTGGGCTTGGCCTCCGCCACGCCGGTAGCGCCGGCGAGGCACAGGAGGGCAGCGGCAGAGACCGTGGTGAAGCGACGCACGACAAGACTCACTTTCGATTCAAAGCTTGAACGCGATACTTTCTTGCGATATCGCGGCCTGACGTGACCGACTCTGTCCGATCCGAAGGCCACGCGCATGTCGATGACCGATTTACGGACAGGGTGTTCGCATAGCGGCGACCGAATGGTCGTTCGGGCAGCTCACGCGGGGTGCGCACGCCCCGAACACGGCTCCGTACCGAGAGTGGCCGGGGCCGCCACCTGCGCCGCGACCCGGAGCCGGCCGTCCGCGGTTCACCGAACGGCCACGCAGCTTGACCGGATCGCGCCGGTCCGGGTCCGGGGAACGCGCCCGCCGAACGTCATGCCCCGGCTCTCCCGGCATGCCGGACGACCGCGGAGGCCCAAGACTGAAGGGGTGAGGCCGCCATCCCAGCCGCGCCCGGGGCCGCGCGGGAACGCGATGCACGGCGATGCGGGCGCGGGACGGGTCGCCGTCCTCGGTGACTGCCCGCTGCTGCGGCACGGCGTCGCCCACGCGGTCGAAGCGGCCGACGGCCTGACGTTCGTCCTCGGCACCGCGTCGGTCGACGAGGCGGCGGCGACGCTGGTGCGCGGCGACGTCGTGCTCCTCGACCTCCAGCTGGCCCCGGCGTGCACGTCGAAGGTGGTGGCCCGGCTCGTGGCCCTCGGCCTCGGCGTCCTGGTCCTCGTCTCCGGCCCGCAACCGCACGCCCGGACCGCCCTGCGCGCGGGTGCGCGCGGGTGCCTGAGCCGCCGGGCCGACGAGCGGGAGCTGCTGGCCGCGCTCAGGCTCGTCGCCGGCGGCTGCCCGTACGTCTCCGCCGACCTCGTCGTGGTGCCCGACCCGGAAGCGGAGGCTCCCTGCCGCGTCACGGCGCGCGAGCGGCAGATCCTGGAGCTGATCGCGCACGGGGAGACCGACCACGGCATCGCCGTCCGGCTGGGCATCAGCGAGCACACCGTGCACTCCCACCTGGACCGGCTCCGCGACAAGATCGGCTCCCGCCGACGGGCCGACCTGACGCGCTTCGCCATCACCCACGACCTCATCGCCACGGCGTCCTGACCGGGGTGGACCGGGGTAACACTGCCCCGTCCGGCGTGGGCCCTTCCGGCCTGCCGGCGTCCCGGGATCCGCACGACACTGGTGCGGACAGCCCTCGTGTGCCCGATCCCGGGAGGCGCATTGCGATGAGTGGCATCTTCGGCGACACCCTCACCTTCACCCAGGAAGAGGGCGGTGACGTCCGGCTCGTCGCCTTCGGTGACGACAAGTACGCCCGGTACGAGACGGTCGACGGCTATTCGGTCGTCTACGACGAGGCCAGGGGCTGCTACTGCTACGCCGAGGCCGACAGCGGCGGGGCCGGACGCCGGTTCGTCTCCAGCGGTGTCCCCGTGACCGAGGCGCCGCCCGAGGGGCTCCCCCGGCACCTGCGCGAAGGACAGCTCTACCGACGGGACGTGGTGAAGGACCGGCTGATGGAGATGGTCCCGGAAGAGGAGCGGGCCGGCACCGACCCGGACACGCTGCTCACCTTCGGCCCGGAGAAGGGCCTCCTGCCCGGCTTCGTCCTCAGTCAGGGTGACGTCCAGGGCCTCACGATCCTCGTCGACTTCCCGGACACGCCCACGGACGTGACCGCGGACGACGTCGACGCCCTCCTGAACAGCCCCCACTTCACGGCGAACGGGAACATCTGCTCCGTCAAGGAGTTCTTCCGCACCATGTCGACGGGCAAGCTCCGGTTCACCAACACCGTGGTCGGTCCCCTCCGGCTGAACCGGCCCCGGCTCGCCTACGGGCTGAAGGCCAACCGGGGCAAGCTCGTACTGGAGTCGCTCCAGGCGGCCGTCGACGCCGGCGTGGACTTCGGCCGCTTCGACTCGCTCGGACGCGGCGTCGTGGACTCCCTGTGCGTCATGTACGCGGGCCGGACGGAGTTCAGGGAGGACCTCTGGCCGCACAACTCCCGTTTCCCCGCCCAGATCGGCGACGTGCGCACGGACTTCTACACCGTCACGAGCATCGGGGAGACGCCCGCCGACCTGAGCATCGGCACCTTCTGTCACGAGAGCGGACACCTGCTGTGCAGGTGGCCGGACCTCTACGACTACGGGACGGCCGAGCGCGAGGGCGACGACTTCACCAGCGCGGGTCTCGGCACCTACTGCACGATGGCCGCCGGAAACAACCTGGGCGACGGGTTCCTCCCGTCGGCGGTCTGCGTCTACCTGCGCCGCCTCGTGAACTGGACCCGGGACGTCGACATCTCCGTACCCGGCGTCTACGAGGCCCGGCAGGGAGCGTACGACACGGCCCTGATCTACCAGCACCCGCAGCGGGAGGACATCGAGTACTACCTCGTCGAGAACCGCAGCCGGATGGGCTTCGACTCCCGGCTGACCTCCAGCGGACTCGCCGTCTACCACTGCGACATCACGGGGTCGAACGAGTTCCAGAACGGTACGCCGGTCGGCCACTACCAGTGCGCGCTCCTCCAGGCGGACGGTCACATGGACCTGGAGACCAACCGCAACCAGGGGGACGGCGCGGACCTGTTCGGGCCCACGCAGGGCACGGCCGTCTCGCACGGCAGCCGCCCTCCGTCCCTGTGGTGGGACGGGACCGAATCCGGGCTGACCCTCTCCGCGATCTCCGCCCCGGGCGAGGTGCTGACCTTCCGGACGGGCGAACAGGGCGTCGCGGGCACCCTGGTCACCGGCCGGTCGGCGCCCCTCGCCGCGATCCCGGAAGACGACGTCGGCGGCCTCACCGACGTGATCGTCCTCGACGGCGAGGGAACGGTCCGGGACCTGACGGTGAAGATCGACATCGAGCACCCCCGCATCGGTGACCTGCGCGTGGTGCTGATGGCGCCGAGCGGCCGCCGGGCCGTGATCCACAACCGCACCGGCGGCGACGCCAAGAACCTGCGGGTGACGCTGGATTCGCGGCCGCCCTCCCTGCTCGCACCGCTGGTCGGCGACTCCGTCCCCGGCAGCTGGAAGCTCCGGATCACCGACGCGGTGGTACCGGCCGCGGGAGTGCTGCGCAGGTGGTCGCTCGACGTCCGGACGGGCACCTGAACCACGGCTCCCCGCCCGTCAGAGCACCTTGGAGAGGAAGGCGCGGGTACGGGCGTGCCGCGGGGCGTCCAGGACGGCCGCGGGCGGGCCCTGTTCCACGACGAGGCCGCCGTCCATGAACACGACGGTGTCGGCGACCTCGCGGGCGAAGCCGATCTCGTGCGTCACGACGATCATGGTGGTTCCGGCCCGGGCCAGGTCCTTGATGACGTCGAGGACCTCGCCGACCAGTTCCGGGTCGAGCGCCGAGGTCGGTTCGTCGAAGAGCAGCACCTTGGGTTCGAGGGCCAGGGCGCGGGCGATGGCCACCCGCTGCTGCTGTCCGCCGGACAGCTGCCGGGGGTAGGCGTCGCCCTTGTCGGCGAGGCCGACCCGCTCCAGCAGCCGGCGGGCCGCTTGCCGCGCCTGCGCCCGTGGCACGCCCAGCGCGGCGACCGGAGCCTCGACGAGGTTGTCCAGCACGGTCAGGTGCGGAAAGAGGTTGAAGTTCTGGAAGACGAACCCGATGTGGGTGCGCTGCTTCAGGACCTCCGCCTCCTTCAGCTCGTACAGCTTGCCGCGGGCGGCGCGGTAGCCGATGAGCTCGCCGTCGACGCGGATCCAGCCGCGGTTGACCTTCTCCAGGTGGTTGATGGTCCGCAGGAGCGTGGACTTCCCCGAGCCGGACGGGCCGATGACCACGGTGACCTCGCCGGTACGGACCAGCAGGTCGACACCGCGCAGCACCTCCAGCGGCCCGAAGCTCTTGTGGACGCCGCGGACGTCGACCATGACCTCGCTCACGTGTGCTCCGCCGGGTTGATCTGCGAGGCGTCGATCGCCGAGGCGGTGGTGCCCCACTTCTTCAGGATCCGCGCGTAGGTACCGTCCTTGATCAGCTCGTTGACGGCGGCCTGGAAGGCGGGGGTCAGCGGGGAGTCCTTCTTGAAGGCGAAACCCACGTCGAGGCGGTGGTACTCGCCGAGGAAGGTGGTCTGCGCGGCGGGCTGCGCCGCCTGGTGACGCAGGCCGTTGATCGTCGACATGACGACGTCGATGCGGCCCTGCTGGAGCGCCGTGGTCACGGCACCGGGTTCGGAGAAGACCTTGACCTCGTACGGCTTCTTGCCGGCCTCGGCGCAGACGCCCTTGCGTGCGGTGAGCGTCTTCTCGAACGTGGTGCCCGCCCCGGTGCCGATGGTCAGTCCGCACAGCTGGGTGAGGTCCGAGACCTGGCCGGTCAGGGTGGTGTTGCCGGTCTTGACCGCGAAGCCCTGGCCGTCGTTGATGTAGGTGACGAAGTCGATGGTCTTGAGGCGTTCGGCGGTGACGCCGAAGTTGCCCGTTCCGACGTCGTACTTGCCGCTGCCGAGGGCGGGGAGGATCGTCTCGAAGGAGGCGTCCTGCCGTTCCAGTTTCACGCCGAGGACCTTGGCCACCGCGGCGGCGATGTCGATGTCCTGGCCGGCCGGCGGCTTGTCCTGCCCGTTCGGGTAGTACGCCGAGGGCGGCGATCCGACGGAGCCGCCGACCCGTACGGTGCCCGCCTTGCGGACCTCTGCGGGGAGCAGCGCGGCGACCGCGTCCACGGTACGCACGCCGGCGACCGGGTCGTCGGAGGGTGCGGGAGAGACCTGTGCGCCCGCAGGCTCCGGGCCCGCGCCGCCGGAGCCGCAGCCGGTCAGGGCCAGGAGGGGCAGGAGGGGCAGGAGGGTGAGGGCGGCGGCGGTGCGCAGACGGGTGCGGGTCCCGTTCCCGGGGAGGGTCACGGCGGTCACGGCGGGGAGGCCTTTCGGTGGCGGAGCGTGGTGGTGGTCGGTGCGTGCCGCGGTGGTCACCCGCGCACCGCTCTGAGGGTCTCGTGCGGGGTGCCGGCCGGGCGCCCGGCATCCTGGTCCGCGCGCGCGGCGTCGCGCTTGGCGACCTCCTCGCGGACGAGCGGGATGACGTACCGGCCGAAGTCGACGGCGTCGTCGAGGAGGTCGTATCCGCGGGCCGAGAGGATGTCGACGCCGAGGTCGTGGTAGTCCAGCAGGGCCTGGGCGACCGTCTCGGGGGTGCCGACGAGTGCGTTGGAGTTGCCCGCGCCGCCGGTGGCCGCGGCGGTCGGGGTCCACAGGGCCCGGTCGTAGCGCTCGCCCGCTTCGGCGATGGCGATCAGGCGTTGCGATCCGGTGTTCTGGGGTGCCGCGGCCTCCAGGACGCCGCCCTGGTGGCGTCGCGGTACGGCGCCCTCCTGTCGGCGCCGCCGGATGGCACCGACCGTACGGTGGGCCTTCTCCCAGGCCAGTTCCTCGGTCGGGGCGATGATCGGGCGGAACGCGACCTGGATGCGCGGTACGTCCGTGCGGCCCGCGGCGGCCGCGGCGGCCTTCACCGCCTCGATCTGCTGGGCCGTCTCCGCCAGCGGCTCGCCCCACAGGCAGTAGACGTCGGCCTCGGCGCCTCCGGCGGCGTAGGCGGCGGCCGAGGATCCGCCGAACGATACGTCGGGGCGGGGCTGTCGGGCGGGGAAGACGTCGCTGACGAAGTCGTGGAAGCGGTAGTGCTCGCCCTCGTGGTCGAAGGGTTCGTGCGTGGTCCAGATCTTCTTGACGATGCGGATGTACTCGCGGGTGCGGGCGTAGCGCTCGTCCTTGGTGAGGGTGTCCCCCTCGCGCCCCTGCTCGTGGTCGTTGCCGCCGGTGATGAAGTGCACGGCCAGCCGGCCCCCGCTGATCTGGTCGAGGGTCGCGAAGGTCTTGGCGGCGAAGGTGGGGTAGGAGACGTTGGGCCGGTGGGCCAGCAGGATCTGGAGGCGGTCCAGCCTGCTCGCGATGTACGCGGCGGCCGGCGCGGGGTCCGGGGAGCCGGAGCCGTAGGCGAACAGCACCCGGTCCCAGCCGTGGTCCTCGTGGGCCCGGGCGAGCCGGAGCGTGTACTCCTTGTCGAAGGCGGCGCCGGAGCGGGCGGTGGTTTCGGAGCCGTTGTTGGTGGCGGCTATGCCGAGGAATTCCACGGGCATGGAGTGGCCTTTCGGGGCGACCGATCGCGTGCGGGAAGGAAGGGCAGGGCGAACTGCCCTCCGGACAAGTCGATGTGACGATGCATCAGAGATGTGCGTGCGGGGGTGCTGCGGGCGTGACGACGCCGGGCGTCGGGGGAATCGGGCGGGCGGCGGCGCGCGCTCGCGGCACGGCGCCGGGGGCGTCAGTGCCGGGGAGGGGGCAGATCTCGGCCCGCGACGGGGTCACCGAAGGAGGGAAGGGCCGGTCGGGCAGCCCGCTGCCGCGTCAGGCGCAACAAGCCGCGGACCACACCCGACCGAAGTCGATGTAGTCGCGCGAAACCAGGCGCTGATGGGCATTCATGTGACTACTTGAGCAGTACACGATGCTCTTCGTCAAGCAAGGGACCGGATGGCGGACGCGTCCCGGCCCGTCGGCCGGTGCGTGGTTGACACGGCCGCACCGTGGACGCATACGATCGACGGCGGATCGGCTCCACCGTGCGGGAGGAGCCCCTCCGGTCGCGTTGAGGGACGCGGCGAGCGTGACGGCACCGACCCGAATCCGGCAGCCCCGCTCCACCGCGGAGCCGTGTGCCGCGGCCCTGCGCGCGGCACCAGGTGGTCCGTCCACACCCGCGATCCCTCACCTGGAGAGCCTCCCCATGCCTACCCCTTCCCCCGCCGCCCCACCTGCCGACCCTGCCGACGCTCCGGCCGGCGCGGCGGGTCCCGGTACCGGTACCGGTACCGGTCCCGGTCCCGGCCTGCCGCCGATCGTGCCGCGCCGGCGCACCGGGCGCCGGCTGTCCGCGGCCGCCGCCCTGCTGGTCTTCGCGATGGTGCTCTCGTCCGTCGTGCGCAACGACGCCTTCCAATGGGATGTCGTGGGCCGGTACTTCACCACCGCCGCCGTTCTCGACGGGCTGCTGCTGACCCTGTGGCTGACCGGCGCGGTAATGGTCCTCGGCTTCCTGTTCGGCACCGTGCTGGCGGTGATGCGGCTGTCCGCCAACCCCGTCCTGCGGACGCTGAGCTGGGGCTACGTATGGATCTTCCGGTCCACGCCGCTGCTGGTGCAGCTGCTGTTCTGGTTCAACATCGGCGCCCTGTACCCGACGCTCGGCCTCGGCATCCCGTACGGCCCCGAGCTCTTCACCGTCAAGACGGTCAACCTGCTCGCCCCGACCCTCACCGCGGTCATCGGACTGACCCTGCACGAGACCGCGTACGCCTCCGAGGTGGTGCGCGGCGGCATCCTGTCCGTGGACCCCGGGCAGACCGAGGCCGCGCAGGCGCTGGGCCTCGGCAGGGTGCGTACGCTGCGCCGGATCGTGGTTCCCCAGGCCATGCGCTCGATCGTGCCGACCGCCGGGAACATGCTGATCGGCACCCTGAAGGGGACGAGCATCGTCAGCGTGCTGGCCGTGCACGACCTGCTGTACTCGGTGCAGCTGGTCTACAACCAGAACTACCAGGTCATCCCGCTGCTGATGGTGGCCACCCTCTGGTACATCGCCGTCACCACCGTGCTGAGCGCGGGTCAGTACTACATCGAGCGCTACTACGCGCGCGGCACGTCCCGGGGCCTGCCTCCCACGCCGCCGCAGCGGCTGCGCGTCCGGCTGGCGGCCGTGCGGGTGCGGTTGCACACGGCGACCTCCCCCGGGGGCCGGTAGTCCGCCGGGCTGCCCGGGGCCGGTGTCCGCGGATCCGGCGGTCCGCCGGGTCGCAGGGGCCGGCCGTCGCCGGTTGTTGCCGCAACGTGGCGAGCGTGTGGCATTCGTGCCGGTCTGCGGCCCCGGGGGCGCGGCGAGGTCTAGCATCCCCGGCACGTGCCGCCGGTCTTCCGCGCACGCCGTCCCCTCTGCCAAGGACACGATCCGCCATGAGTGTTTCCGCCGCCCTGAGCGTGAGCGAGGCGTTCCCCCGCCTCCACGAGCTGACCGTCGTCGATGTCCGTACCCCGGGTGAGTTCGCGTCCGGTCACCTGCCGGACGCCGTCAACATTCCCCTCGACCGTGTCGGGCGGGCCCTGCCGGAGCTCCGGGAGGCCGCCGCCCGCAAGCCCCTGCTGGTGGTGTGCGCCTCGGGCGCCCGCGCCGAGAACGCCGTCGCCGCCCTGGCGTCCGACGGCGTCGACGCGTCCGTCCTCATCGGGGGCACCGCCGCCTGGGCGGCCGGCGGGCACCGGCTCGACCGCCCCGCGGGCCGGTCCCGGGCCGTGTGGGCCATGGAGCGCCAGGTCCGCCTGACCGCGGGCGCCGTCGTCCTGCTGGGCCTGGCCCTCGCCCTCCTCGTCCACCCGGCGTTCCAGCTGCTGTCCGCGGGGATCGCGGCCGGGCTCGTCTTCTCCGCCCTCACCAACACCTGCGGCATGGCCGTCGTACTCGGCGGGCTTCCGTTCAACCGGCGCGGGGCCACACCTCCGGACGCCCCGCTCCCCTCCCCGGCCGCCCCCGCCCCCGCCCCCGCTGCCGCTTCCGTTTCCGAGGAGCCCCGCGCGTGACCGGCGGCGTGCACCGCAGCGACCCGTACGAGGGATTCGCCGGCCGGGCCGGGCGCACCTTCTCCGAGTCGGAACCCGCCTGGCCGCCGCGGCGCCGCCCCGGCGGGCGCGCCCCGAACGTGGTCGTGGTCCTCGTCGACGACATGGGCTACAGCGACATCGGACCCTTCGGTTCGGAGATCGCCACACCGGTGCTCGACGGGCTGGCCGAGCGCGGTCTGCGCCTGGCCAACTACCACACCATGCCGCTGTGTTCACCGGCCCGCGCCGCCCTGCTCACGGGCCTGAACCCGCACCGGGTCGGCTACGCGTCGGTCGCCAACTCCGATCCCGGGTTCCCGGGCTACGGCATGGAGATCGGCGAGGACGTCCCCACCCTGGCCGAGCTCCTGCACGAAGCCGGCTACGCCACCTACGCGGTCGGCAAGTGGCACCTGACCCGCGACTCCGCCTCCAATGCCGCCGACGACCGGCGCAACTGGCCGCTGCAGAAGGGCTTCGACCGGTACTACGGCGTGCTGGAGGGCCTGACGAGCCTCTTCCACCCGCACCAGCTGGTCCGCGACAACAGCCCGCTGGACATCGACGAACTGCCCGACGGCTACTACTACACCGACGACATCACCGACGAGGCCATCTCGATGGTGAAGTCGCTGCGCGCGCACGATCCCGACAAGCCGTTCTTCCTCTACGTGGCGCACAACGCCGTCCACGGCCCCCTCCAGGCCAAACCGGAGGACATCGAGCGGCAGCGCGGCCGCTACGACGTCGGCTGGGACACACTGCGCGGGGCCCGGTTCGCGCGGCAGGTCGCCGCCGGTCTGTTCCCCGAGGGCACCGTCCTGCCGGACCGCAACGCCGAGGCGGGCTTCGAGGTGGGCCCCTGGGACGAGCTGACCGCCGAGCAGCAGCGCCGCTACGCGCGCTACATGGAGGTCTACGCGGCGATGGTCGACAACATCGACCAGAACCTCGGGCGGCTCACGGACACCCTGCGGGCCCTCGGGGAGCTCGACAACACCGTCATCGTGTTCACCTCCGACAACGGCGGCACCGGTGAGGGCGGCGCCGAGGGCACCCGCAGCTACTTCAGCCGCTTCGTCCACCAGCCCGTACCGGACGACTGGAACGGCGACGTGGAGCGCGACACCGCCCTGATCGGCGGCCCGCGGAGCCTGGTGCACTACCCGCGCGGCTGGGGCATGGCTTCCAACACCCCCTTCCGGCTCTACAAGGGCCAGACCTACGCGGGCGGTGTGCGCGTGCCGTTCGTCATCTCCTGGCCCGAGGGCCTGCGGCGGGCCGAGGGCGACTCCGGGGTGCGCGCGCAGTACCAGTACGTCACCGACGTCACCCCCACCCTGCTGGAACTGGCGGGTGTGCGGCGCCCCGAGGTGTGGCGCTCGCGCCCCGCTCAGGAGCTCGACGGCGCCGGTTTCGCCGCCGTGCTCCGCGACGCCCGGACCCCGAGCGCCCACACCGAGCAGTACTGCGAGATGTCCGGCAACCGCAGCTACTACCGCGACGGCTGGAAGCTGGTCACCCTCCACCGGCCCGGCGCACCGTACGACGACGGCGAATGGGCGCTGTACGACGTGCGGACCGACCCGACGGAGACCACCGACGTCGCTCCGGACCATCCCGAGGTGGTGAAGGAGCTGGCGGCCGCGTGGGAGGCCGCCGCCTGGCGCAACGGCGTCTTCCCGCTCGTCGACGCCGGCGGGGCACTGGCCCGGCGCAACCCGGACGAGGAGCGGTTCCACCGCCCCCTCACCCTGCTGGCCGGGACGCCGGAGCTGGAGCGCTACCGGTCCTCCCGGCTCATCTCCTTCCGTTCCTTCGAGGTCACCGTGGAGCTCGACGAACACGCCGCGTCGGACCAGGGCGTGCTGGTCTCGCACGGCGACCAGGGCGGCGGCTACAGCCTGTACGTGGAGGACGGCCGGCTGCGGTTCGCCTACAACGAGTACGGCGAGCTGCACGAGACCGACGCCGGGCCCCTGTCCGCGGGCCGCCGGACCGTCACGCTCGGGGCCACCGCGCTGGAGGGACTGCGGTGGGAGTTCCGCGTCCTCGTCGACGGCGTGGAGACCGGCCGGTCGGGCAGCGTCCACCAGCTCATCGGGATGGCGCCGTTGCAGGGCATCAGCGTGGGCGTGGACCGCAAGTCCCCGGTTTCCTGGCCGCTCTACGAACGCCACCGCGGTTTCCGCTACACCGGCGGTCTGCGCTCGGTGACCTACGTCCCCGGGCCGTCGGCGGCGTACGACCCGGCACTGGTGGCCCACGCGCTGCGGGAGGCGGCCGCCG
The DNA here is from genome assembly GCF_040611935.1 of Streptomyces sp. NPDC006512. NCBI lineage: Bacteria > Bacillati > Actinomycetota > Actinomycetes > Kitasatosporales > Streptomycetaceae > Streptomyces > Streptomyces sp. NPDC006512. The sequence goes on along the minus strand of NZ_JBEXPG010000059.1, from coordinate 1,617 downwards.
CCTTCGAATGACGGCGGCCCGTGAACTCTATGAACGAAAGGATGACCGCGGCGCCCGCGCCGGGGCATGGTCGGGGGGACGCGTCATCGCTCAATTCCCGGCCGCACCCGGCGGAAGAATGTCGCCGATTTTAGCTGCGTTTTATTGACACGGGCCGCACGGATCGCAAGGAAAAGGCGAACGGTGCACGGCGGGGTCCACCTGGGCCCGGATGAATGCCGAATGGCTTTCGTGCCGCCGCCGTTTCGTCGGGGTGAATTCACGAATACGGGCGCGGACCGCCGCTCGTGCGGCGGCCGCGCCCGCGCGGCTACTGCGCGACGCCCCAGCGGACCGGAGCGATCTGCTTGGACATGATCGTGATCAGCTCGTACGCGGCGTGCGACGCGGCGATCGAGGTGATGCCGGCGTGGTCGTACGCGGGCGCGACCTCCACGATGTCGGCGGAGACCAGGTGGCAGTCGGCGAGGCCGCGCAGGATCTCCAGCAGCTCGCGGGACGTCATGCCGCCGGCTTCGGGCGTACCGGTGCCGGGGGCGTGGGCGGGGTCCAGGACGTCGATGTCGATGGAGATGTAGAGGGGCCGGTCGCCGACCCGCTCGCGCAGCTGCTGGGCTATCTCGTCCACTCCGCGCCGCATCACGTCCGCCGAGGTCACGATGCCGAAGCCCAGCTTGGCGTCGTCGTCGAGGTCCTTCTTGCCGTAGATGGGGCCGCGGGTTCCGACGTGGCAGAGGGCGGAGGTGTCGATGACGCCCTCCTCCACGGCCCGGCGGAAGGGCATCCCGTGGGTGTACTGCTGACCGAAGTAGTCGTCCCAGGTGTCCAGGTGCGCGTCGAAGTGCAGGACGGAGACCGGCCCGTGCTTCTTGGCCACGGAACGCAGCAGCGGCAGGGCGATCGTGTGGTCGCCGCCCAGGGTCATCAGCCGGGCGCCGCCGGCGAGCAGTTCGTCGGCGGCCGCCTCGATCGTCTCCACCGCCTCGCCCGTGTCGAACGGGTTGGCGCTGATGTCGCCGGCGTCCGCGACCTGGCTGAAGTGGAAGGGGTAGACGTCCTGCGCGGGGTTGTAGGGGCGCAGGGTGCGGGAGGCCTCGCGGATGGCGTTGCCGCCGAAGCGGGCCCCGGGGCGGTAGGTGACACCGCCGTCGAACGGGACCCCGACCACCGCGATGTCCGCCTTCTCCACCTGGTCGAGGCGGGGGATGCGGCCGAAGGTGGCCTGGCCCGCGAAGTGCAGCGTCCGGTCGGTCTCGGTCGGCGCCAGCGGCGGGGTCACTCCGTTGGGGGGCTGGGCGGTCATGGTGCGATCTGTGCCTTTCAGGGTACGGCTGCCTGGTGCCCCGGACCGGGCCCAGGGGGTCGGGGCGCCGGGCGCCCGCGGGCCTGTCGGCCAGGTCACATCGGCGGGTTGCCGTGTTTGCGGACGGGCAGGTCGGCGTGCTTGGTGCGGAGCATCGCGAGGGCGCTCGCGAGTACCTCACGGGTTTCCGCGGGATCGATGACGTCGTCGACGAGACCACGCTCGGCCGCGTAGTACGGGTGCATCAGCTCGGCCTTGTACTCCTTGACCATCCGCGCGCGCATCGCCTCGGGATCCTCGGCGTCCGCGATCTG
>NZ_JBEXPG010000058.1:0-55174 GCF_040611935.1 Streptomyces sp. NPDC006512 | reverse complement strand
CCCCGGGGGGGGGGGGGTGGGGGGGGTAGTTCGGCGCTCTGTGGTATGGTGGGTGGTCGTTTTTACCGCGCCCCGGGGTGGGGGGGGGCCGGGGCGGGGGGGCGTCCTCTCCTACCCCCCGCCCCCCCGGCGGTGTGGCGGCGGGTGCGGCGGTAGGCGCGGTCCGCGGCGGCGCCGCGCCCACCGCACCCGTCAGTACGGGAGGTCCGGGGTGCGGCCGGCCCAGGGGCGGACGGCTTCGAGCTGGGCGGCGACCTGGAGGACGGTCGTCTCCTCGTGTTCCCGGCCCACCAGCTGGACGGCGAGGGGCAGTCCGTCCGAGCCGAAGCCGGCCGGGACGGAGGCGGCGGGGTGACCGGTGACGTTCCACAGGGCGGTGTAGGCGATCATCGGGAGGGAGCGGAGCATGGCGGCGGTGGTGCCGGCGCCGTCGAGGGCGCCGACCTTCCGGGGCCGGGCCGCCAGGGTCGGCGTGAGCAGCAGGTCGGCTCCGGCGAAGCAGCGGCCGGCGCGCTCCGCCATCCGCTCCCCCGCGCGGACGGCCCGTTCCACCGCGGCCTCCGGTGCCAGCCGGGCGAGCCGCAGCGTCCGGCGGGTGCGCAGCTCCAGCAGGTCGGGCCGTTCCACGGTCGCCGCTTCGGCGCGGACGCCCCCGCAGAACTGCGGCAGGAACGCCGCCGTGGTGTCGGGGTAGCGGGGGTCGGCCTCCCGTACGTCGTGGCCCAGTTCGCGCAGGATCCGTACCGTGTCGTCGAGGGCGGCGACGTGTTCGGGGTGGGGGCGCACGCCGGGCACGGCGGGTTCGGCGGAGTAGGCGATGCGCAGCCGGCCGGGTTCCGTGGACGCCGCGTGGACGAAGCTCGTGCGGGCGGGTCGTGCCGTCCAGCGGTCCCCGTCGGCCGGGCCGCTGAGGACGTCGTAGAGCAGGGCGCTGTCCAGCACCGTGCGGGTGAGCGGTCCGATCGTGCCGAGGGCGTACCAGAGGTGTGGGTGCGGGGCGGTGGGGACGCGGCCGCGCTGCGGTTTGAGGCCGAACAGGCCGCAGCAGGCGGCCGGGATCCGGATCGAACCGCCGCCGTCCCCGCCGAGCGCGGCGCCCGCGAGACCCGCGGCGACGGCGGCGGCGCTGCCCCCGCTGGAGCCGCCGGTGGTGCGGGTGGTGTTCCAGGGGTTGCGGGCGTAGCCGTGGGCGGCCGACTCCGTGAACGGCCACTGGCCGAACTCGGGCATGGTGGTCTTGCCGATGATCACCGCTCCGGCGTCCCGGAGCCGGCGGACGGCCTCGGAGTCGTGCGGGACCGGCGTCAGGTTGGCGGCGCCCCCGAAGGTCGTCACCTCCCCGGCGACGTCCAGCTCGTCCTTGACGGCGACCGGCACGCCGAGCAGCGGCCCGTCCGCGCCGGGCCCGCCCGCCGCGAGGGCCGCGTCGCGGGCGTCGGCCTCGGCCAGCGCCCGCTCCGCGAGCAGGACGCGGAAGGCGCCGAGGCGGTGGTCCAGCCGTTCGGCGCGGTGCAGGGCGGCCTCCACGAGCCGGCGCGCCGACACCTTGCCGGCGCGCACGAGTTCGGCCTGCCGGGCGGCTCCCAGGTACACGAGCTCACGGTCGTCCATCGACGTCCCCTCTCCCCTCGGTGGTGGTCACGGAACGTGCCACGCGGAACCCGACGTCCTCGACCCGGAAGCTCGGGTGGCTCCGGCGCCGGGCGGAGGCCCGGCAGCTCCAGTGCTCGTCGAACCAGCCGCCGCCGCGCAGCACCCGGTAGCTGCCGTAGGCCTCGGCGTCGTAGACGTCCCAGCACCAGTTCCAGACGTTGCCGATCATGTCGTACAGGCCCCACGCGTTGGGGAGCCTGCCGCCGACCTCGTGCACGCGCTCCTGCGAGTTGGCGCGGTACCAGGCGATCTCGTCGAGGGGCCCGTAGTGCGGCCCGCTCGTGCCGGCGCGGCAGGCGTGCTCCCATTCGGCCTCGGTGGGCAGCCGGTAGCCGTCGGCGGACGCGTCGAGGTCGACGCCCTGGCCGTCGGCGTGGAAGCGGTGGGCCGGCGCGAGTCCCTCGCGTTCCGACAGGGCGTCGCAGAACCGGACGGCGTCCCACCACGACACGCTCTCGACGGGCAGCAGATCGCCCCGGGCGGTGCTGGGCCGCCGGCCGGTGACGTCCGCGTACAGCGCCTGGGTGACGGGGAGGGCCGCGATCCGGTACGGCGCGAGCTCCACCGTCCAGCTGCGCCGCGTCCGCCGGTCCGACAGGGTGACCCGTCCCGGCGGGACGGCGATCGTCTGCGGTCCCGCACTCGCGTCCATGAACAGGGGATCCTACGACACCAGTTCGGGGAACGGCCGGGCCCTACGGGTCGGCTTCGAGAGTGCGCGAGGCGCCGATCGGGAGGTCCCACAGGTCCTCGCGGGGCAGGCCGGCCCGGGCCCAGGCCGCCCGGGTGCGGTGCAGGGGCTCCATGACCGGCTCCGCCGAGAGGACGAAGGCGCCCCAGTGCATGGGGGGCATCCGGCGCGCGCCGAGGTCCGTGCAGGCCCGTACGGCTTCCTCGGGATCGGTGTGGACGTCACCGAGCCACCAGCGGGGGGCGTAGGCGCCGACCGGCAGGAGGGCGAGGTCGACGGCGGGGTGGCGGCGTCCGATCTCCGCGAACCAGTGCCCGTAGCCGGTGTCGCCCGCGAAGTAGACCTTCCGGCCGGTCCCCGTGTCGGTGAGCACCCAGCCGCCCCACAGGGTCCGGCAGGTGTCGAAGGGGGTCCGCTTCGACCAGTGGTGGGCCGGTACGAAGTCGAAGCGGACGCCGCCCAGTTCGGCGGACTCCCACCAGTCGAGCTCGGTGACCCGGGTGAAGCCCCGGCGGCGGCACCAGCGGGCCAGTCCGGCCGGGACGAACAGGGGGGTGTGGCGGGGCAGCCGCTTGAGGGTGGGGGCGTCGAGGTGGTCGTAGTGGTTGTGGCTGATCACCACCGCGTCCACGGGCGGCAGGTCCTCCCAGCGGACTCCGACGGGCGTCATCCGGGCGGGGGTGCCGAGGATCCGGCGGGACCAGACGGGGTCGGTGAGCACGGTCAGGCCGCCGGCGCGCACGACCCAGCTGGCGTGCCCGGCCCAGGTGACGCACACCGTCCCGGGGGGCGCGGGGGGCAGCGGGGCCGGGGCGCAGGGCAGGTCTGGGATCCCGCGGAGCCCCTCGGGGCCGGGCCGGAACGCCCCCTCACGGGCGAGGCGCGCGAAGGCCCGGACCCCGGGCAGCGGCGTCGTCAGCCGGTCCGCGAACGACCGCGGCCACACCCTGACTTCCCCGGGCGGCCGCGGGGCGGGGCGGCTGCCGCCGGGCGGGGGCGCGGCGGGCGGTACGGGGCGGGCCGCGGGGCCGGGGGTGGACGCGGCGGCGCGGTGCGCGGGGGCGCCGGTCTGGTCCCTCATCCGGAAGCCTCCGTTCAGCCGCGGTCAGTCGGCCAGCCCGGCGAGGACCGACCCGAGCAGGTCCAGCGCGCCCCGGACGTGCGACAGGGCCAGGGGATCCGGGGCGCCCAGCGCGGCCAGCCGCTCCCGCGCCGAGGCGCCCAGCAGCGGTCCGGTCGACAAACGGACGCGCAGCGCGCCCAGTTCGTCCGCGAACCGCTGGCCGCCGGGTGTCGGCGTGCCCAGCCGGGCGCCGAGCCAGTCCTCCAGTTCCATCGCGTCGCCCACGCCGTGCCGGGCCAGTCCGGCGCGCAGCGGCGTCAGGTCCGCGTACAGGTGCCGGCCGGCCTCCGGGGGCCGGGCGAGCGCCCCCGCGGCCAGCAGCCGCCGGTGCGCGGCGGCGGCCACCGTGCCGTGCAGGGCGGCCGCCGCGTAGGCCCGTCCGGCGACGGCGTCGGGTTCGTCCAGGGCGAGGGCGGCGGCCCCGGCGACCGGGCCGGCGATCAGGGCGCCGGTGGCGGTGAGGATGTCGAGGGTGCGGGCGCGCAGCCAGGTTCCGCGCGGGGTGCCCGGCAGGCGCAGCACCGCGGCGGGCCAGCCGCCGGGGAGCAGCGCGCCGGAGAGGTCGACGAGGACGGCGGCCTGGTCGGGGAGCATCTCGGCGGGGCTGAGGACGAGGGTGTCGTGGGGCCGGTGGACGGTGTCGCGCCAGCTCTCGTCGCTGACCACGAACAGTCCGGCGGACTCCGCCGCCTCGCAGGCCTCGCGGAGCATCTCGGGCGGCGGCACGGTACCGGTCGGGTCGTCGGCCACCGACAGCAGCAGGACGCGCGGGTCGCCGCCCTCGGCGCGGACCCTGCGCACGGTCTCCAGCAGGGCGTAGGGGTCGGGTACGCCGCCGCACTCGGCCGGGGTCGGCACGTGGTAGGCCCGCCGTCCCAGCAGTCGGACCTGCGGGGTCCACCAGGCGGGACAGGGCCGGGGCAGCATGACGTCGCCGCCGTAGGCGCCGAGCAGGGCCAGCAGCAGGGCGGGGGCGCCGGGTCCCGCGGCCACGTTCTCCGGGGCGGTGGCCAGCCCGCGCCGGGCCCAGTGCCGGCAGGCGGCCTCGCGTACGGGTTCGCCGCCGCCCGGGGGCTCGGGGGCGGCCCGGTCGGCGGCGTCGGCCAGGGCGGCGGTCAGCTCGGGCAGGACGGGCAGGCCCGGCTCGGGGGCGGGGGGACCGTACCGGACGGGCCCGCGCCCCTGGGCGGCCGGGCCCCACGCCCTGGCCCGGCCCAGTCCTTCCGTCGTCCCCTCGGCCATCCCCGCCACCGTGCCCGCCTCTCCGCTGCCACCACCGACCGACCCCTGCCCTTTATACGATTATTTGGGCGCATGTGCCCGTCAGCGCCTCCTGCCGTACCGAAGGCCTGCCCCGCCCTGGCGAGCCGCCCTCCCCCGCAACCGCTCCTCGCCACCCTGCCCCGCCACGCGGCTGCCGAATCCCCTTGCGGAACAAGGGTGGTGTCCACATTCCAAAACATAGGTCTCACATCCCGGGCGGATCACCTACGGTGATCACAACGCTTCGACGAGGAGGGGTTCCGCCATGACCGACGCCCACGACACTCACAGCAACCGCGACGCCCGCGCTGCCGCCGGCACGCCCCACGAGACGGCCGTCTACACCCACGGCCACCACGAGTCGGTCCTGCGCTCGCACCGCTGGCGCACCGCCGCCAACTCGGCGGCCTACCTGACCGGCCACCTGCGCGCGGGGATGCGGGTCCTGGACGTGGGCTGCGGCCCCGGCACCATCACCGCGGACCTGGCCGAACTGGTGGCCCCCGGCGGCCGGGTGACGGCCGTGGACGCGGCCCCGGACGTGATCGAGCAGGCCCGCGCCCACGCCGCGGAACGCGGACTGGGCGACGCCGTCGACTTCGGCACGGCGGACGTCCACGCCCTGGACTTCCCCGACGGATCCTTCGACGTGGTCCACGCCCACCAGGTGCTGCAACACGTCGGCGACCCGGTCCGGGCCCTGCGCGAGATGCGCCGGGTGTGCCGGCCGGGCGGGATCGTGGCCGTGCGCGACGCCGACTACGCGGCGATGACCTGGTACCCGGCGACGCCCGGCCTGGAGGAGTGGCTGAGCCTGTACCGGCGGGTGGCCCGCGCCAACGGGGGCGAGCCCGACGCCGGGCGCCGGCTGCTGTCGTGGGCCCGGGCGGCGGGCTTCACGGAGGTCGCCGCGTCCGCGACGTCCTGGTGCTACGCCACCGCCGACGAGGTCGCCTGGTGGTCCTCCCTGTGGGCGGACCGCACGACGGCCTCCGCGTACGCGGCCATCGCGACGGACGGCGGCCACGCCACCCGGGCCGGCCTGGACGCCATCGCCGACGCCTGGCACACCTGGGGCGCGGCGCCCGACGCCTGGTTCTCGGTCCTGAACGGCGAACTGGTCTGCCGCGCGTAGCAGCAACGCGTAGCAGCAACGCCTAGTGCCGTGGCCGGAAAGGTTTGCCGGGTCGCGGCGTCCGGTGCGGTGCATCTCAAGGCGGAGGGCCGCGGCTCGTACCGGACGTACCTCCGTGGTCCGACAACGCGGAGAGGTGCCGTGCCGGGCGTCGCGACCCGGTGGACCTTCCCGGCCACGGCACTAGCAGTAAAGGGCGCCGAGAGGGCGGCCCTACCGGCGGCGCCACCAGGACAGGACCAGGACGGACGCCGCGAGCACCAGGGCGGCGACGACGCGCAGGCCGAAGGACATCGCACCGGAGAAGTCCTGCGAGCCGTGGGCGGACAGGGCCGTGCCCAGGACGGCGACGCCCAGGGCACTGCCGATCTCCCGGGTGGCGCCGTTCAGGCCCGAGCCCAGCCCGGCCCGGTCCTGCGGCAGGGAGGTCATCACCGCGGCGGACAGGACGGGGACGCTCAGGCCCATGCCCACGGAGAGGACCACGAGGAAGAGGGCGTAGAGCGGATAGGGCGTCGAGGCGGTGGCGAAGGAGATCAGGAACAGCCCCGTGACGATCCCGGCGAGGCCCACGGCGACGACCGCGTCGCCGAACCGGGCGGCCAGGGCGATGCTGCGGCGGGAGGCGATCATCATGCCGAGGGCGAGGGGGGCGATGGCGCAGCCGGCGAGCAGCGGCGAGTACCCCTTGGCGTACTGGAGGTACTGGGCGTTGACGTAGAAGAGGGAGAACAGCCCGAAGAACGCGACGCCGACGCCGAGGGAACCGGCGCGCAGCCTGCGGCTGCGGAAGACGCGCGGGTCGATCAGCGGATGGGCCGTACGCAGGGAGCGCACCGCGAACAGCGCCAGCAGGACGGCCGACAGGGCGAGCGCGCCCAGCACCTGCAAGGAGGTCCAGCCCGACGAGGGGCCCTCGATGATGCCGTGGAGGAGGGTGCCGACGGCCGCGACGAGCAGGGCCGAGCCGACGGCGTCCAGGGTGGCGGGGCGGCGCTCGCCTCGCGGAGCGAAGCGGGCCGCCAGCAGGCCCAGTACGACGGCCGACGGTGCGACGGCGAGGAACAGGGCCTGCCACGGCAGGTACTGGAGGACGAGGCCGCCCCCGATGTTCCCGACGACGCCGGCGATGCCGGTCGCGGCCGTCCAGACGGCGACGGCCTCGGGGCGTCCGGAGGGTTCCGTCACCTCCAGCATCAGCGACAGGGTGGCCGGCATCACGAGGGCCGCCCCCGCGCCGGTGACGGCCCGGCCGGCGATCAGGACGGCGACGCCCGGGGCCGCCGCGGACAGCAGGGCGCCGGCGGCGACCAGGGCCAGGCCCGTCAGCAGGGCGCCCTTGCGTCCGTAGCGGTCGCCGACCGCGCCCGCGGGTATCAGCAGGCAGCCGAACACCAGCACGTACGTGTCGACGATCCACAGCATCTGCCCGGCGGACGGATCGAGCGGGCTCGCCGCCAGCTTCGGGATCGCGAGGTTGACCGCCGCCACGAGGGACACCACCAGCACGGAACACGCGGCCATCACCGCGTACACGGCGCGGCGGCCGACGGGACGCGGCGCGCGGCGCTCTTCAACCAGGGTCATTTCAGGGATCTTTCGTCCGAGGGAGAGTGACGGGGCCGGCCGTGCTGCCACGGTAGGCTCGCACCGGACTTGCCTTCAAATGCAACCTTGCGAAGAGATAAGTGCACCGCATGCAATGGGACCTGAACCTGCTGATCGCCCTGGACGCCCTGCTCGAAGAGGGCAGCGTCGGCGGCGCCGCCGACCGGCTCAACCTGTCGTCCCCGGCGATGAGCCGGACCCTCGCCCGGATCCGGCGCGCCCTCGGCGATCCGGTGCTGGTCCGTTCCGGTCGGGTCATGGTGCCCACCCCGCGCGCACTGGCCGTCCGGGCCGAGGTCCACGAGCTGGTCTCCCGCGCCCGCGCCGTCCTCACCCCGGCCGGGGAGATCGACCCGGCCGGGCTGGAGCGGGTCTTCACCGTCCAGGCGGACGAGTCCCTGGTCGTCCGGCTCGGCGCGCCGCTGCTGACCCGCGTCCGGGCCGAGGCTCCGGGCGTGTCCCTGCGGTTCCTCGGCGAGGGCCCACAGGACGTGCGGTACCTCCGCGAGGGCCTGGCCGACCTGGAACTCGGCAACATCGCCGACCCGAGTCCGGAGACCCGGATCGAACCGCTCCTGACGGACCGCTTCGTGGGCGTGGCCCGCGCCGGCCACCCCCTGCTGGACGACGCCGTCACCGTCGCCAGGTTCGCCGCCGCCGACCACCTCAACTACTCGCGCCGGGGCCGGTTCGCCGGACCGATCGACACGGCCCTGGCCGGACAGGGCCGTACGCGCCGGGTCGTGGCCGTCTACCCGACGTTCGCCTCGGCCCTGCTGGCCCTGCTCGACACCGACCTCGTCGGCATCCTCGGCGACCGCGTCCACTCGGCGACGGCCCGCCGTTTCGGCCTGGCCACCTTCCCGATCCCGCTCGACCTGCCGGCCCTGGAACTCTCCCTCGCCTGGCACCCCCGGTACGCCGCCGACCCCGCCCACACCTGGCTGCGCGGCCTGGTGGCCGAGGTGGTCCGGGAGGAACTGGGCTAGTGAGTGCCGTCGGCGTCCCGTCCGCCGGGCGGGCGCATGCGGAAGTCGTACGCGGGCGGCAGCGCGGCGTCCGAGAGGGCCGCCCAGACCTCGGACAGGACCTCCTCCCCCTCGCGGAGGTCGGCGAGTTCGAAGCCGTCCTCGAAGAGCCGCCGGGCCGCGCCCACGTGTCCCTCGGCGGCCAGCAGCCGGGCGGCGAGCAGCCGGAACCGGCCCTGCTCGCGCGATGCCGGCCGGAGCCGCTCCCACACCTCCCGTGCGGCGGCGGGCCGGCCCGCGGCGAGCAGTGCGGTCATCGCCTCCCGGCCCAGCGCGGATTCGGCGGCGGTCCAGTGCTCGCCGCCGCGGCTCTCCTCGGCGAGGTCCGCGAAGGCCTCGGCGTACCGGTCGGCGGCCCGGGCCGGGTCGCCGGCCAGCGCGTCGGCCACCGCGAGGCAGCGCAGCAGGGGCCAGCGGGAGGGGGCCAGGGACAGGCCGCGCTCCCAGCTCCGTACGGCCTGGGCGGTGTCGCCGGCGTGCCACTGGGCCACGCCCAGGTGGTACTCGGTCAGCGGGTCGGCGGGGGCCGTCTCCAGCATGTCCCGCCAGTGCGCGGCGACCAGGGCCTCGCCGGGCGGGGCCGCCTTGCGCGGCGCGGGCAGGACCCCGGTGCGCCACAGCGTCAGCCAGGGTTCCTGGGCCGGGCCGAGGGTGGATTCCTCGAAGGGGGTGCCCGGCAGGTCGAAGCCCCCGCACAGCACCTCCAGCGCGCCCCAGCCGGAGCCGGTGGCCAGCCGCTCCCCCGGCGCGGTGTCGGCGCAGCCCCGCCAGGCCTTGTGCGCGGTGTCGAGCGCCTCGGCGGGCAGGACGGCGTCGAGGGCTTCGGTGGCCGCGCCCCGGGCGTCGGCCCAGGCGGGGCCGTGCACCCGCGCGGGGTCGGCGCTCAGCGGCCCGTACGCCTCCAGCCAGCTGAACTCGGCTCCGGGTTCGAGGCGTACGTGCTCCAGCTGGGTCCGGGCCAGCCCGGCCTGGATCTCGGCGTAGCCGCCGGTGCCGGGCTCGGTCAGCCATTCCTGCCAGCGGCGGCCGCCCGCGCCGGCGCCCCACACGAACAGCTTGCGGCCGCGCAGCCGGGCCGTGGAGGCCTGTACGAGGCCGTGCCCGTCGGCGTCGAGGGAGGCGATCCAGGGCCGGCCCGCGTCGGCGTCGCGGACCTCGTAGAAGAAGTCCGCCGGGTAGGTGCTGCGCGTCGGGTAGGTGCGGTCCCCGCCCTCCCATTCGGGGACGGGGATCCGGCGCAGGGAGCGCTCGTACCCGAAGTGCCAGGCCTCGTCGGCGGGGGCGAGGACGCGGGTGCCCGGGCCTTCCGGGACGGCGGTGTTGGACCACCAGTACACGGGCGCGGGCCGCTCGTGCGGGTTGCGGACGCGGACGCCGACGTGGAGGAACTCCGAGTCGGCGGGCAGCCACAGGTCCACCTGGAACGGCAGGTCGCGCAGCCGCTCCCACTCCCACAGCCGTACCATCACGCCCCCGTCGGGCGCGGGAACGAGCGCGGCGTGCAACGGGGCGCAGGACAGGGCGGTGTGTCCGGTGGCGCCGATGTTCCATTCGATGCCGCCGGCGAACCAGGCGCCGTTGAGGGCGAAGTTGGCGGGCTGGAACACCGGGTTGCGGTAGAGCAGTTCGCGGCCGGTCGGCAGGTGGACGAGGGAGTGGATCCGCCCGCCGAGCGCGGGCAGCACGGTGACGCGCAGCAGGCCGTTCTCGATGACGACCGCGTCGAACTCCCGCTCCGCGCGCTCGCGTCCGTACCCGTCACGGATCGGGACGGGCAGCAGCGAGCGCAGCGGCTCGTACCCGATCTGGCGGGCCATGTCGCGCGGCAGCCCGTGACGCGCGCGCTCGTCCAGCGCGTGCACCCCGTCGGGTGCGCGCAGGGCGGGCAGGGGGTTGTCGGGACCCAACGGGGCTGCGGGAAGGGTCAGCAGGGCACGTCGGACGGTGGTGGCCATGAAGGAATGGAACACGCCACCGCGGCCGGTGCACAGGGGTTCCGCGGATCACCACCGGTCAGGATTACGCAAAGGCGTCCGCGACCAGGTCGGCGAGGAGGGCGCCCGCACTCCCGTCCGGATCCAGGTCCGGGTCGTAGACGGTGACGTTGAGCCCGACGCAGCGCGGCGACCCGACCAGCACGGCCAGCAGTGCGGCGAGTTCCCCGGGACGGAGTCCGCCGGGCTCCTGGCTGTCCACGGCGGGCATGACGGACGGGTCCAGGACGTCGGCGTCCAGGTGGATCCAGAAGCCGGCCGTCGCCGGCGGGTGCAGGCCCTCCAGCGCGGCCCGGGCGACCGTTCCGGCGCCGTGGGCGCGGATGTCCCCGACGGTGGCGGTGGTGATCCCGGCGCCGCGCAGTTCGGGGAGGTCCGCGTCGCCGTCACGGAGCCCGAAGAGGCGTACGTCCTCGTCGCGCAGGTACGGCCCGAGTCCCTCCAGGCCGGTCAGGTCGCTCTGGCCGCGCCCGGTGGCCAGGGCGAGTTCCTCGCCGGCGGCGGCGCCGACGGGTCCGTTGACGGCCTCGTTGCCGGGGTGGCGGAAGTCGGCGGAGCCGTCGATCGCGGCGAGTCCGTAGCGGCCGATGCGGCGCATGGCGAGCGCGGCGCCGAGCTGGATCGAGCAGTCCCCGCCGAGGACCACGGGGAACTCCCCGGCCCGCAGGTGCTTCTCGATCCGGTCGGCGAGGGTCACGGTGTACCGGGCGAGGGCGGCGGCGTGGAAGACGCCGTCGCCCTCCCGCCAGTCGCCCCGGTCGTAGCGGGGCGGGACGACGACCCCGCCCTCGCGGGCGCCGAGCCGGTGCAGCAGTCCCTGTTCGCGCAGGGCGCCGGCCAGTTTGTACACGCCGGGTACGGTGCCGGGCGCGGGCGGCCGCAGGCCGAGGTTGGACGGGGCGTCGAGGAGCACGAGGGTTCTCATGGCCTCATCCTGGGCGATCGGCTCCCTCCGGGGCGGGCATTTCGGCGGTCAGGGCCCAGCGCTCGTGGTCGCGCCAGGCGCCGTCGACGTAGAGGAAGTCCGGGGAGAACCCCTCCAGCCGGAAGCCGCGGCCGCGCACCAGAGCGAGGGAGGCCGTGTTGCCCGGCTGGACGTTCGCCTCCAGGCGGTGCAGGCCGAGACCGCCGCCGTCCGCCGGGGCGAACGCGTGGGCGGTGACCAGGGCGAGGGCCTCGCCCATCAGCCCGCGCCCGGCGGCGTGGGCGAAGGCCCCGTAGCCGAGGGCGCCGCACCGGAAGGCGCCGTGGACGATGTTGTTGACGTTGACGAAACCGGCGATGGCCCCCGTGGCGAGTTCGCAGACGAGGAACCCGGCGCGGCCCGCGTCCCCCGCGAGGCGGGCCACGTAGGGCTCGTACTCCTCGACGGTGACGGGCGGGAACAGCCACGGCCGGTGGAGGTCGCGGCTCTCGTGCGCGCGGGCCGCGAACTCGGGCCCGTCGGACTGCCGGAAGGGCCGCAGACCCACCCGCGCGCCCTGGACTGTGTAGGACGGATATTCCATCGTCCCAGGCTAGGGGGCGTGACAGCATCCTGGTTGTGATCACCACTCAGAACCCTCCGGACCTCCTTCGCGCGGCCGCGCGCAACAACGCCGACTGGTGCGACGCGGTCTGCCGGACGCACGGGGCGGCCGGGGTGTTCGGTCCGGACGCCTGGACCACCGCCGTACGCACCCCGCCCCTGTACCCCGACGCGGTGTCCCTGACCCCGTCCGCCCCGGTCGCCGGTGTGCTCGGCGGGATCGACACCGGCTCGCCCGGCTGTTCGGTGAAGGACAGCTTCGCCTCGCTCGATCTGGGCCCGGCCGGCTTCGAGGTCCTGTTCGAGGCGCAGTGGATCCACCGCCCGGCGGGACCCGCGCCCGTCGGCAGCGGCGGCGCCGGCCCGCGGTGGTCGCGGGTCTCCGGCCCCGGGGAACTGGCGGACTGGGAGGCCGCATGGGCCGGGGAGGAGGCGTCCGGTCTGTTCCGGCCCGGGCTGCTGTCCCCGGACGTCGTCTTCCTGGCGGGCCGCTCCGGGGGCCGGATCGTCGCCGGAGCCGTGCTCAGTACGGGCGGCGGGGTGGCCGGGGTGTCCAACCTGTTCGCCCCGGACGCGGCCGGCACGGACTCCGCGTGGGCGGCCGCGGTCACCACGGCCTCCGGGCTGTGGCCGGCGCTGCCCCTCGTGGGCTACGAACACGGCGAGGACCTCGACGCCGCCGTCCGCGCCGGATTCGCCCCGGTCGGACCGCTCCGGGTCTGGCTGCACACGGCCTGAGCGGCCGCCGCGGTGCCCGGCGCCACCGCTTGCGGCGGCGGGCCGGGCAGGCCCCGCACACCCCGGGGGTCAGCCGTGCAGGGCCAGACGGGGGACGTCGTCCCGGTCGATCCCGAAGACCTGCACGTACAGGGACAGTTCGGCCTCCAGGGCCGCGGCCATGGTCTCCGCGCGCCGGAAGCCGTGGCCCTCGCCCTCGAAGGTGACGTACGCGTGGGGCACTCCCCGCCCGCGCAGCGCGGCGAGCAGCCGTTCGGCCTGGGCGGGCGGGCAGACCGGGTCGTCCAGGCCCTGGAGCAGCAGGAACGGGGCGGTGATCCGGTCGGCGCGGGACACCGGGGAGCGTTCGCGGCAGCGCAGCGCCAGGGTCTGCGGCGGTCCGGCCAGCCCGTCGGTGTAGTGCGATTCCAGGTCGTGGGTCTCGGCGGCGAAGCCCCGCAGGTCCAGTACCGGGTAGCTGATCGCCGCGCAGGCGTAGAGGTCGGTGGCGGCCAGGGAGGCGGCCGCGGTCCAGCCGCCGGCGCTGCCGCCGCGGATGGCGAGCCGGCCGGGGTCGGCGGTTCCCTCGGCGGCCAGGGCGCGGGCGACGGCCGCGCAGTCCTCGACGTCGACCACCCCCCACTGTTCGCGCAGCCGCTCGCGGTAGGCGCGGCCGTATCCGGTGGACCCGCCGTAGTTGACCTCCACGACGCCGATGCCGCGCGAGGTGAAGTAGGCGATGTGGAGGTCCAGTACGGGCGGCACGTGGTCGGTGGGGCCGCCGTGCGCCCACACCACGTACGGGGGCGGTTCGGCGGCCGGGGCCCGTACGGCGGGGTGGTGCGGCGGGTAGACGTGGGCGTGGATGTCCCGGCCGCCCGGGCCGGGGAAGGTCCTGCTCTGCGGCTCCGGATAGTGGGCGGGGTCCACCGGGTCGGCTGCGCGGGCCCCGACGACGCGGGCGTGGCCCGTCGCGGTGTCCAGTTCGACGACCTCGTAGGCGCTGCGCGGGCTCGCCGCGACCCCGTAGACGCGGGTGCCGACGACGGCCAGGGTCGGCTGCCAGGCCGTCCAGGGCCCGGCGGCGTCGACGAGGTCGCCGCTGTCCGGGTCGAGGACGCCGAGGACCGCGGCGCCCCGGCCGTGCAGGACGGCGAGGAGCCCGCCCCCGGAGCCCTCGGCCCGGGATCCGGACAGCGGGGCCAGCCAGCTCAGCCCCGGCTTCCACAGCGCCCCGCCGAACTCCTCCTCCCGGGGGCACAGGTTGACCGCCCCGCCGCCCCCGGTGTCGACGCGGTACGGGTTCCACCAGCCGCTGCGGTCGCTGACCGCGAGCAGGGTCCCGTCGGCCGCCCACGCCACCTGGGCCACCGCTTCGGCGGGCCCGCCGAGGACGGTGCGGGGGGCGGTGAGGGTGCCCTCCGGGGTGACGTCGGCCAGCTGGAGTTCGGTGCCGTCCCAGGGCATCCGGGGGTGGTCCCAGACCAGCCAGGCCGCGCTCCGTCCGTCGGGGGACAGCCGGGGCCCGGTCCGGAAGCGGTGCCGGTCGTCGGTGAGCTCCCGTACGGCGCTCCGGTCCTCGGCGGCCGATCCGTCCAGCGGTACGGCGGCGGTCACCCGGCGCACGTCGCCCGGTCCGGGGCCGGTGAACTCCTCCAGCACGCACCACACCTCGGTGCCGCGCAGCACCGGGTCGGCCCAGCGCAGGCCGCCGCCGACCTGGGAGAGCGGGGTCAGGGGGCGGGGTCCGGGGCTGCCGGGCGCGTCGGGTTCGTACGCGTACATCCGCTGGTCGGCGTGGTGGACGAACACCACGAGCGGGCCCCCGGCGGGCCGTTCGGCGCCCGCCCAGGGCAGGCCCCCGTACTCGGTGAGGCGGCTGCGCACGTTCCACGGGGCGGGCAGTACGGAACGCGCGGCGCGCCCGTCGGCGGGCCGGCGCACGAGGGTGCGGCGGCCGCCCTCCCGGGGGCGGGGCTCGGTCCACCACACCTCGGCGCCCACCGTGCCCAGGTACTCGGGGCGGCCGTCGTGGGAGGCGGCGAGCGCGGCGTCGATCGGGGAGGGCCAGCTGCCGTAGGGCCGGTCCGGGCCGGGGGCCGCGGTCCCCGGGTCGCCGTTCACAGGGCGCGCAGGGCGCGGTCGAGGACGCGGACGCCGAAGTGCAGGGCGTCGACCGGGACCCGTTCGTCGACGCCGTGGAAGAGGGACCAGTAGTCGAAGCCCGGGGGCAGCTTGAGCGGGGAGTAGCCGTAGCCGGTGATGCCGAGCCGGGAGAACTGTTTGGCGTCGGTGCCGCCGGCCATGCAGAAGGGGACGACGTGGCCGTCGGGGTCGAAGTGCTCGACGCTCTCGCGCAGGACGGCGAAGGTGCGCCCGTCCACGGGGGCTTCGAGGGCGACCTCCCGGTGGTGGAACTCCCAGTGCACGTCGGGGCCGGTGAGCGCGTGGAGGGTGGCGGTGAACTCCGCTTCCCCGCCGGGCAGCATCCGGCCGTCGACGTAGGCCGTGGCGTGGCCGGGGATGACGTTCAGTTTGTAACCGGCGTTCATCATGGTCGGGTTGGTGCTGTTGCGGACGGTGGCTTCCACGAGGGCGGCGGCCGGGCCGAGCTTGGGCAGGACCGCGTCGAGGTCGAAGTCGGGGGCGCGCGGGTCGACCGACAGGCCCTGCCGGGCGGCGAGTTCGGTGATGCAGGCGACGACGGTGTCGGTGAGCCGGACCGGCCAGTCGTACGCGCCGATCCGGGCGACGGCGGCGGCGAGGCGGCTGACGGCGTTGGCCCGGTTCGGTTTGGAGCCGTGCCCGGTGGTGCCGTGGGCGGTGAGTTTCAGCCAGGCGGTGCCGCGTTCACCGGCGGCGACGGGGTAGAGGGGGCCGCCGCGTCCGGTGTGCACCGTGAAGGCACCGGATTCGCCGAGGCCCTCCGTACAGCCCTCGAAGAGGTGCGGGTGGTGGTCGGCGAGGAAGCCGGACCCGTCGACGGCGCTGTCCTCCTCGTCTGCGGTGAAGGCGATCACGACGTCCCGGCGCGGCCGGACGCCCGCGCGCGCCCAGGCCCGTACGAGGGCCAGCACCATCGCGTCGGTGTTCTTCATGTCGACGGCGCCCCGGCCCCAGACCACCCCGTCCCTGACCTCGCCGGAGAAGGGGTCCACGGTCCAGTCGGCGGCCTCGGCGGGGACCACGTCGAGGTGGCCGTGGACGAGGAGCGCGTCGGCGGTCGGGTCGGTGCCGGCGATGCGGGCCACCACGTTGGTGCGGCCGGGGGTGCGTTCCAGCAGGACGGGCTCCAGCCCGGCTCCGGCCAGCCGCTCGGCGACGTACTCGGCGGCGGGCCGCTCCCGGCAGTCACCGCCGCCGCGGTTGCTGGTGTCCATCCGGATCAGCGCGGAGGTGAACTCGACCACCTCGTCGAACGCCGTTCCGTCCAGTGCTGTGCTGTCCTCCGTCACCGGGTGCATGTCAGCCATACTGCTCCTCCACGGCCGCCGAGACGACCGTCGTGACCGCCTTGAAGGTCCGGATCCCCTCGTACATGGTCCCGCTGGTGTACGCGATCCGGCGTTCGCCCGAACGTTCGACGCCGGGAACCACGGTGGCGGCCAGTGACAGGTGCGTCGCGTCGAACTCGACCTCGACCGTGAAGGGGCCGCCGCGCACCGGCTCGTGCCGGACGGCGAGCTTCGCGGCCCCGGTGGCGGCGGCCCGGATGTCGGCGGCGGTGCGGGCGGGGGTGCGGCACACGGCCGCGTAGCGCGACACGTGGTCCTTCACGGCGACCGTGCGCGCGTCCGGGGCGTAGCCGGCGGCGTCGCGGCAGGTCAGGTCGTCGCCGGTGACGAGGACGACGGGGACCCCGTACTCGGCGACGACGTGGGCGTTGAGCAGACCCTCGCTGGCGCGCAGACCGTTCAGCCAGACCCCGGTGATGGAGTTGGCGAGGTAGGTGTGGGCGAGGACGCCCTCGGTTCCGGCGCCGGTGTGGTAGCCGACGAAGGCGATGCCGTCGACGTCGCCGTGCTGGACGCCCTCGACCATGGAGAGGGTCTTGTGGCGGCCGGTGAGGAGTTCGGCGCGGGCGTCGAGCTTCTCCAGCAGCAGGTTGCGCATCGTCCAGTGGGCCTCGTTGACGAGGACCCGGTCGGCGCCGCCGTCGTAGAAGCCGAGCACGGCGGCGTTCACGTCGGAGGTGAACAGGGCGCGGCAGCGTTCCCACGGGGACGTGCCGGGCAGGACGTCCTCGGGCCAGGTGACGCCGGTGGCGCCCTCCATGTCGGCGGAGATGAGGATCTTCATCGGGCCCCCCGGTGGGTCGGGTCGCAGGAGGCCCAGCCTAGGGGGTGTCCGGGCGTTCGCCGTGGAACGGCCCGCGCGGCGCACCGCGGGTCCCGGCGGCCGGTCGGGGGCGCCTCGCGGACGGGGCCGGCGGCGGGTTCCGGCGTTCGGGTTCCGGGCGGACCGCGGCGGGGTTCCGGCGGCTGGCGGGCCGCCGGAATTCCACCCGAACCGGTGAGCCGCCGCACGCGCGGGCGCGGGGCGGCGGGGGCAACGGCCTTGCTCAGCCCTCTACTTCCCGGGCCAGGTTGTCCAGGAGGGTGTCGTAGATGCGGCCGAGTCCCTTGGGGGCGAAGGTGCGCTCGAAGAAGCCGCCGATGCCGCCGGCGCCGTTCCAGACGGTGCTGACGACGACCTTGGACTTGCCCTCGCCGGCCGGGGTGACGGTCCAGGTGGTGACCATGGAGGAGTTGCGGTCCTTCTCCACCAGCTGGCCGTCCGTGGGCTCGGTGACCTCCAGCAGGCAGTCCCGTACGCGCTTGCTGGTGGCCTGGAGCTTCCAGTGGACCAGGGTGCCCTCGCCGTCGCCGCCCTCGCGGACCTCGTACTCGCTGAAGTGCTCGGGGAGCATCTTGCCGCGGGTGCCGCTGTAGTCCGCCAGCGCGTCGAACACGGTCTCCGCGTCGGCCCCGATGATCCGCTCCGTGGTGGCCTCGACCTGCGCCATACCTGTTCCTCCAGCAGTTGTGATCGCTCGTCACGGCGAAGCCAACCACCTCCGGCCCGGCCGCCCAAATCCGCTCCGCCCGCTCACCGCTCGGGCGGGCCGGACCCGCCGGTCCGCACGATCATGGGAACACTTGTTCTATTCTCGGGTCCAGAGCTACCGAGGGAGGCGCCGATGCGCTGGGACAGCCTGACCGACCACGCCGACGACACCGACGGGACCGGGGGCGCGCGGGCCACCGGCCCCGCCGCGCTCTTCGGCGCGGACGCCGTCGTGACCCGCACCGTCGACACCCCCGAGTTCCGGGGGATCACCTTCCACGAGGTCCGGGCCCGGTCGATCGTCAACAAGGTGCCCGGCGCCTCGCGCATGCCGTTCGAATGGACGGTCAACCCGTACCGCGGCTGCAGCCACGCCTGCGTCTACTGCTTCGCCCGCAGGACCCACGCCTACCTCGACCTCGACACCGGCCTCGGCTTCGACTCGCAGATCGTCGTCAAGACCAACGCCCCCGAGCTGCTGCGCCGCGAACTCGGCTCGCGGCGGTGGACCGGCGCGCACATCGCGATGGGCACCAACGTCGACTGCTACCAGCGCGCGGAGGGCCGCTACCGGCTGATGCCGGGGATCATCGAGGCGCTGCGGGACCACGCGAACCCCTTCTCCATCCTCACCAAGGGCACGCTGATCCTGCGCGACCTCCCGCTGCTCCGGGAGGCGGCCGAGGTCACCGACGTCGGGATATCCGTCTCCGTCGGCTTCACCGACCCCGGCCTGTGGCGGACCGTGGAGCCCGGCACGCCCTCCCCCGGCGCGCGCCTGCACGCCGTACGGGCCCTGACCGACGCGGGCATCGAGTGCGGGGTGCTCATGGCCCCGGTGATCCCCTTCCTCGGCGACTCCCCGGAGCAGCTGCGGGAGACCGTCCGGGCCGTCGCGGAGTCCGGGGCCACGTCCGTGACACCCCTGGTACTCCATCTGCGGCCCGGGGCGCGCGAGTGGTTCACGGCCTGGCTGGGCGAGCACCACCCCCACCTGGTCGAACGGTACGAACGGATGTACGCGGGCGGCTCGTACGCACCGACCTGGTACCAGCGCCAGATCACCCGTCAAGTCCACCGGCTGGCGGCCGAATTCGGCATCGGCCCGAACGGCCGCCCGTCCTTCCGCCGGGCCGGCCCGGCCGGGGAACCGGCCGCGGGGGCGGCCGGGCCCGCGGCGGCCGCGCCGACGCAGCTCACCCTGCTGTGACCGGCGCCTGACCCCGAAGGCTCATCACTTCGGGCCAATGGACGGCCCAATCCCGCTTTCCGGGCCGGGTTTCCGGGACGATTCCGCCCAGAACCCTCGGCTGGGAGGCCCCATGCTCCACCCCTCGAAGAAGCGCACCGCCGCGAAGAAGCGCGCCGCCGTCCTGCTGTCGATCTCCGCCGTCGCCGCCGTCCTGACGAGCCCCGTCACGGCGGCCCCCGCGGACCCCGCCGCCCCGGCCGCCGCCGCGCCCGGCAGTGCGGCGCTGCGCTGGACCGGCTGCGCGACCCCCCGCCACCCGACGCTGCAGTGCGCCTCCCTCCCGGTCCCCCTCGACCACGACCGGCCCGCCGGGCGGCAGATCTCCCTGGCGCTGACCCGGGTGCCGCACACCGCGGCCACCTCCCAGGGCCCGCTGCTGGTGAACCCCGGCGGCCCCGGCGGCAGCGGCCGCGCCCTGGCCGGGTTCGTCGCCTCCGCCCTGCCCAAGGACGTCGCCGCCCAGTACGACGTGATCGGCTTCGACCCCCGGGGCGTGGGCAAGAGCGAGCCCGCCCTGGACTGCGCCGCGGGCCACTTCAGCCCGGTACGGCCGGACTCCGTTCCGCTCGACCCGGCGACCGAGCGCGCCAACCTGGAGCGGGTCCGCGCCTTCGCCGAGTCCTGCCGCGCCAAGCACGCGGACGTGCTCCCGCACGTGGGCACCGTCTCCGCCGCCCGCGACCTGGAGGTGCTGCGCACGGCCCTGGGCGCGCAGCGGCTCAGCTACTTCGGCTACTCGTACGGGACCTACCTCGGCGCGGTGTACGCGCGCCTCCACCCGGACCGGGTGCACCGGCTCGTCCTGGACTCCGTGGTCGACCCGGCCGGGGTCTGGTACGAGGACAACCTCGCCCAGGACCAGGCCTTCGACGCCCGCCACAAGGCCTTCCTGGCCTGGGTCGCGAAGTACGACGCCACGTACGGGCTGGGCACCGACCCGGCGCGGGTCGAGAGGCTCTGGTACGGGATGCGGGACGCCCTGCGCGGGACCCCGGCGGGCGGGAAGGTGGGCCCGGCCGAGCTGGAGGACACCTACATGCCGGGCGGCTACTACAACGGCTACTGGCCGTACCTCGCCCAGGCCTTCGCGGCGTACGTGCTGAAGGAGGACCCGAAGCCGCTGGTGGCGGCGTACGAGCGGCTCGGCGCGGTGGAGCCGTCGGCGGGCAACGGCTACAGCGTGTACACGGCGGTGCAGTGCCGGGACTCGGCCTGGCCGAAGGACTGGAACGCCTGGCGCGCCGACATGTGGAGCACGCACGCGAAGGCGCCCTTCATGACCTGGAACAACGCCTGGTACAACGCGCCCTGCGCGTTCTGGCCGACGGAGCCGCTGCGGGCCCCCGACGTCACCAACTCCGAGCTGCCGCCCGCGCTGCTGTTCCAGGCGACGGAGGACGCGGCGACCCCCTTCGGCGGCGCGGTGAGCATGCGGGAGAAGCTGAAGGGCGCGGCGCTGGTGGTGGAGGAGGGCGGCGGCAACCACGGCATCGCCCTCAGCGGCAACAAGTGCCTGGACGAGAAGCTCGCCGCGTACCTGAGGACGGGGGCGGCCGCCGACGCGTCCTGCCCGGCCCCGGCGGACCCGACTCCGGCCGCCGCGACCCGTGCCGTCCCGCCGTCCGCGGGCGGAGCCGCCCTGCACGGACTGCTGGGCTTCCGCCGCTGACGCCCTCCGGGGCAAGATCATCGCCATGAGCACACCGACGCACGACCGCGACCACCTCACCCGCATCGCCGCTCCGGAGGGCGTGAGCCCCGGCACCGGATACAGCCACGTCGTCTGGGGAACCGGGCGGTTCGTGGCGGTCTCCGGGCAGTGCGCCTTCGACGAGAAGGGCGAGGTGGTCGGCGAGGGCGACGCCGCCGCCCAGGCCCGGCAGGTCTTCGAGAACCTGCGGCGCTGCCTGGCGGCGGCCGGGGCGGGCTTCGAGGACGTGGTGAAGCTGACCTACTTCGTCACGGACGTGGCCCACCTGCCGGCCGTACGGGCGGCCCGCGACGAGGTGATCGCCGCGGACCGGCTGCCGGCCTCCTCGGCGGTGCAGGTCGCGGCCCTGTTCCGGCCGGAACTCCTGCTGGAGGTCGAGGCGTTCGCGATCGTCCCCGTCAGGGACTGAACCCGGCGGCGGGGCGGGAGGGCTCCGTCAGGGCCGCCGCCCCCGGTGGCGGCCCGGGCGTTCAGGCGTCCGGGTGTCCGGCCATCAGCCGGCCCAGGGCATCGGTCGCCGCCACCGCCAGCCGGGGGTGGGACTGGGCGCGGACCAGCACGTCCCGGGCCCGGCCGTCGGCGAGCGCACCCAGCCCCTCCACGCAGGCCAGCGCCACCCGCCAGTAGGGGTCGTGCGGCGCGAGCAGCCGGGACAGGGTGGCGATCAGGGCCGGGGCCGACTCGGGCGCCCGCAGCGCGGCCAGCAGGCGCACGGGGTGCAGGGCGTAGGCGGTGCGCAGGGAGTTGGTCGCCAGCGCGGCCGCCGCGCGGGCGGTACGGGGGTCCCCCAGTACGGCGAGGGCCCGGGCGGCGGCCTCGCAGCGGGGCGGGTCCCGGTGGTTGAGCAGCAGCACGAGCGGCTCGAAGGCGCGCCGGTCGCCGGCCAGTCCCAGCCGGTAGGCGGCCAGTTCGCGGGCCCACAGGGGCAGGCCCGCCGAAGTCAGGGAGGCGGCCAGGGCGTCGGGGCCCGCCGCGAGCAGTTCCTCGTACTCGGGTGATCCGGTCGACTCGGCCCGCAGGCGCTCCAGCACGTCGTTCACCCGGCCCACCCTAGGGGGGCGGGGAGCCGCGCACCGCGGGTTCCGCGGACCTCGTTGATCGATGATCGATGATCGGTACATTTGGGCGGTACAGGTCACATCTCCGCACTCTGGCGGACCAGTTACCGGCGGGTTACAGTCACTTCCACACGTACGGGAACGGCCTGGTGACGCAGCCGCCCCGTGCCAGTCGGTTCGACCTTTCACGCACGGCGCGGCCCCGGGACAGGGCCACGCCGTTCCCGCCCGCCGCGCCCTCCCTCTCTCCGGGCGCTTCCCTCCGGGCCCCTCCCGCACGGTTCCTCCGTACGGAATCCGCGCGCGCCGTGCAGCGCGCGTCGGCACCCTCAGTCGTCACCCTCTTCCACTGGAGTCCCGCGATGGACCGTCCGTCCACGTCCAGTCAGTCCACCCTCCAGACCATCGCCGTCGTCGGCCTCGGCACCATGGGCACCGGTATCGCCGAGGTCCTCGCCCGGGCCGGCCGCGAGGTCATCGGCATCGACGTCAGCGAGGCCGCCGCCCGCCGGGCCACCGCCTCCCTCGCCTCCGCCACGGCCCGCTCCGTCACCCGGGAGCGGATCACCGAGCAGGAGCGCGAGGGCGTCCTCGCCCGGTTCCGCACCTTCACCGACCTCGCCGCGGCCGCCGACGCCGACCTCGTCATCGAGGTCGTCCCGGAGGACTACGAGCTCAAGCACCGGCTGTTCTGCGAGCTCGACGCGATCGTGCGGCCCGACGCGGTCCTGGCCACCGGCACCAACGCCCTGTCGGTGACCCGGCTCGCCGCCGAGTCCCTGCACCCGGAGCGCGTGCTGGGCCTGCACTTCTTCAACCCGGCGCCCGCGATGAAGCTCGTCGAGATCGTCTCCTGCGTGCTCACCGCGCCGCCGGCCGTCGAGGCGGTCACCGAACTGGCCCGCGAGCTCGGCAAGGAGCCCGTGGCGGTCGGGGACCGGCCCGGATTCGTCGCCGACGGCCTGCTCTTCGGCTACCTCAACCAGGCCGCCGCCATGTTCGAGGCCAAGTACGCCTCCCGCGAGGACATCGACGCGGCGATGCGGCTCGGATGCGGGCTGCCGATGGGGCCGCTCGCCCTGCTCGACCTGGTCGGCGTGGACACCGCGCGGACCGTGCTGGAGGCCATGTACGCCTCCTCCGGCGACCGGCTGCACGCCCCGGCCCCCATCCTCGGCCACCTCGCCGAAGCCGGCCTGACCGGGCAGAAGGCGGGCCGCGGCTTCTACACGTACGAGGCTCCGGGCAGCCCGGTGATCGTGCGTGACCTCCAGACCCCGCCGGACGGGTCGCTGCTCGGCGCGGGCCGGCCGGTCTCCTCGGTCGGCGTGGCCGGTTCGGGGACCATGGCCGGCGGCATCGCCCAGGTCTTCGCGCAGGCCGGCTACGACGTGGTGCTGGCGGCCCGCAGCCAGGAGAAGGCGGAGGCCGCCAAGGCCGCGATCGGGAAGTCCCTGGGCCGTGCGGTGTCCAAGGGCCGACTGACCGAGGAGGGCGCCGCGCAGACCCTGGAGCGGATCACCCCGGCCGGTTCGCTGGACGCCTTCGCCGAGGTGGACCTGGCCGTGGAGGCCGTGGCCGAGGACCTCGCGGTCAAGCAGGAGCTGTTCGCGGGCCTCGACAAGGTCTGCAAGCCGGGCGCGGTGCTGGCCACCACGACCTCCTCGCTCCCGGTCATCGCCGTGGCGCGTGCGACGTCGCGACCCCAGGACGTGATCGGGATGCACTTCTTCAACCCGGCTCCCGCGATGAAGCTGGTCGAGGTGGTCCGGACGGTCCTGACGGCCGACGACGTGCACGCCACCGTCCGCGAGGTCTGCACCAAGGTGCGCAAGCACCCCGTGGACTGCGGGGACCGGGCGGGCTTCATCGTGAACGCCCTGCTGTTCCCGTACCTCAACAACGCGATCAAGATGGTCGAGCAGCACTACGCGGGGATCGACGAGATCGACGCCGCGATGAAGCTGGGCGGCGGCTACCCGATGGGGCCCTTCGAGCTCCTCGACGTGGTCGGCCTGGACGTGTCGCTCGCCATCGAGAAGGTCCTCCACCAGGAGTTCCGCGATCCGGGCCTGGCGCCGTCCCCGCTGCTGGAGCACCTGGTGGCGGCGGGCTGCCTGGGCCGGAAGACCGGCCGCGGATTCCGTGAGTACGCCCGCCGGTAACCGGCCGGGCCCTGAGCAGGATGCGTGGGGAGGGCTGCTCGGGTCCGCCGGACCCTCACGGCGGACATACCCTCCCGAGCCCAGTGCGGGCCCTCCCCCGCATCCCTCCCCCTCCCACCCCCCGCAGGCGCGCTCCCCTGCGCGAATGAAGTACTTTCGCTCTATGTCCCAGCCCGCCAAGACCTCACCCCGCGCCACCTCCGCCTCCGACGCCCCGGAGAGCGCGGCCGGCACCCGGGCGGCAGCCCAGCGGCTCAAAATGCGCCGGGAGCTCGCCACGGCGGCCATGGAGCTGTTCGCGACCAAGGGGTACGAGGCCACGACGGTCGACGAGATCGCCGCGACCGCCGGGGTGGCCCGCCGGACGTTCTTCCGGCACTTCCGCTCCAAGGAAGAGGCGATCTTCCCGGACCACGACGACACCCTGACCCGCGCCGAGGCGGTCCTGGACGTGGCCCCGGCGCACGAGCACCCGCTCGACACGGTGTGCCGGGGGATCAAGGAAGTCATGAAGATGTACGCCGCGTCCCCCGCGGTGTCGGTGGAGCGCTACCGGCTGACCCGCGAGGTACCGGCGCTGCGCGAGCGGGAGATCGCCTCGGTGGCCCGCTACGAGCGGCTGTTCACGCGCTACCTGCTGGCCCACTTCGACGAGCAGGACCACCACGACGGCAACGACGACCCGCTGCTGGCCGAGGTCGCGGCCTCGGCCGTCGTGACCGCGCACAACCACGTGCTGCGGCGCTGGCTGCGGGCCGGCGGGCAGGGCGACGTGGAGGCGCAGCTGGACCACGCCTTCTCGATCGTGCGCAAGACCTTCGGCTCCGGGATCGGAGCGGGCCGCACCGCGGACGCGCCGGCCCCGGCGCGGGCGGCGGTGCGCACCGAGGGGCAGGTGCTGGTCGCGGTGGCCCGGACCGACGCTCCGCTGGACGAGGTCATGCGGACCATCGAAGAGGCCCTGAAGAACAAGTAGGCACGTGCGGAAGCACCAGTAGGCGACGCTCGTCACAGCGGCCGCTCCCGGTTCCGGGGGCGGCCGCTTTCGTATGTCCAACTTGCCCCTACTCGCGGGTAACTCTGATCGATCATCGCTCATCTGCGCAGGTCAATCGGCAAATGAGAGAAAGTTTTGGCACGCGGTGCCTTGCTGAGTGACACGGGGTGCCATACGTTGAATCTCGTCCGGATGTCCCCGCGGCCCACGCCCACTCGGCACGGAACGCGCCCCGGATGCCTGCGTCACCAGGCCCCGGCCGCCTCACCACGGGCGGTCCAGCACCACCGCATCGCCGGACCGACGGCACACGCACCACCCACACCACACGCACACGCGCACCGCGTATCCCTCAGCGCACCCTCACCAGCGCTCGCCGGAGGCAATACCGTGAAGGACATCCTGGACGCGATTCAGTCGCAGTCCGCCACCGCCGCAGACTTCGCGGCGCTGCCGCTGCCCGACTCCTACCGCGCGATCACCGTGCACAAGGACGAGACGGAGATGTTCGCGGGGCTCACGACCCGCGAGAAGGACCCGCGCAAGTCCCTGCACCTGGACCAGGTCCCGGTTCCCGAACTGGGCCCGGGCGAGGCCCTGGTGGCCGTCATGGCCTCCTCGGTCAACTACAACTCGGTCTGGACCTCGATCTTCGAGCCGGTCTCCACCTTCAGCTTCCTGGAGCGCTACGGACGCCTGTCGGAGCTCTCCAAGCGCCACGACCTCCCGTACCACGTCATCGGCTCCGACCTGGCGGGCGTCGTCCTGCGCACCGGCCCCGGCGTCAACGCCTGGCACCCGGGCGACGAGGTCGTCGCGCACTGCCTCTCGGTCGAGCTGGAGTCCTCCGACGGCCACAACGACACGATGCTCGACCCCGAGCAGCGCATCTGGGGCTTCGAGACCAACTTCGGCGGCCTCGCGGAGATCGCACTGGTCAAGTCGAACCAGCTGATGCCCAAGCCGGACCACCTCAGCTGGGAGGAGGCCGCCTCCCCCGGCCTGGTCAACTCCACCGCCTACCGCCAGCTGGTCTCCCGCAACGGCGCCGGCATGAAGCAGGGCGACAACGTCCTGATCTGGGGCGCGAGCGGCGGCCTCGGCAGCTACGCCACCCAGTTCGCGCTGGCCGGCGGAGCCAACCCGATCTGCGTGGTCTCCAGCCCCGAGAAGGCGGACATCTGCCGGGCGATGGGCGCCACCGCGGTCATCGACCGCAACGCCGAGGGCTACAAGTTCTGGAAGGACGAGCACACCCAGGACCCGAAGGAGTGGAAGCGCTTCGGCAAGCGCATCCGCGAGCTGACCGGCGGCGAGGACATCGACATCGTCTTCGAGCACCCCGGCCGCGAGACCTTCGGCGCGAGCGTCTACGTCACCCGCAAGGGCGGCACCATCACCACCTGCGCCTCGACCTCGGGCTACATGCACGAGTACGACAACCGCTACCTGTGGATGTCGCTCAAGCGCATCATCGGCTCGCACTTCGCGAACTACCGCGAGGCGTGGGAGGCCAACCGCCTCATCGCCAAGGGCAAGATCCACCCCACCCTCTCCAAGGTCTACTCCCTGGAGGAGACGGGCCAGGCCGCCTACGACGTCCACCGCAACCTCCACCAGGGCAAGGTCGGCGTCCTCGCCCTGGCCCCCGAGGAGGGCCTGGGTGTCCGCGACCACGAGCTCCGCGCCACCCACCTCGAAGCCATCAACCGCTTCCGCAACATCTGAGTCGGCTCAAGGGCCAATAAGGATCGCCTGAGATGACAGAGCGCCAGAAGGACCGTCCGTGGCTCATGCGGACGTACGCCGGCCACTCCACGGCCGAGGCGTCCAACGAGCTGTACCGCCGCAACCTCGCCAAGGGCCAGACCGGCCTGTCGGTCGCCTTCGACCTGCCGACCCAGACGGGCTACGACCCCGACCACATCCTCGCCCGCGGCGAGGTGGGCCGGGTCGGGGTCCCCGTCTCCCATCTGGGTGACATGCGGCGGCTGTTCCAGGACATACCCCTGGAGCAGATGAACACCTCGATGACGATCAACGCCACCGCGATGTGGCTGCTGGCGCTCTACCAGGTGGCCGCCGAGGAGCAGGGGGCGGACGTCTCCCTGCTCCAGGGCACCACCCAGAACGACATCGTCAAGGAGTACCTCTCGCGCGGGACGCACGTCTTCCCGCCCGGGCCCTCGCTCCGCCTGACGACGGACATGATCGCGTACACGGTCAACCACATCCCCAAGTGGAACCCGATCAACATCTGCTCGTACCACCTCCAGGAGGCCGGGGCCACCCCGGTCCAGGAGATCTCGTACGCGATGTCCACCGCGATCGCCGTCCTGGACTCGGTGCGCGACTCCGGGCAGGTGCCCGAGGAGCGCTTCGGCGAAGTGGTCGCCCGGATCTCCTTCTTCGTGAACGCGGGCGTCCGCTTCATCGAGGAGATGTGCAAGATGCGCGCCTTCGGCCGCATCTGGGACAAGGTCACCCGCGAGCGCTACGGCATCGAGAACGAGAAGCAGCGGCGCTTCCGCTACGGCGTCCAGGTCAACTCCCTGGGCCTGACCGAGGCACAGCCCGAGAACAACGTCCAGCGCATCGTGCTGGAGATGCTGGCCGTCACCCTCTCCAAGGACGCCCGCGCCCGCGCCGTGCAGCTTCCCGCCTGGAACGAGGCGCTGGGCCTGCCCCGGCCCTGGGACCAGCAGTGGTCGCTGCGCATCCAGCAGGTCCTGGCGCACGAGAGCGACCTGCTGGAGTACGAGGACATCTTCGCGGGCTCGCACGTCATCGAGGCCAAGGTCGAGTCCCTGGTGACCGAGTGCCTGGCCGAGATCGACCGGATCCAGGAGATGGGCGGCGCGATGGCCGCCGTCGAGTCCGGCTACCTGAAGTCACAGCTGGTCTCCTCGCACGCCGAGCGGCGGGCCCGGATCGAGGCCGGCGAGGACAAGATCGTCGGCGTGAACTGCTTCCAGCAGACGGAGGAGAACCCGCTCACCGCCGACCTGGACGGCGCCATCATGACGGTCGACGGCGCGGTGGAGGCGCTGACGGTCGAGCGGATCGTGCGCTGGCGGGCCGAGCGGGAGGAGTCCTCGGAGCGGCAGGGCAACGGCGACCCGTTCGTCTTCCCGACCACCCGGCAGGCCCTGGACCGCCTCAAGGAGGCCGCGGCGGGCACCGAGAACCTGATGGAAGCCACCCTGGAGTGCGCCCGGGCCGGTGTCACCACCGGCGAGTGGGCGAGCGCCCTGCGCGAGGTGTTCGGCGAGTTCCGCGCCCCGACGGGCGTGTCCTCGGCCCCGGTCGCGGTCACCGCCGAGGAGGGCACGCCGATGGCCCTCGTCCGCGAGAAGGTCGCCCGTACGGCCGAGGAGCTGGGCTCCGGCCGGCTGCGGCTGCTGGTCGGCAAGCCCGGTCTGGACGGCCACTCCAACGGCGCCGAGCAGATCGCCGTCCGGGCCCGTGACGCGGGCTTCGAGGTGGTCTACCAGGGCATCCGGCTGACGCCCGAGGAGATCTCCTCCGCGGCGCTGGCCGAGGACGTGCACTGCGTGGGACTGTCCATCCTGTCCGGTTCGCACTGCGCGCTCGTCCCCGACGTGCTGGAACGGCTGCGTCTGGCGGGGGCGGGCGACATCCCCGTCATCGTGGGCGGCATCATTCCGAATGCCGACGCGGTGACACTGAAGGCGGCCGGCGTCGCCGCCGTGTTCACGCCGAAGGACTTCGGCATCACGGAGATCATCGGCCGTATCGTCGACGAGATCCGCAAGGCCAACAAGCTCAGCTCTCTCGAAAGCACGGAGGTCCCCGCATGACCACGCCCTCTTCCCCGGTGAACCGGCTGCGGCCGCGCCGCTCCTGCCTCGCGGTGCCGGGTTCGAACCCGCGCTTCCTGGAGAAGGCCCAGGGCCTGCCCGCCGACCAGGTCTTCCTGGACCTGGAGGACGCCTGCGCCCCGCTCGCCAAGGAAGGCGCCCGCCACACCATCGTGGACGCGCTGAACAACGGCGACTGGACCGGCAAGACCCGCGTCGTGCGCGTCAACGACTGGACCACCCACTGGACCTACCGCGACGTCATCACGGTCGTCGAGGGCGCCGGCCAGAACCTCGACTGCATCATGCTCCCGAAGGTCCAGGACGCCCAGCAGATCGTGGCGCTCGACTTCCTGCTCACCCAGATCGAGAAGACCATGGGCTTCGAGGTCGGCAAGATCGGCATCGAGGCGCAGATCGAGAACGCCAAGGGCCTGGTGAACGTCGACGCCATCGCGGGCGCCTCCCCGCGCCTGGAGACCATCATCTTCGGCCCGGCCGACTTCATGGCCTCGATCAACATGAAGTCCCTGGTCGTGGGCATGCAGCCGCCCGGTTACGGCGCCGACGCCTACCACTACATCCTGATGCGCATCCTGATGGCGGCCCGTACGCACGACCTCCAGGCGATCGACGGCCCCTTCCTCCAGATCAAGAACGTGGACGGCTACCGCGAGGTGGCCGGGCGCGCCGCGGCCCTCGGCTTCGACGGCAAGTGGGTGCTGCACCCCGGTCAGGTCGACGCCGCCAACGAGGTCTTCTCCCCCTCGCAGGAGGACTACGACCACGCCGAGCTGATCCTCGACGCGTACGACTGGTGCACCTCCGAGGCCGGCGGCAAGAAGGGCTCCGCGATGCTCGGCGACGAGATGATCGACGAGGCGAGCCGCAAGATGGCGCTGGTCATCGCGGGCAAGGGCCGCGCGGCCGGCATGCAGCGCACCAGCAAGTTCGAGATCCCGGAGGCGTAGGGCCATGCAGTTCGGACGCACGTACGAAGAGTTCGAGGTCGGGGCGGTCTACAAGCACTGGCCCGGGAAGACGGTCACGGAGTACGACGACCACCTCTTCTGTCTGCTGACCATGAACCACCACCCGCTCCACATGGACAGCAACTACGCCGAGAACACCACGGACTTCGGCAAGAACGTGGTGGTGGGCAACTACATCTACTCGCTGCTGCTGGGCATGTCCGTGCCGGACGTCTCCGGGAAGGCCATCGCCAACCTGGAGATCGAGTCGCTGCGGCACGTGGCGCCGACCTTCCACGGCGACACGCTCTACGGCGAGACCACGGTCCTCGACAAGACCCCGTCGAAGTCGAAGGACGACCGCGGCATCGTCTACGTGGAGACCAAGGGCTACAAGCAGGACGGCACCCTCGTCTGCGTCTTCCGGCGCAAGGTGATGGTCCCGACCGAGACGTACATCAAGGAGCGCGGCGGCGAGCAGCCCGGCCGCCCCACGCTGAAGGAACAGGGGAAGTAGCCATGGCCCGACTCGCCCAGACCGCCGGGCTGACGGACGTCCAGCGGGAGATCCTGAAGACCGTCCGGGAGTTCGTCGACAAGGAGATCATCCCGGTCGCGACCCAGCTGGAGCACCGCGACGAGTACCCGCAGGACATCGTCGACGGCCTCAAGGAGCTCGGCCTCTTCGGCCTGATGATCCCGGAGGAGTACGGCGGCCTGGGTGAGTCGCTCCTCACCTACGCGCTGTGCGTGGAGGAGATAGCGCGGGGCTGGATGTCCGTCTCGGGCATCATCAACACCCACTTCATCGTGGCGTACATGCTCAAGCAGCACGGCACCCAGGAGCAGAAGGACCACTTCCTGCCCCGGATGGCGCTGGGCGAGGTGCGCGGCGCGTTCTCGATGTCCGAGCCGGCCCTGGGCTCCGATGTGTCGGCCATCACGTCCAAGGCGGTGAAGGACGGCGACGAGTACGTCCTGAACGGCCAGAAGATGTGGCTGACGAACGGCGGGACCTCGACGCTGGTGGCCGTTCTGGTCCGAAGTGACGAAGGACACCCCGAGGGCACGGCCCCCCACAAGTCGATGACCACGTTCCTCGTCGAGAAGGAGCCGGGCTTCGGTGAGGTCCGTCCGGGCCTGACCATCCCCGGCAAGATCGACAAGATGGGCTACAAGGGCGTCGACACGACCGAGCTCATCATGGACGGACTGCGCATTCCGGCCAATCGTGTGCTCGGAGGCCAGACCGGCCGAGGATTTTACCAAATGATGGACGGCGTCGAGGTCGGCCGGGTGAACGTGGCGGCACGTGGCTGTGGCGTCGCACAGCGTGCGTTCGAGCTGGGTGTCTCCTATGCCCAGCAACGTCACACTTTCGGCAAGGCGATCGCTGAGCACCAGGCCATCCAGTTCAAGCTGGCCGAGATGGCTACCAAGGTCGAAGCCGCCCATGCGATGATGGTCAATGCAGCACGCAAAAAGGACTCCGGGGAACGAAACGACCTCGAAGCAGGGATGGCGAAGTACCTCGCCTCCGAATACTGCAAGGAGGTCGTCGAGGACGCCTTCCGTATCCATGGCGGCTACGGGTTCTCGAAGGAGTACGAGATCGAGCGCCTCTACCGGGAGGCTCCGATGCTGCTGATCGGTGAAGGTACCGCCGAGATCCAGAAAATGATCATCGGGCGACGCCTGCTCGAGGAGTACCGGCTCCAGGGCTGAAAGTCCCTTTTGCGGCGGATCATCCAACGATCCTTCGCGACGGGATCACAGCCAGTGACTGGACGGCGGCCATCGACTCGGCTTCTGGCTTGCCCAGTTGTTGCGCGCAACCGATAGCATTCCAGTAAAGCCGCCGTCCCGTCCCCCCGTTTACGGCGCGGCAATCACCCGCTACGAAGGTCATCCATGCCCCACAGCCAAACCTCTGCACCTCGCGTCGGCCTCCTCGGTGGACGTATCGCTCGCGGAGCATCGCCGTGGCTTCTGCCGACCGTCGCCACCGCGGCGCTCAGCCTGACCCGGGCCCGCAAGTCCGGACGCTGGGCCGCGGCGGCCGTGCCCGCCACCGCGCTCGCGGCGGGCATGCTGTGGTTCTTCCGCGACCCCGAGCGTGAGATCACGCAGGGCCGCGTCATCTCGCCCGCCGACGGTGTGGTGCAGAGCATCATGCCGTGGAAGGACGGGCGGACCCGCGTCGCGATCTTCATGAGCCCGCTGAACGTCCACGTCAACCGCGCGCCCCTCGCGGGCACGGTCACGTCCGTGGAGCACGTCCCCGGCGGGTTCGTCCCGGCGTTCAACAAGGAGAGCGAGAACAACGAGCGCGTTGTCTGGCACTTCGACACCGAACTGGGCGACATCGAAATGGTGCAGATCGCCGGCGCCGTCGCCCGGCGCATCGTCCCGTACCTGCCGGCCGGCACCAAGGTGGAGCAGGGCGAACGCATCGGTCTGATCCGTTTCGGCTCGCGCGTCGACATCTACCTCCCCGAGGGCGTCGAGGTCGCGGTCGAGGTCGGTCAGGCCACCACCGCGGGGGTGACCCGAATTGACCGTGACTGACCCTGAGACTCCCGCCACCGGCTGGGTGCCGGAGTCGGCCGAGGAGGAGTCCGCCGAGGACGACATGCCGCTCTCGCTGCGGCTGTCGATAGCGGACACCCTCACCCTCGGCAACGCGACCTGTGGATTCATGGCGGTGTACTTCACCACCACCGGAATCCTCATCCCGCACCTCACCGGCAGCGGAGAGTCGGGCATGGCCCGGCACAGCGCCGCGACGGCAGTGATACTGATGCTGCTCGCCGCGGTCTTCGACCTCTTCGACGGCATCGTGGCCCGCAAGCTGCGCAGCTCGCCGATGGGCGCCGAGCTGGACAACCTGTCCGACCTGATCAGCTTCGGTCTGGCGCCCGCGTACTTCGTGCTCGTCTACGGCATGGTCGCCGACGACGCGCACCAGAAGATGTCCGCGCTGGCCGCGATCGTGGTGCTGCTGGCCGTGGTGCTCAGGCTGGCGAGATTCAGCTGCGTGACGATGAAGGACGGCATGTTCCAGGGCATGCCGAGCCCCTTCGGCGCGCTCACGGTCGTCTCGGTCGTACTGCTGGAGCTGCCGTTCATCCCGACGCTCCTCGCGATCATCGGTGTGGCCTGGCTCATGGTGAGCCGGGTCGAGTACCCGAAGCCGCGGGGCATCCTCGCGGCGGCGATGCTCAGCTGGATCGTCGGGGCGATGGGTCTCCTGGCGGCCTGGGCGTTCGACGCCCCGGGCGGCGAGGTACTGCTCCAGGCCGGCTGCGCGCTCCAGATCGCGCTGGCCGCGACGATCCCGCTGTTCGCGACGACCCGGAGGGCCAACACCTTCCGGCACAACCGGCGCGAGGCACGGGCGGCGCAGCTCCCGTAGCGCGGCCGCTCGACGCGACACGACGAAGGCCCCGGGTGCCCTTGGCCCCGGGGCCTTCGCGCGTCCCGGGGCCTGCCGGGCCCCGGGCGAGGGCCGCCCGTCCGGGCCCCGGCGGGATAGCCTTGATGTCGGAAAACCGCCAGCCCGGAGGGTCCGGGGTCGGGATCCTGGAGCCATGTACACCGATACCGACCGCTGCGTGCGGGCCGTGCAGTCGAAGGACGCCCGCTTCGACGGCTGGTTCTTCACCGCCGTCCGCACCACGGGGATCTACTGCCGGCCCAGCTGCCCGGCCGTACCGCCCAAGGTGCAGAACATGAGCTTCCTGCCCAGCGCCGCCGCCTGCCAGCAGGCCGGCTACCGGGCCTGCAAGCGCTGCCGCCCCGACACCAGCCCCGGCTCCCCCGAGTGGAACGCCCGCGCCGACTCCGTCGCCCGGGCCGTACGGCTGATCCAGGACGGCGTCGTCGACCGCGAGGGCGTACCCGGCCTCGCCACCCGGCTCGGCTACTCGACCCGGCAGGTGGAGCGCCAGCTCCTGGCCGAGCTAGGGGCCGGTCCCCTGGCCCTGGCCCGGGCGCAGCGGGCGCAGACGGCCCGGCTGCTGATCGAGACCTCCGAGCTGCCGATGGGCGACGTCGCCTTCGCCTCCGGGTTCTCCTCGATCCGCACCTTCAACGACACCGTCCGGGAGGTCTTCGCGCTCTCCCCCAGCGAGCTGCGCGTCCGGGCCGGCCGGGCCGCGGGGCGCAGGGAGGACCAGCCGCGGATCCCGGGGACGATCAGCCTGCGCCTGCCGTACCGGGCTCCGCTCAACCCGGACAACCTCTTCGGGCACCTCGCCGCGACCGCCGTGCCCGGGGTCGAGGAGTGGCGCGACGGCGCCTACCGGCGCACCCTGCGGCTCCCGTACGGCACGGGGGTGGTGGCCCTGGCCCCCGGGCCCGACCACATCGCCTGCCGGCTGGCCCTGACCGACCTGCGGGACCTGACCATCGCGATCAGCCGCTGCCGGTGGATGCTCGACCTGGACGCCGACCCGGAGGCCGTGGACGGGCAGCTGCGCGCCGACCCGCTGCTGGCCCCGCTGGTGGACAAGGCACCCGGGCGCCGGGTGCCGCGTACGGTCGACGCGGCGGAGTTCGCCGTACGGGCGGTGCTCGGCCAGCAGGTGTCCACCGCCGCGGCGCGGACGCACGCGGCCCGGCTGGTGACCGCGTACGGGGAGCCCGTACAGGACCCGCACGGCGGGCTGACGCACCTGTTCCCGTCCCCCGAGGCCC
Organism: Streptomyces sp. NPDC006512; assembly: GCF_040611935.1. Taxonomy (NCBI): domain Bacteria; kingdom Bacillati; phylum Actinomycetota; class Actinomycetes; order Kitasatosporales; family Streptomycetaceae; genus Streptomyces; species Streptomyces sp. NPDC006512. The sequence continues at coordinate 20,715 of NZ_JBEXPG010000058.1, read as the reverse complement.
TGGCCGCCCTCGACCCGGAGGCGCTGTCGATGCCGCGCAGCCGCCGGACGACGCTCACCACGCTGGTCGCGGCCCTGGCGGACGGCTCGCTGCCGCTCGGCATCGACAGCGACTGGGAGGCCGCCCGGGCCCAGCTGAACGCCCTGCCCGGTTTCGGGCCGTGGACCACCGAGATCATCGCGATGCGGGCACTGGGCGACCCGGACGCGTTCCTGCCGTCCGACCTGGGGGTGCGGCGGGCGGCCCGGGGACTCGGGCTGCCGTCCACTCCGGCCGCGCTGACGTCCCGGGCGGCGCTGTGGCGGCCGTGGCGGGCCTACGCCGTCCAGTACCTGTGGGCCACCGAGGCCCACGCCGTCAACCACCTGCCCGTCTGAGGAGCACAGCCATGAGCAGCAAGCAGCACACCGTCGTCGACAGCCCCTACGGCCCGCTGACGCTGGTCGCCACCGACGGGATCCTCAGCGGCCTGTACATGACCGGCCAGCGGCACCGCCCGGCCGAGGAGACCTTCGGCGAGCGGGTCGCGGACGGCGAGGAGCCCTTCCCCGAGGTGCGGCGCCAGCTGAGCGCGTACTTCGCCGGCGAGCTGAAGGAGTTCACCGTCCCGGTGCGGCTGGAGGGCACCGCCTTCCAGCGCAGCGTCTGGGAGCAGCTCGTACGGATCCCGTACGGCGAGACCTGGTCGTACGGGCGGCTGGCGGCGGAGCTGGGCAAGCCGAACGCCTCGCGCGCGGTGGGCCTGGCCAACGGGAAGAACCCGGTCGGCATCATCGTGCCCTGCCACCGCGTGATCGGCGCCTCGGGCGGCATGACGGGCTACGGCGGCGGCATCGAGCGCAAGGTGCGGCTGCTGGAGTTCGAGGGGGCCGGACGGTAGGTCAGATCACCGTGAGGGGGACGAGGAGGGCGAAGCCGGCGCCCGCTTCCACGGCGTAGGCGTAGAGGTCGGGGTGCTGGACGGGGGCGGCGAGGAGCACGACGCCCTGCTGGGCGGCGGCGGCCTCCACCCAGGCGGGGTCGGCGCCGAGACGGCCCTGGTACCAGCCTTCGCAGGAGGCGGGCCCGGTGACGGCGAGGAGGTCGTCCTCGCGGCGGTAGAAGGCCTGCCATCCCTCGGCGGGCGCGGACCAGCCCTCGAAGTCCTCGAAGGGGGACCAGCCGCCCTCGCGTATCGCGGTGTCGAACAGCCAGACGGGCGAGCCGTCTTCGGTGACCTCGTCACCGGCCTGCTGGTCGGTGGTGAAGTGGACCATGGGGAGGGCGTCGGGCCCGTCGGCCGTGCTCGGCCAGGCGTACATCGTGATCATCTGCTGATTCTGTCCTGCTCGCGTCGGCGCCGGGTAACTCCAAGACCTGCCGGGTGCTGCTACGCCGCGGGGCGGCGGCCGTTCTCCAGTTCCACGGTGCCCTCGCCCGACTCCAGGACGCGGACGGCCTCTTGCGTCCGGCGGCCCAGCGAACCGAGGAGGTACGTGGTCAGTTCGGCGGGTGCGACCAGCTTCCAGGAGAGCAGTTCCTCTTCCTGGAGCCTGATGCCGGCGAGCTGCTCGGCGTCGAGCACGCCGCCGTCGTAGAGGTAGGCGGCCAGCGGCGGGCGGCCCTCGCCCAGGGACCAGTCGACGGCGAGGAGCCGGCCGAGGGGGACGTCGATGCCGATCTCCTCGGCGCTCTCGCGGCGGGCCGCCGTCCGGGGGGACTCCCCCAGGTCCGACTCGATGGTGCCGCCCGGCAGCGCCCAGCCCTCACGGTAGTTGGGCTCGACGAGCAGGACCCGGCCCTCGGCGTCCCGGAAGAGGGCGGCCGCGCCGGCCAGCACCCGGGGCAGGCTCGCGATGTAGGTGGCGTAGTCATCGGTGGTGGTCACGGCGCCACCCTACCCAGCCTCCCCGGGCTTCCCGCAGGGCAGTCCCGCGCGATCACGCCTGGGGGGTACCGCCGTCCTCCCGGTCGCGCCCCCTGGACTCGGCGACGCGCCGCAGCCGGGGGTGGCGGGCCGGCCCCTGTCCGGTGACGGCGTCGCCGACCATGGCCTTGACGGCGTCCCGCAGCCCGTGGAGCGCGTGGTGGCGGGCGGGCCCCGCGCCGGGGTCCTCGCGCAGCTCCTTCACCAGGGCCCAGCACAGCAGCAGCATGACGAGCACGAAGGGCAGGGCGACCAGGATGGTCGCGGTCTGGAGGGACTTCAGGCCGCCCGCGACGAGGAGCACCGCGGCCACGGCGGCCATGAGGACGCCCCAGGTGACGACGAGCCAGGTGGGCGGGTTGAGCGAGCCCCGGCTGGTCAGCGAGCCCATGACGAGTGAGGCCGAGTCGGCGCTGGTGACGAAGTACGTCATGACCAGGACCATCGCCACCCAGGAGGTGACGGTGCCGAGCGGCAGCGCGTCGAGCATCGCGAAGAGCGAGGCCTCGGTGCCCTCCTTGAGCTTCGTCGCGAGGTCGGCGGCGCCGGTGGACTGCAGGCGGATGGCGGTGCCGCCCATGACGCAGAACCAGACGACGGTGGCGCCGCTGGGGACCAGCAGGACGCCGACGAGGAACTCCCGGATGGTGCGGCCGCGGGAGATCCTGGCGATGAAGGTGCCGACGAAGGGGGCCCAGGAGAGCCACCAGGCCCAGTAGAAGATGGTCCAGGCGCCGAGCCAGGCGCTGTCGGTGAAGGCGCCGGTGCGGCTGGCCATGGGCAGCAGTTCGTCCAGGTAGCCGCCGACGCTGGAGGGGATGACGTCCAGGATGTAGACGGTGGGGCCGAGGAGGAAGACGAAGAGCATCAGGACGGCGGCGAGCACGAGGTTGATGGTGCTCAGCCATTTGACGCCCTTGTGCAGGCCGGAGAACGCGGAGAGCACGAAGGCGGCCGACAGCGAGGCGATGATGATCAGCTCGACGGTGGTGGAGTCCTCGACCCCGGTGGTGATGTTGAGGCCCTTGGACACCTGGAGCGCGCCGAGGCCGAGGCTGGTCGCGGTGCCGAAGACGGTGGCGAAGACGGCGAGCAGGTCGATGGCCTTGCCGGCCCACCCGTCGGCCCGCTCCTGGCCCATCAGCGGGACGAAGGCGGAGCTGAGGCGGTTGCCGCGGCCCTTGCGGAAGGTCGCGTAGGCGAGGGCGAGACCGGCGATGCCGTAGATGGCCCAGGGGGTGAGCGTCCAGTGGAAGAAGGAGTACTCCATGGCCGCGAGGGCGGCGGCGCCGGTGCCGGGTGCCGCGCCGGAGGCCGGGGGCGGGTTCAGGTAGTGGGTGAGCGGCTCGCCGACGCCGTAGAACATCAGGCCGATGCCCATGCCCGCGCTGAACATCATCGCGATCCACGCGAGGTTCGTGAACTCGGGTTCGGAACCGTCGGCGCCGAGCCGGATCCGCCCGAAGCGGCTGACGGCGAGGACGACGCACATGACGAGGAACACGTCGGCGGCGATCACGAACAGCCAGGCGAAGTTGTTCAGCACCCAGCCGAGGGCGGTGGCGGAGGTGCTGTCGAAGGAGTCCTTGCCCAGCGCGGCCCAGGCGACGACGGCCAGCACGGCGATCACGCCGATGGTCACGACACTGCGGTCGGGAGTGCCGTCCGCAGGCCCGCCGGAGCCCCCACCTGGAGTATCCGGACGTGACTGTTCCAGTGAATCCGTGCTCATGCGGCCACACTATGCAGGCGTATATCCGTATTTAGGGGCATGGCGCGCCGCATGTGGCCCAGGCCACCCATGGGCATAGGAGGATCCTCCGGATAGGCTCATGGGGGCGCGACTGCACTGTTCGATAGCAAGGGATTAGCAAGGTGACGGACGGAGCAGTAACTGAGACCGCGCGCGTGCTCATCGCCGCGGACAAATTCAAGGGCTCGCTCACGGCCGTTCAGGTCGCGGAGCGGGTGACGGCCGGGCTCCGCAAGGCCGTACCGGGCGTGGAGATCGAGACCCTCCCCGTCGCGGACGGCGGCGACGGTACGGTCGCGGCCGCTGTGGCGGCCGGTTTCGAACGCCGGGAGGTACGGGTCACCGGACCCCTCGGCGACCAGGTCACGGCCGCTTTCGCACTGCGCGACGGTACCGCCGTGGTCGAGATGGCGGAGGCCTCCGGCCTCCAGCTGCTGCCCGCCGGCACCTTCGCCGCGCTGACGGCCACCACGTACGGCTCGGGTGAGCTGCTGAAGGCCGCCCTGGACGCGGGCGCCCGCTCGATCGTCTTCGGCGTGGGCGGCAGCGCGACCACCGACGGCGGCGCGGGCATGCTGGCGGCGCTGGGCGCGGTGTTCCTGGACGCGAACGGCGAACCGGTCGGCCCGGGCGGCGGCGCGCTGGCCGCTCTGGCCTCGGCGGACCTGTCCGGGATCGACCCCCGCTTCGCCGGGGTCGAGTTCGTCCTGGCGAGCGACGTCGACAACCCGCTGACGGGCCCCAAGGGCTGCGCCGCGGTGTACGGCCCGCAGAAGGGGGCGTCGCCCGAGGACGTGGCGGCCCTCGACGCGGCGCTGGCGCACTTCGCGGTGGTGCTGGAGAAGTCGATCGGCCCGAAGGCCGCCGAGTGCGCGGTGCTGCCGGGCGCGGGCGGCGCCGGCGGCATCGGCTACGGGGCGCTCCTGCTCGGTGCGACGTTCCGTCCCGGGATCGAGCTGATGCTGGAGGTGCTGGGCTTCGCCCCGGCGCTGGAGCGGGCCACGCTGGTCATCACCGGCGAGGGCTCCCTCGACGAGCAGACCCTGCACGGCAAGGCCCCGGCGGGCGTCGCGGCCGCGGCGCGCGCGGCGGGCAAGCCGGTCGTGGCGGTCTGCGGCCGCCTGCTGCTGACCCAGGAGGCCCTGGAGGCCGCCGGGATCCGCAAGGCGTACCCGCTGAGCGACCTGGAGCCCGACCCGGCGAAGTCCATCCCGAACGCCGGTCCCCTGCTGGAGCGGGTCGCGGAGAACATCGCCGCCGACGTCCTGTGACGGCGGCCTGACGCACGGCCGCGGGCCCGTACCCCTTCGGGGGTGCGGGCCCGTACCCCTGAACGGGTACTCCCGGACCGGAAATCCGGGTGCGCCGGGTGCCCCGGGCGGTGTTCCTTGGGTGCCATGGACGCCCTGACGACACCGCGCCTGCTGCTCGTACCCCTCGACCGGGAGGGGGCCCTGCGCCTCCTGTCCGGCGTCCCCGGGCCGGGTGACCGGTGGGGACCGGGGTATCCGGACGCCGCCGACCGGGCGGGCGCCGAGCGCCACCTGCGGGTCCTCGCCGGGGCGGGCTGCCCGCCGCCGTTCGGCGCGTACGAGGTCCGGCTGCGCGGGGACGGCCTGGTGGTCGGCGGCGCCGGCTTCCACGGGCCCGCCGACGCCCGGGGCCGGGTGACCGTCGGCTACGGGCTGGTCCCCGGGGCGCGCGGCCACGGGTACGCCGCCGAGGCCCTGCGCGCGCTGCTGGAACACGCCCGGCGGCACGGGGCGTCCGCGGTGGAGGGCGACACGGCGGTGGAGAACACCGCCTCGCAGCGCGTCATGGCCGCCGCCGGGATGCGGCTCGTCCGGGAGGACGGGCGGCTGCGGTTCTACGCGGTGAGCTGGGCGGCCGGGGCGGCGGAGAGCAGCTGAGCCGTGGTCACCACGCGGGCGAAGCCGCCGCCCTGGAGGTTGACCGCGGTGGCGGTGGCGAGTTCGTCGGCGGTCAGGGAGAGCCCCTCCGGACCGGCGAGGTCGAAGGTGTGGGTGGCGTCCAGCGGCACGAGGACCTCGTAGCCGAGGTTGCCCGCCATCCGGGCCGTGGTCTCGACGCACATGTTGGTCTGGATCCCGGCGACGACCACCTGGCCGATGCCCCGCGAGGCGAGCCAGCCGGCCAGGTCGGGGGTTCCGTAGAAGGCGGAGTTCACGGTCTTGGTGACGAGCAGGGACTCGTGGCGGCGCTCCTCCACGAGGTCCTTGAAGGCGTATCCGGGCTGGTCCGGGGCGAGGACGGAGCCGGGACGCGAGGCGTGCCGTACGAGGACCACCGGGCGGCCGGAGGCCTGCCAGGCGTCCATGAGGGCGGCGATGTTGTCCTCGGCGGCCGGGTTGTTGCGCGGGCCCCAGAAGGAGGCGTCGTCGAAGCCCTTCTGGACGTCGATGACGATCAGGGCGCTGTCGGCGGCGAGGTGCGGGGCGTTCTCGGTGTCGGTCATGGCTCCATCCTGTGCCCGGCGCCGGTCCCGTCCCAGGGGCTCCCGGGACCCCGATCGATGGGATCCTGCCAGACTGGCAGCATGGCGGTCGTCCCGTCTGGCACAGTGGCCCCATGGAGCGCGTCGCGATCGTCGCCCAGCCCGGGATCCGCAGCTTCGACCTCGCCGTCATCACCGAGGTCTGGGGACCGGACCGCAGCCGGGCCGGGGTGCCCCCCTTCGAGCTGCGCCGGTGCGCGCTGGACACCGGCCCGATCGACCTGCCCGGCGGGCTCACCCTCACCCCCGACCGCGGGCTCGACTGGCTCGGCAGCGCCGACCTGATCGTCGTGCCCGCCCTGGCCGAGCCCGCCGACCCCACGCCCGAGCCGGTCCTCGCCGCGCTGCGGGCCGCGCACGCCCGGGGCGTGCCGGTGGCCGCCCTGTGCGCCGGGGCCTTCGTCCTCGCCGAGGCGGGGCTGCTGGAGGGCCGCCGGGCGGTGACCCACTGGTGGCTCGCCCCGCAGCTCGCGGCCCGCTACCCCGGGGTGCTCGTCGAGGAGGCCCCGCTCTTCGTCGAGGACGACGGCCTGTGGACCTCGGCCGGGGTCGCCTCCGGGATCGACCTGTGCCTGCACCTCGTGCGGGAGGCCCACGGGGCGGAGGCCGCGGCGACGATCGCCCGGTCGATGGTGACCGGCCCCTTCCGCACCGGAGACCACGCCCAGTACCTGGACCGGCCCACTCCGGCGGCGGACCGGACCGCCGAGGCCCTGGCGGCCGTACGGGAGCAGGCGCTGCGCCGGCTCCACGAGCCGCTGGACGTGGCCACCCTGGCCCGCTGGGCCGGCATGTCGCCCCGCTCCTTCGCCCGGCACTTCACCGCGGCGACCGGCACCACCCCGCACCGCTGGCTGCTCGGCCGCCGTCTGGACGAGGCCCGCAAACTCCTGGAACGCACCGACCACCCCGTCCCGGAAGTGGCCCGGCGGACCGGGTTCGCCAGCGAGGTCACCTTCCGCCAGCACTTCGGGACCCACGTCGGCCAGAGCCCGCGCGCGTACCGGGCGGCGGCGGCCACCACACCCGGACGCGGCGACAGTGTTAGAAAGGGCTCATGACCGGACGTTCGGGTCGACACGGGGAAGCGCGGCCGGCAGGCCTGCTCGCGCGCCTCTCCCTCGCGCCCGGCACCCTCGCCGGTCAGGTGTTCGCGCTGATGGCGGTCATCGTCATGGTGCTGATCACCGCGGGCACGCTGGCCCTCGTCTTCCAGGCCCGCTACGACAGCCGGCAGGACGCCCGGCATCGCTCCCTGGCCGCCGCCGAGGCCTTCGCCCACGCCCCCGGCCTGCCCGCCGCCCTGCGGTCACCGGACCCGACGCTCGCGCTCCTGCCGCTGGCCGAGGGCGCCCGCAAGGCCTCCGGGGTGGACTTCGTCGCCGTCATGACCCTCGACGGGGTCCGCTACACCGACTCCCGGCCGGAGCTGATCGGCCGGAAGGCCACCGGCGACCTGAGCCGCGCCGCGGCCGGACAGTCCTTCACCGAGGTGTTCCTGGGCGAGCCCAGCGACGCCGTCCGCGCGGTGGTCCCCGTACGGGACGAGTCCGGCGCCGTCGTCGGCCTGGTCTCCACCGGCATCGAGATCCAGAACGTGGGGGACGTGGTCGAGGGCCAGCTGCCGCTGCTGCTCGGCGCGGCGGCGGGCGCCGTGCTCCTCGGCACCGGCGGCGCCGCGCTGGTCAGCCGGCGGCTGCGGCGCCAGACCCGCGGCCTGGGCGCCGTCGAGATGGCCCGGATGAACGAACACCACGAAGCGGTGCTCCACGCCGTGCGCGAGGGCGTCCTGATCGTCGACGCCCACGACCGGCTGCTGCTCGCCAACGACGAGGCCCGCCGGCTCCTGGACCTGCCCGCCGACGCCGAACAGCGCCACGTGAACGAGCTGGGCCTCGACCCGCGCACCGCGGAGATGCTGCTCTCCGGGCGGGTCGTCACGGACGAGGTCCACCTGGCGGGCGACCGGCTCCTCGCGGTGAACGTGCGCCCCACCGAGACCTTCGCCGGCCGGCCCTCGGGCAGCGTCATGACCCTGCGCGACTCCACCGAGCTCGCCGCGCTCTCCGGACGCGCCGAGGTGGCCCGGGAACGGCTCCAGATGCTCTACGACGCCGGGGTGCGGATCGGCACCACCCTGGACGTGGTGCGCACCGCCGAGGAGCTCTCGGAGGTGGCCGTACCGCGATTCGCGGACTTCGTCACCGTCGAGCTGCTGGAGCCGGTGCTGCGCGGGGAGGAGCCCTCCCGGACGGCCGGCGCGCACACCGAGATGCGCCGGGCGGCGATGTCCGGGGTGCGCGGCGACCAGCCGCTCCAGCCCGTCGGCGACGTGATCCGGTTCGCCGTCCCGACGGCTCCGATGGCCGCGGCCCTGGACGCCGGGCACGCGGTGCTCGCCGCCGACCTGAACGCCGCGATGGGCTGGCGGGCCCAGGACGCCGCCGGTACCCGGGTGGCCCTCGACTACGGGCTGCACTCGCTGATCTCCGTACCGCTCCAGGCCCGGGGCGTGGTGCTGGGCATGGCGAACTTCTGGCGGGCCGCCGACACCCCGGAGGCCTTCGACGAGGAGGACCTGTCCTTCGCGGAGGAGCTGGGGGCACGGGCGGCCGTCTCCATCGACAACGCCCGCCGCTACACCCGCGAGCACGCCACCGCCGTGACCCTCCAGCGCAGCCTGCTGCCCCGGGTGCTGCCCGACCTGAGCGCCGTGGACGTCGCCTTCCGGTACCTGCCGGCGAAGGCGGGGGTGGGCGGCGACTGGTTCGACGTGATCCCCCTGCCCGGGGCGCGGGTGGCGCTCGTGGTGGGGGACGTGGTCGGGCACGGGGTGCACGCGGCGGCGACGATGGGCCGGCTGCGCACGGCCGTGCACAACTTCTCCACCCTCGACATGCCGCCCGACGAGCTGCTGGGGCACCTGGACGAGCTGATCGACCGGATCGACCAGCTGGAGAGCGGCGTCCGGGCCGGCCCCGGTGCCGTGCGGGGCGCGGACGCCGCGGAAGCCGGGGAGGTCGCGGACGTCGGGGAGGAGCCCGCCGGGATCACCGGGGCCACCTGTCTGTACGCGGTGTACGACCCCGTCTCCGGGAACTGCACGATCGCCAGCGCCGGCCACCCCGGCCCGGCCCTGGTGCACGCCGACGGGCGGGTGGAGTTCCCCGAACTGCCGACCGGGCTCCCCCTCGGGGTGGGCGGCATGCCGTTCGAGGCGACGGGACTGCGGCTGCCCGAGGGGAGCCGGCTCGTCCTGTTCACGGACGGCCTCCTGGAGGACCGCGACCGGGACTTCGACACCGGGCTGGTGCTGCTGGGCGAGACCCTGTCGCGGCCCGGCCGCAGCCCCGACCAGGCCTGCGCGGACGTCCTGGCCGCGCTGCTGTTCCCGGCCCCGAGCGACGACATCGCCCTGCTGGTCGCCGACACCCGGCGGCTGGATCCCGGCCGCATCTGCGAATGGGAGGTGCCCGGGGATCCGTCGGCGGTGTCCCGCGTGCGGAACGCGGGCGCCGCCCAGCTCGCCGCGTGGGGGCTGGAGGACATCTCCTTCACCGCCGAACTCGTCCTCAGCGAGCTGATCACCAACGCCATCCGGTACGGATCGGCGCCCGTCCGGGTCCGCCTGCTGTACGACCGGAACCTGATCTGCGAGGTCTCCGACGGCAGCAGCACCTCCCCCCACCTGCGGTACGCGGCCACCACCGACGAGGGCGGCCGCGGCCTGTTCCTCGTCGCCCAGTACGCCGAGCGGTGGGGCACCCGCTACACGGACCGCGGGAAGGTCATCTGGGCGGAGCTGTCCCTGACCGCCGGCCCCGAGCCGGCTGCGGCGCCCGCCCCGGACATCGACGCGCTGGAGGACCTCGCCTGGTGACGGGCGGGGCAGGGGCCGGGACGGCCCGCCGGGGGCCTCAGACGGCCCGGGTACGGGCCAGGAGGACCGCTACGTCGTCCTCCGGGGCCCTGGGCAGCAGCTCGGCCAGGATCCCCTCGCACAGCTCGTCGAGCGGCTGCCCGGCCCGCTCCAGCGCCCGGCCGAGCCGCTCCATCCCCTCGTCGAGGTCCCGGTCGCGGGCCTCGATCAGGCCGTCCGTGTACAGCGCGAGGAGGCTCCCCGGCGGCAGCGGCACCTCCTCGGTGCGGAAGTCCCGGCCGCCCGTGCCGAGCGGGGTTCCGGGCGGCCCGTCGAGGAAGGTGACCGTCCCGTCGGCGGTGACCACGGCGGGCGGGGGGTGCCCGGCGCGGGCGATGGCGCAGCCGCCGGTCGCCGGGTCGTGGACGGCGTACACGCAGGTGGCCATCTCGTCCTCGCCGAGGTCCGCGACGACCGCGTCGAGGGATTGCAGCAGCCGGGCGGGCGGCACGTCCTCGCGGGCGAGGGTCCGTACCGCCGTGCGGAGCTGGCCCATGACGGCGGCCGCGTGGATGCCGTGGCCCATCACGTCGCCGATGACGAGACCGGTACGGCCCCGCGGCAGCTGGATGACGTCGAACCAGTCGCCGCCCACGTCGTGGTCGCTGGCCGGCAGGTAGCGGCCGGTCAGTTCGAGGCCCGCCACCTCGGGGAGGGCGCTGTTGCTGAGGCTGCGCTGGAGGGTGAGGGCGGCCCGGCGCTGGTTGGTGTACATCCGGGCGTTGTCGATGTTGAGGGCGGCGCGCGAGACGAGATCCTCGATCAGGACGCAGTCCTGGGCGTCGAACGGCTCGCGTCCGCGCACGCGGGTCACCGCGACGGCCCCCAGCACCTTCCCGCGCGCGACCAGCGGCACCATCCGCGCCGAGCCGAGCGTGGCGAGGTAGTCGCGCAGGGCCTGCGCGCGCGGGTCGGTGATCAGCGCCGGGACGTCGGAGGCGTACAGGTTCATCGGGATGCCCTCGGTGACGACCCGCTCGTACACCGTCCCGGACGGGACCTGGAAGGTCTGGCCGGCCGCGAGGCGGGCGGTGGGCGCCGCCGGGTCGGGGAAGGTCGCCGCGAGGCGCCGCAGCACCCCGTGGTTGGAGGCCGCCGACTCGTCCGGGTCGAGGGCCGCCTCCAGGACCTGTACGTCGGCCGAGTCCGCGAGCTGCGGCACCAGCATGTCGACGATCTCCCGGGCGGTCTGGTTCAGGTCGAGGGTCGTCCCGATGCGCGTGCCGGCCTCGGCGAGGAGGGCGAAGCGGGTACGGGCCCGTTCGGCCTCCAGCTGGGCCCGCTGGCCCTCGGTGATGTCGATGAGGGAGGCGATGAGGCCGAGGCGGCGGCCGCTCCCGTCGAGCAGCGGGGCGTAGGAGCAGGACCAGGTCCGGTCGTGGTCGGGGTCGGCGGGGGTGCGGCCGGTGCGGCGGACGTCGACGACGGCGCTGCCGCACTCCAGCACCTTGCGCATGGTCTCCTCCAGCGCGGCGGCGTTGACCCCGGGGACGACCTCGGTGAGGCGTTTGCCGAGGTGGTCGGCGGCGGGTACGCCGTTCATCCGGGCCAGCGCGTCGTTGACCCGCAGGAAGCGCAGGTCGGGGCCGAGGGTGGCGAGGCCGATCGGGGACTGGGTGAACAGGCTCTGGAGGGCGGCGAGGGAGTCCCGCATGTGCAGGACCTCGGAGGTCTCCACGGCGATCAGGAGGGCGCCCGTACGGCCCTGCGGGTCGGCGGCCGGGACGATCCACATCTCCATCGCCACGCGGTGTCCGTCGCGGTGGCGGACGGGCAGGGTCCCGACGACGGTCTCGCCGGCCTGGACGCGGCGGGTCAGGTCGTCGGCGAGCTCCTGGTTGGCCTCGGGGACGAGCACGGCGGTGCCGGGCCTGCCGAGGATGTCCTCGGGACGGTGTCCGAGCAGGTCCTGGGCGGCCAGCGACCATTCGACGACGAGGCCGTCCGCGTCCTCCCGCCAGAGGGCGATCGGCAGCAGCTCGCGGAGTACGCCGGCGTATCCGACCGCCGGTGTCGGCCGGTCGGGCACCTCGCTCGTCGACTGGTAAGTGTCCAATGCACCGACCTCACCCCGGGGGGCCTGATTCCTTCCGATTCACCCTATCCGAGCGCTCGGAACGGCGCGTCGGGGCGGAGCCGGGCGGGGACGGGGGGCGGGCGGGGACGGTCGGGGGACCGCCCGCCCTGGCCGGGCGGTCCCCCTGCGGATCAGAAGTCGGCCTGCGCCCGGACGTCGGCGCGGCCGACCGACTCCAGCTCGTACGTCTTGCAGTAGAGGCGGCGGATGTACTCGATGTCGATGTTGCGCCGGTGCGCCTCGTTCACGGGGTAGAGGACGGTCAGTTCGTAGGAGCGCTCCCCGTTGATGTCGCCCTCCTTGTCCCGCCACTGGCCGCGGCCCTCCTGGAGGGTCAGCCCGGACGGGAACCGGGGCGTGACCACGTCGGCCACGAACTTCATGAACTCCGCGTCGGTGATCGGGGGGTGGCCGTTGTGGCGGCCGGTGCCGAAGTACAGGTGCGTGGAGATGAAGGGGCTGCCCACCTGGGAGGCGGACTGCTGCTCCGCGGCGGCCGTGGTGGCACGCGTGTCGAACGCGACGTCGGCCACGGGTCTCCCCACGGCGAACAGGAGCGCGCCCACCGCGAAGAGGGCGGCGGCGGGCATCGATATCCGGATGGATCGCATGTGTCTTCAGTCCCTGTCTGTCGTTCGTGGAGGGGGTGGGGGGTGGCGCTCGGGGGTGGTGCTCGGGGTGCGGGTCCGGTCCGCGCCGGCTAGGCGGGCAGGGACTCCAGCAGGAAGACGGCCGCGTCCTTCAGGCGGCCCGGTGCGGCCCCGGAGCGGCGCAGGCCCCGCGCGGTGCGGCGCAGGGTCCCGGTGGTCCGTACGGAGCCGATCCCGGCGGCCCGCGGCGCGAGGTCCGCGATGAGGTCCTCCGCCTCGGTCCAGGCCCCGGCGCGCACCAGGGCCGCCAGCAGCTCGGCGGTGAACAGGTGCCGGTAGGACGGTCCGGGAGCGGCGGCCGCGGCGTGCAGGAGGGGGACGGCCCGGTCCCAGCGGCCCAGCCGGGCGTGGACCCAGCCCCGGTGGCCGAGGAGCTCGCTCTGGTCGATCCACCAGGCCCAGTGCGGGTCGCGGTACGAGACGCCGTCCAGGAAGCGGCTCTGGGCGCGGGCGATCAGCACGAGGGGTTCGCGGCTCGCGCCCAGCATGGCGAGCGCGTGGGCCTGGCGGATCAGGACGAGGCTGCTCACCCGGGCGGGCAGCGGCTTCGGTCCGACGGCGCGCGCGGCGGACGCCAGGGCGGCCCGCGGCCGTCCGGTGTGGGCTTCGAGCATGCTGTGGTTGAGCAGCACCAGGCGCGCCGTCCAGCGGTCTCCGCACAGGCCGGCGAGCGCCAGGGCGCGCGCGTTCATCCGGCGGGCCTGCGGGTGCAGGCCGGCGTCGAACAGGATCCAGCCGATGACCTCGGCGAGCTCGGCCAGGGCGGCGAGCCGGTCCGCGTCCTCGGCGTGCAGGCTCCCGGGGTCGGCCGACAGCTGCGGGAAGCTCCGTACGGCTTCCCGTACGGCGGGTACGGCGGCCGTGGCGCCGTGCTCGGTGTCCAGGGCGACGAGGCGCCGGACTGTGCGCAGGGCCGCGGCGTGCAGCGCGCCGGGCTCCCCGGCCCGGTCGGCGGGGAGCCCGGGCTCGGGGTGGTCCGGGGCGCTCATGACAGGAGACCCGCGTCGACCGGCCCGTCGCGGCGCTGTCCGAGGGCGGTGAACGAGGCGGCGACCTCCGTCAGCCACTCCACCTCCTCGCGGAAGTCCTCGTACGGCGGGCGTACGGGGATGTCGGCCGCGTCGGCCTGTTCCGCGCGCTGGTCGGCGGGCCGGCTGAGGACGGCGCGCACCTGGAGCGCCTCTCCGAGGGGTGAGGTGGGGTCCTCGGGGAGGTTCAGGGAACGGGCGACGCGGGCGAAGTCCGCGAGGGAGAGGGAGGTGCGGAGCATCAGCTGGCCGTCGCGGATCTCGATGACGCGCCGGTAGAGGCTGTAGTGGGGGTCCCGGGGCGGGACGAGGTCGCGGGGCATGGAGCGGGGCGGGTCCAGCGCGATGTCCGGGGACGCCTGGTAGAGGGCCCACCACAGCGGGCGCAGCCGGAGGTAGGAGCGGTAGCTGCGGATCCAGCCGCGGGCCCGGGTGACGCGGATGCCCCAGGAGGGGATGGTCCAGCCGATGATCTGGAGGAGGGCTCCGATGCTGCCGCTCGTCCACTGGATGGGGTCGAGGCCGGCGCCGTCGAAGTCGAGCCGGGTGCCCGCGATCTGGATGCTGCGCGTCACGCAGTAGACGAGGATCAGGCTCGCGCCGACGGTGACGGTCCGCATGCCGACCGCGAGCCACTGGCGGTTGGCCATCTTGGTGAAGCGCAGCGACAGCCGCACCGTCTCGAACTGCCCGATGGCGCAGATCAGCAGGTAGAAGGACATGTACAGGGCGTACCGGCCGTCCTCGATGCTCAGCAGGATCGTGGAGGTGGCCGTCTCGGACTTGGTGGCGGGTCCCACGGCGAGCGACGTGGGGACGAGGACGCACAGCGCGGCGGTGAAGAACAGCACGCGCCGGCGGGCCATCCGCCGGGCCTCGGCGGGCGGCGACGACCAGTAGACGAGGACGACCTGCTGGGCCGCGGTGAGGATGACGACCGCGATCTGGGTGATCAGCGAGGTGATGTTGGGGAGTCCGAAGAATCCGGAGATGTGCAGCCGCAGCAGGTCGAGGTCGACGAGGAAGCTGATCCCGGAGCAGAGGAAGTACGTGCACAGCGCCCAGAGGGCGATGTCGTGTCGTCTGCGGAGCAGGTCGGGGAGCCGGTAGGCGAAGGCGGCGATGCCGACGACGGCGCAGATCCACGCGAGGATCCCGTAGATCACACGCACCCCTGGTCCGGCTTGCCGAGGCCGTTCTCGATGCGGGCGACGATCTCGGCGGCGTCGGCGGGGACGCCCCAGGCGGGTTCGGTCCACCGCTTCGCGGCCCGCGCGAGGATCAGGGAGGCCATGGTCTCGGCTTCCTGTTCCTCGTCGTCGCTGTAGCGGGAGCGCATCAGCATGCCGCGGACGGCCGCGGGGTCGACGTCGGGGACCAGCTGGCCCGAATCGCCTCCGCCGAGTTGCACGGAACCCTTGTGCTCGAAGGCGATGTGCGCCAGTTCGTGCGCGATGATGTGCTCTTTGTGTGAAGAGGAGGCGGCCTTCTCGTACACGATGACGTCGAAGTCATCCATTTTCAGCCATATGCCGAACAGGTGGCGTTCGGGGAACGGCGTGGATATCAAATGGATGGGCCGGTTGCGCTGTTCGGTCAGATAGTGGTGGAGTTCGTCGATCCCGCATCCGTGCTCCATGCCCCACTGCGCGAGGAGTTCCTCGCAGGTGTGGCGGACCCGCTTGAGGCGGCGCCGGAGCCTTCTGTCCTCGGACGTCGATGACGCAGAGCCAGGTAACTTCATCACAGTCCTCCGCCGAACCCCTGCGCGGCCGTCCTCGCCCAGTCGCGCCGCCGATTCCCGTGCGACGACGCGGCCATGATGCCACACGCCCGCCGTCGCGATCCGTGCGGCGAGTTCCATCCGGCCATTCCCCGGCAGATTCGGCCGCCCGGCCCGGAGGGATTTTCGGCCACGCCTTTCGGGGGCCGTGTTTACGAATTCACCGACATGTGCCGTGATTCCAGGACGGCGGCGATGCCCTGGGCGAGGCAGGGGATCCGGTGGGGCGGGATTCCGGCGATGTTGATGCGGCCCGAGGTGGTGCCGTAGATGGCGAACTGCCTGCGCAGCAGGAGCATCTGCGGGGAGGTCAGCGGCAGCATCGAGAACATGCCCTTCTGCCGCGCCAGGGCCCGCGCCTGGACCTCGCAGCCCAGGGCGTCGAGGCGGGCGGTGAGTTCGGCCCGGTTGGCGGCGATCCGGCCGCGCATGACGTCCAGTTCCGCCTCCCAGGAGCGGCGCAGCCGCTCGTCCTCCAGGATGGCCGTCACGACGGCGGCGCCGTGCTCGGGCGGCATCGAGTACAGGGTCCGGGCGGCGTTCTGCAGGGCCGTCTCGGCGTGCCGCACGGCCGTGGCCGAGGCGCCGACGACGATGGCGCAGCCCGTACGGTCGCTGTACAGGCCGAAGTTCTTCGAGCAGCTGACGGCCACCAGCACCTCCGGCAGCCGGGAGGCGAGCAGCCGCGTGGCCGCCAGGTCGGCCTCCAGCCCGTCGCCGAGGCCGTGGTAGGCGAGGTCGACGAACGGCACCCAGCCGGTCCGGGCGGCGAGGTCGGCGAGGGCCTCCCAGTCCTGCGGGGAGGGGTCGGCGCCGGTCGGGTTGTGGCAGCAGCCCTGGAGGAGGACGACGTCGTCGCGCCGCGCCGCGCCGAGGTCGCGCAGGACCGCGGCGGTGTCGAAGCCGCCTTCGGCGTCGCGCCAGCCGTAGGTGCGCACGGTCAGGCCGGCCGCCTCCAGGATGGGCCGGTGGTTGACGTAGGCCGGGTCGCTGATCCACACCGTCGTGCCGGGGCGGGTCCGGCAGATCAGGTCGGCCAGCAGCCGCAGCGCGCCGGAGCCGGCGACGGTCTGGACGGCCGCGGCCCGGTCGGCCGGACCGCCGGATCCCAGGACCAGCGCCAGCAGGGCCCGGTTGAAGCCGGCGTTGCCGGAGAGCCCGCGGTACTCCTTGGAGTCGGAGCGCTCGGCGAGGCGTATCTCGGCCTCGCGGACGGCGGCCATCACGGGCGTGCGGCCGGTGTCGTCGCGGTACACGCCGAGGACGAGGTTCAGCCGCTCGGGCCGCTCGTCGCCGCCGAACTCGTACGTCAGGTCCCACAGGGGATCGGTGGGCGGCGGGGGAAGGAGCTCAAGCATCTGCGGGAACCTCGGGGAGCGGGCGGGCGTGGGGGCGGGGGCGGCGATTGGCGAGGACCACGCCGGCGGTGATCAGGGGCACGCCGACGAGGACGGCGAGGGCCGGCTTCTCGTCGAGGAGCGGGATGGCGAGCAGGACGACGGCGACGGGGCTGAGGCTGCCGACGACCGAGGCGCGTTCGGCACCGAGCCGGCGGATCGCGAAGGCGTAGAGCAGGCCCGCGCACAGGCCCACGCCGAGTCCCTGCACCACCAGGAAGAGGGCGATGTCCGCGCCCTCGGCGTGGGCGAGGCCGCTCGGGAGGACCCCGGTCAGCACCAGGAGTCCGATCACGGCGAAGGAGGGAAGGCAGAGCAGGCCGATCGAGCCCACGGGGTCGAGGTCGACGTCGCGCAGGCCCACCGTGTACAGGGCCCACAGCCCGCTGGCGACCAGGAGGGTGCCGGCGCCGGCCAGTACGTCCGTGTCGACGGGGACGACGTGCCGCCAGACCAGGGCGATCACGCCGGTCGCGATCAGGGCGAGGCCGGCGGTCTGCGCTCCCCGGGGCAGGCCGTGTCCGCGGGCTGCCATGAGGGCGGAGACGAACAGCGGGACCATGCCGGGGACGATCGAGCCGACGAAGGCGGCCGAGGTCAGGGCGCCGCCGTGCATGGCGGCGAGGAAGAACGGCACCCCCGCACCACAGACGATCTTGAGGGCGGGACCGGGCCGGACCGCGGCGATGCGCTCGCGGCGCTTCCACAGCGCGGGCAGCAGGACGACCAGCGGGACGCCGAAACGCAGCAGGGCGGCGTCGGCGGGCAGGAGCGTGGAGGTGCTCAGGGCGCGGGCGCTGAGCGCGAAGGCGGCCCAGATCGCCACGGTGACCAGCAGGGCCAGCATGCCCCGGCCCTGGGGGGAGAGCCCGCGGCGGCCGGGGTTTCCGGCCCGCGGGCCCTCCGCGCGGAGGGGAGCGGCCGCCCCGGTGGTGGTGGTCGCGACCAAGGAAGTTGCTCCAGCCTGTGAGCGCGGACCGGTCTGGCCCGTTCCCTCGCAACGCTAGGGCCTGGGCCGGGGCAGCCGATTGCCAGTTCTGTCGCTCGGACATACGTTTGGGGCAGGATCTGCCAAGAAACGCCCTGGAGGAACCGTGGACGCCGTCGATCTGCAGATCATCCGGGAATTGCAGGCCGACGGGCGGCTGTCCAACCAGGACCTCGCCGACCGCGTGAGGCTGTCCCCCTCCCCCTGCCTGCGCCGGGTCCGCCGCCTGGAGGAGGCGGGCCTGATCCGGGGCTACACGGCCATGGTCGACCAGGTCGCCTTCGGTCTCCCCGTCACCGTTTTCGTCCGGATCCGCCTGGAGCGGCACACGGCGGAGGCCGTCGGGACGTTCGAAGAGCACGTGGCGGTGATCGAGCACATCCAGGACTGCTACCTGATGGCGGGCAGCAGCGACTACCTGCTGCGCGTGGTCATCGAGGACCTGGAGGCGTACGAGGCACTGGTCCGCCACCGGATCCACGCCATTCCCGGTATCGCCTCGATCGAGTCGAGCTTCGCCTACGGCAGCGTCAAGCAGTCCCGGACCTACCCGCGCCCCGCCCCCGGCCAGGCGAAGCGGGCCCGGTGACGGTCTACGCCGGGCCCCCGGCGGCGGCCTCGAACGCCGCGTAGGCCTTCTCGTCGAAGAGCACGAACCGGACCTCCTCGACCTCGGTGCGGGCCGCGCGCACGGTCTCGACGGCGATCCGGGCGCCGTCGTCCATCGGCCAGCCGTAGATCCCGGTGGAGATCGCCGGGAAGGCGACCGTACGGGCCCCCAGTTCGTCGGCGACGCGCAGGGACTCGCGGTAGCAGGAGGCCAGCAGCTCCGAGCGGTCCTCGTCGCGGGACCACACCGGCCCGACCGTGTGGATCACGTGCGCCGCCGGGAGCCGGCCCGCGGTGGTGGCGACCGCGCGGCCCGTCGGCAGGCCCTTGCCGTAGTGGGAGCGCCGCAGGTCTTCGCAGGCGGCCAGGATCTCGGGGCCGCCGCGCCGGTGGATGGCTCCGTCCACTCCCCCGCCGCCGAGCAGCGAGGAGTTCGCGGCGTTGACGACCGCGTCGGCCGGCTCCGCGGTGATGTCTCCGAGGACGAGGGTGATGCGGACCATCACGAGGCCTTCCGAAGGTGGCGCCAGACCGCCTTGGCGGCGTTGTGGCCGGACATGCCGTGGACGCCCGGGCCGGGCGGGGTGGCCGAGGAACAGAGGAACACCGCCGGATGGGCGGTCGTGTACGGGGACAGGGTGAGCTTCGGGCGCAGCAGGAGCTGGAGGCCGGAGGCCGCGCCGCAGGCGATGTCCCCGCCGACGTAGTTGGGGTTGCGGGCCGCGAGCTGGGGCGGGCCGGCCGTGGCGCGGGCGAGCACGAGGTCGCGGAAGCCGGGGGCGAAGCGCTCCAGCTGCCGTTCGACGGCTTCGGTGAGGTCGCCGTCCCAGCCGGCCGGGACGTGCCCGTACGCCCAGAAGACGTGCTTGCCCTCGGGCGCCCGGCCCGGGTCGACGAGGCTGGGCTGGGCGGTGATGAGGAAGGGGGTGCGCGGGGCGCGGCCGCCCGAGGCCAGTTGCAGGGCCGCGTCGATGTCGCGGGTGCGGGGTCCGATCTGGACGGTGCCGGCCCGGCGGGCCTCCTCCGCCGTCCAGGGCACGGGGCCGTCCAGCGCGTAGTCGAGCTTGAAGACGGAGGCCCCGTACCGGTAGCCCTCGTAGGCGCGGCCGAGGCGCGCGATGCGGGCCAGGGCGGTCGGGGAGGTGTCGAAGACGTACGCGCGGGCCGGCGGGAGGTCGTCGAGCCGCTTGACCTCGTAGCCGGTGTGGACGGTGCCGCCGAGGTCGCGCAGGTAGCCGGCGAGGGCGTCGGAGACGGACTGCGAGCCGCCGCGCGGCATCGGCCAGCCGCCGGCGTGGGCGGCCAGGGCGAAGACCAGGCCGACGGCGCCGGTCCCGATCCCGCCCAGCGGGGCGATGACGTGCGCCACGAGCCCGGCGAACAGGGCGCGGGCCCGGTCGTCGCGGAAGCGGCGCAGCAGCCAGGTGGAGGGCGGCAGTCCGTCCAGCCCGAACCGGGCCAGGGTGACCGGGTCCCGGGGCAGGGCGGTGCTCGGCAGGGACATGAAGTCCCGGGCCAGGGTGTCCCACTTGCCGAGGTACGGGCCCACCAGGCGCCGGTACGCGCCCGCGTCGCGCGGCCCGAAGGACGCGGCGGTCTCGGCGACGGAGCGCGACAGCACGGCGGCGGTGCCGTCGTCGAAGGGGTGCGCCATCGGCAGGGGCGCGTGCAGCCACTCCAGCCCGTACCGCTTCAGCGGCATGGTCTTGAACACCGGCGATCCGATGCCGAGGGGGTGGACCGCGGAGCAGGGGTCGTGCCGGAAGCCGGGGAGGGTGAGCTCCTCGGTACGGGCCCCGCCGCCGACGGTTCCGGCGGCCTCGAACACGGCTACGGAGTGGCCGCGGCGGGCCAGTTCGACGGCGGCGGTCAGGCCGTTGGGCCCCGCCCCCACCACGACCGCATCGAGGATCGGCGGCACTGTGCGACTCCTTCGTCCGGCGGGCACTGACCCCAGCTTATTGCGCCGCCGGCGGCCGACGGCTCCGCCCCAACCCCTAGGGCCTGTCGTCAAACTCCCGTCTGCCCCGCGACGCCTGGCACGCGCTCTCGCCGCACCGGGCGAAAGCCAAGTACGTCCAGTACGCGGG
>NZ_JBEXPG010000057.1:0-55190 GCF_040611935.1 Streptomyces sp. NPDC006512 | reverse complement strand
GGGCCGGGGTCGGGGCCGGGGTGGGGGGTCGTCCGGGGCGGGCATGATTTATGGCGCCTTGTCCGGAGCGTCTTGTCGGGCGGGGCAGGGCGCCAACAAATCACGTTTTAGCCCCGGCCGACCCCCCACCCCGTCCCCGCCCCCGGCCTGGCGCGCCTCCGGTCCTCAAGGGGCGGGGGCATCCGCGAAGCGGTTCGGGTGGAAGGGGGTGGGGTTCAGTGGGGGGGTGGAGGCGGCGAGGGTGGCTGCGATCAGGAGGCCGGTGGCGGGGGCCAGGCCGATGCCGGCGCCCTCGTGGCCGCAGGCGTGGAGCAGGCCCGGTACCCGGGGGTCGGGGCCGATCGCCGGGAGGTGGTCGGGGAGGTAGGGGCGGAAGCCGTGGTAGGTGCGCAGGACGCGGACTCCGGCCAGGACCGGGAAGAGGGCCGCCGCCTGGGCAGCCAGGCGGCGCAGCGCCTCCGTGGACAGGCCCCGGTCGAAGCCGACGCGTTCGCGGGTCGCGCCGATCAGGACGGGGCCGGCGGGGGTGCCCTCCACCACGGCGGAGGACTGGAGGGCGGCGGAGCCGCTGGCTACGTCGGCGATGTAGTCGGCGGCGTAGACCTTGTGCCGGACCACGCGGGGCAGGGGTTCGGTGACGAGCACGAAGCCGCGGCGGGGCAGGACGGGCAGGGTGGTTCCGGCGAGGGCGGCGACCTGCCCGGCCCAGGTGCCCGCCGCGTTGACGACCGCCGGGGCGTGCAGGGTGCGCCGGGGGGTGCGGACGCCGCGGACCGTGCCGTCGGTGAGGAGGATCTCGGTGACCTCTTCGCCGAGGTGCAGCGCGGCTCCCGACGCGGCGAGGAGGCGGGCCGCCGCCTGGGCGGGCTGGACCTGGGCGTCCTGCGGGTAGTGGAAGCCGCCCGCGAGGCCCGGGGCCAGGTGCGGTTCCAGTTCGCGCAGGGCGTCCGGCCCGATCTCGGTGGAGAGGACCCCGCTGGCGCGCTGCCCGTCGGCGAAGACGCGCAGGGCCTTCAGGGTGCTCTCGTCGGGGGCGACGACCAGGCCGCCCTTGGCCTCGTACTCCGCCTCCGGCGGGAGGACGGCGGCGAGTTCGCGCCACAGGCCGGTGGACAGGAGCGCGAGGTCGAGTTCGGGGCCGGCCTCCTTGTCGGAGACGAGCAGGTTGCCCTCACCGGCGCCGGTCGTGCCTCCCGCGACGGGGCCGCGGTCGACGACCGCCACGGAGAGTCCGGAGCGTGCCGCGTAGTAGGCGCACGCGGCTCCGACGACACCGGCGCCGATGATGACGACGTCCGGTGAGGAGTGGGTCTGGGACACGGCAGTAATATGTCACATTCTTTTGAGGGTGCCTAGGTACCCGGCCGGCCCCTACGGAGAGGGGCCGGCCGGGTTTGGGTCAGCCGCGGAGCGGGCCCTCGCAGCTGAAGGAGGAGGTTCCCGCCGTCTTGTTGGTCCAGATCTCCACCGGGCCGAAGGAGCAGTTCATGTCGGCCAGGTTGTTGGAGGCGGCGCCGGCCCGGTCGAGGATGAAGTAGTCCACCGTCTCGGACATGTCCTTGAAGTTCTGGTCGTCGCTCCGCCAGTTCTTCAGGTTCGCGGAGATCCGGCCCGTACAGGTGAAGCGGCGCTTGCCGGGGTCGCCGTTCTCCACGCAGTCCGGCGTGTTGTACGTGGCCGTCGCGAAGGCCGACTTCACCGAGGCGAGCGCGGAGTCGCGCAGCTGGTCGTTCGGCGTGAAGGTGGTGTTCGGCACGAACAGCTGGTCGACCTTGGCGATCTGGGCGTCCAGGAAGCGGTTGTAGTCGCGCTGGAGGTAGGTGTCCGCGCCCGTGCGGTGGCGCCAGGCGTCGTACGCCGCGACGTCGTCGTTGCGCAGGTGGGTGTACATCTCGCGCAGGAGCGTGGGCTTCTCGGTCCACAGGAACTCGAAGAACGTGCCGGCGTAGCTGTAGAAGCGGAAGCCGTCGCCGTCGTAGGTGGCGTTCAGCAGCTGCTCGACGGTCATGCGCGGACCGCCGTTCGCGGTGTCGGCCATGACGGACTTGACGAGGGACTTGCGGACGGCGATGCCGTTGTCGCGGGTGGCGCCGTCGAAGAACTCGGCGGTGCCCTCGTCCATGGCGGTGGTGCGGTCGCTCTCGTACCAGGGGCCCTGGCCGAAGAAGCCGGGGACGGCGTAGCGGCCGTTGAGGTAGTGCGTGTACTCGTGGCGGAAGAGCTCTTCCAGGGTGAGGGAGGAGTCCTGCGGGACGCGGCGCTGGTAGGTGTAGAAGGTGGCGCCGTTCTCGATGTAGATGCCGCCGTTGTTGGTGTCGTATCCGGTCAGGATCGGGTGGTAGTTCTCGTAGTCGGCGCGGGAGCCGTAGAGCACGATGTTCAGCGTCGAGTTGGGGTCGCCGGCCAGCGGCTGGTCGGTGCCGAGCACGCGGTGGTACTGGGCCTTGACCTGCTTGCTGGCGTAGTAGAGCTGGTCGACGGTGGCCCGGTCTAGGCCGGTGCGGACCTTGATGGCGCCGTTGTCGTAGGTGTAGGTGTACGGGAAGATCTGCTTCTCGATGTCCTCCTTGCACACCCCGTACGGCTTGCAGGCGTCGTAGTAGTTGAGCCAGGAGACGAGCTTGGCCCACTGCTCGCTGCCGTTGCCGAAGTCCCTCCTGACCTGTTCCAGCATCCCGCCGAGGTCGGCGACTATCTGGTCCCGCAGGCCCGCGATCTCGCCGAAGCGGGCGTACTCGCTGAGCGCGTCGCGCGCCACCCAGGCGTTCGCGGTGCCCTTGAGGTGGGTGTGGGTCGCGAAGGCCTTGAACGCGGCGCGGTACGAGGGGTCGGCCGCGGCCGCGGCGTGGAAGGCGGCGTCCTGGTTGCCCGGGTAGACGCCGAGGTAGTTGACGGAGAGCGCGGCCAGCGCGGCGCCCGCCCAGGCGGCGTCGTGGTGGGTGGCCGGGTGGGCCGGGTCCATGGTCGCCAGGACCTTCTTGATGAGGCCGAGCTGGTGGTGGCGCAGGCCGGGCGCGCTGGCCGCGTAGAGGGCCTCGCGCAGGGTGTTGGCGTTGGTCTTCGTGACGTCGAAGGTGCGGGCGGCGGCGCCGAAGTCGGCGATGGCCTGCCGCATGGCGTTGACCGTCGGGGCGTCGGTGACGTCGATCTCGGTGCGCGAGTAGTCGTGGTAGGCCACGGCGTGCAGGTAGGTGAACATCTCCTCCAGGTGGGAGGAGTTGCGGCCGTCGTGGGCGGCGGACAGGGCCGAGATCCGGCGGGAGACCGCCTGGACGTGGGCGTCGGACATGACGGGCGCCAGGCGGGCGTCCCAGGTCCAGATGAGGCCCCGCAGACAGCCGTCGGCGAGGACGGCCTGGTCGCCGAGGAAGTCGGCGAACTGCTCCGGGGTGAGGTTCGTGATCCCGTCAAGGGTGCAGGGGACGCCCGCGGCCACGCTCCGCGCCGTGGGCGCGGCCTGGGCGGAGGCCGCCGCGCGGCTCTTCTCCGAGCGCTCGGCGGACGCGGCCGAGACCGGCGGGGACGCGGCCGGGACGGCGCCGGGCACCTTCCCGCCGGCCTCGGTCTTGCCGCCCGGGGCGAGGGCGGGTGCCGGTACGGGCGCCTGGGCGTCGGCGAGGCGCTCGACCTCGTCGAAGGGGTTCGGCGTGGCGGCCGCGGCCCCCGGGCCGAAGGCGCCGGGCGCGGAGGCGCCGCTCGCAGCGGCGGGGGTGCCCCGCTCGGACGCCTGGGTCACGGCCTGGCCGGCGGTGGCCAGGAGGGTGACCGCCACGGCGGCGGAGAGGAGGGACGTACGCACAGCTCTGTGCTGGGACACCGGTGACTCCTGGTTGGGAGGGAGGTGGGGGAAGTGGTGCGTGAACTGCCCTGCGTCACGCGGCGTTTGACGGGGATTAACGTGCCGCGGTGTGAGCTGTAACATAGTAATGTGAAATTGCACTGACAAGACCTGTGCGCCAACCAGTTCAGTACTTCTTGAGGGAGCCTCCGTGACCGACCACCCCTCCCGCCTGAACATCGGCAGCCACGACCTGCCGGTATCAGCCGAGTTGTCCCGCTTCATGGCGGCGGACTGGGCCGCCTCGCCGCTGTCCGCCGCGGCGCGCGTCCCCGCCCACGCCGTGACCCCCGCGCGCCGGGCCCGCCTCTCGGCGCTCTTCCCGGGCGAGCGGCTCGTCGTACCGGCGGGCGAGCTGAAGGTCCGCTCCAACGACTGCGACCACCGGTTCCGGCCGCACAGCGCGTACGCCTGGCTCACGGGCCTGACCGGCGAGGACCAGGTGGGCCACGTCCTGGTGCTGGAGCCCTCCGGGCCGACCGGCCACGAGGCCGTCCTGTACCTGCGGCCGCGCTCGCCCCGGACCGGCGGCAACGAGGAGTTCTACCGAGACCGCCGCTACGGGGAGTTCTGGGTGGGCCGGCGCCCCGACCTCGCGGAGGCGGAACGGCTGACGGGCATCCGCTGCGCGCACCTGGACGCCCTCGGCACCCCGCCGGCCCGCGACGCCTCCACCGACCGGGAGCTGGCCACCGCCCTGTCGGAGCTGCGCCTGGTCAAGGACGCCTGGGAGGTCGGCCAGCTCCAGCTGGCGGTCGACCACACCACCGCCGGGTTCGAGGACGTCGTACGGGCCCTGCCGCGGGCGCTGGCCCATCCGCGCGGGGAGCGCTGGATCGAGGGGGTCTTCGGCCTGCGCGCCCGGGCGGAGGGCAACGGCACCGGCTACGACACGATCGCGGCCTCGGGCGCCCACGCCTGCGTACTGCACTGGATCCGCAACGACGGCCGGCTCGACGGCGGCGACCTGCTGCTGTTGGACGCGGGCGTGGAGACCGACACCCTCTACACCGCCGACATCACCCGCACCCTCCCGCTGTCGGGCCGCTTCTCCCCCGTGCAGCGGCAGGTGTACGAACTGGTACTGGCCGCCCAGGACGCCGGCATGGCGGCGCTGCGCCCGGGCGCGAGCTTCCGCGACTTCCACCGCGCGGGGATGCGCGTCATCGCGGAAGGGCTCGCCGAGTGGGGGGTCCTGAAGGACGCGGAGGGCGATCTGCACCGGCGGTACACCCTGTGCAGCAGCGGACACATGCTGGGACTGGACGTCCACGACTGCGCGCAGGCGCGGGCCGACACCTACCTGGACGGCGTCCTGGAGGAGGGTCAGGTCCTCACCGTGGAACCGGGCCTCTACCTCCAGCCCGACGACGAGACCCTCCCGGCGGAGCTGCGCGGCATCGGCGTGCGCATCGAGGACGACCTGGTCGTCACCGCCGACGGCGCCCGCCTGATGTCCGGAGCCCTGCCGCGCACGGTGGCGGGCATCGAGGAGTGGATGGGCCACCTCCTGGAGGGCTAGTGCCGTGACCGGGACCAGTGCCGTGGCCTGGACTAGGCAGTGCCGTCCCGGCCCGGCTCCCGGTCGCCCAGGCGCGCCACCAGTTCCTCGACGAAGACGTCGAGATGGGGCGGCCGGGGGCCGGGGCGGGTGGCGCAGTACCAGGTGCGGGTGAGGGGCCGGGCGCCGATGCGGACCAGGGCCAGGCCGTGCGAGGCGACGTACGGGGCGGCGACCCAGTTCGGCAGGACCGTGACGCCCTGGCCGCCCGCCACCATCTCGACGACCAGGTCGGTCACGACCGGCATGGTCGTGATCCGGCCCGGCCGGGCCCCCTCCGGGAGGGGCAGGTGCAGCGACGGGATGCGCTGCTGGTCGTAGAAGTCGTAGAGGACCAGGTCCACCCCGTCGAAGTCACGGGCGGTCAGGTGGGCGCGGGAGGCCCACGGATGGCCGGCGGGGACCACCGCCGTCATCTCGTCCTCGAAGAGGCGGACCAGCTCCACCTTGTCCGCCTGCGCGTCGATCTTGGTGACCAGCGCGACGTCGACCTGGTCGGCGAGCAGTGCCGGGACCGGGGCGTCGTCGGGGACGGTCTCGATGCGGACCTCGATGCCGGGCGCGCGCTCGCGGAAGGCGCGCAGGACGGGCGGGAGCCAGGGAAAGGTGGTGCTGCACTGGGCGGTGAAGCGCACCCGCCGGTCGCGTCCGTCGCGGAGCTCCCGCAGGTCGCGAGAGGCTGACTCCAGTTCGCCGAGGACGTGGTGGGCGGCGGCCAGCAGCCGGCGGCCCGCCGCGTTGGGCACCAGGCGGCGGCCCTCGCGGTCGAAGACGCGCATGCCGAGGCGGGACTCCAGCCGGGTGAGCCGCTGGCTGAGGGCGGGCTGGCTGACGTAGAGCCGTTCGGCGGCCGCGGTCAGGGAGCCGGCCTCGGCCGTGGCGTGCAGGAGCTCCAGGTCACGCAGGTCCACATCCATAACCGTGGATTATCACATGCTCCGATTTCCGTCGTGGTGTGATGGGCTGACGGCTCGTAGGTTCGTGGGGTCCCCCCGTTGATCCGGCCCGGAAGGCACCCCCACCATGACCGACACCAGCACCGCCCGCGTCCCCGTCACCACCGCCCTGGTCACCGGCGCCTCCAGCGGGATCGGGCTCGACATCGCCCGCGCCTTCCTGGCCGACGGCGCCGCCGTGGTCCTCGGCGGCCGTGACGCCGGCCGGCTGGAGCGGGCCGCCGCCGGCCTCGGGCACCCCGAGCGCACCGCCTGGGTCGCGGGCGACATCGCGGACCCGCGGACCGGGGAGGCGCTCGTGGCCACCGCCCTGGAGCGGTTCGGCCGGATCGACGTCCTGGTCAACAACGCGGGCACCTTCGCCTCCAAGCCGTTCACCGAGGTGACCGAGGAGGAGCTCGACGGCTTCCTCACCGGCAACCTGAAGGGCACCTACCTCACCACGCAGGCCGTGGTGCGGGCCCTGCGCGCGCAGGGCGAGGGCGGCAGCATCGTCAACATCGGCACCGTGCTGGTCGACCACGGCCTGGCCGGCTTCCCGGCCTCCGCGCCGGTGGTCAGCAAGGCCGGGGTGCACGCGCTGACGACGAGCCTGGCCGCGGAGCTCGCCGCGGACGGCATCCGGGTCAACCTCGTGTCGCCCGGCATCATCCGCACGCCCCTGCACGGAGGTTCCGAGGTGGACGCCTTCGGCGGCCTCGCCCTGCTGAACCGCGTGGGCGAGGTCTCCGAGATCTCCGAGGCCGTGCTCTACCTCGCGGGGGCGGCGTTCGTCACCGGACACGCCCTGCGCGTGGACGGGGGCCACGTCACGGGCCGCCCCTGAGCCCCGCCCCGCGCGGAGGGCGCCGCCTACGACAGGACCGCGATGCCGTCCAGTTCGACCAGGGCCTCGGCGTCCCACAGCCGGACGATTCCGACCACGGCCATCGCCGGGTAGTCACGGCCGGCCAACCGCCGCCACACCCGCCCGAGTTCGCCGGCGTGTTCGCGGTACGCCGCCACGTCCGCCGCGTACACCGTGACGCGGGCGAGGTCCGCCGGGGTGCCGCCCGCCGCCGCGAGGGCGGCCAGGAGGTTGGTCAGGGCCTGCTCGAACTGCTCGGGCAGGGTCTCGCCCACCACCTTCCCGGCGGCGTCCAGCGCGGTCTGCCCCGCCAGGAACACGAGGCGGCCCCCGGTGGCGACGACGGCGTGCGAGAAGCCGGCCGCCGGGGACAGCCGCTCCGGGTTGACGCGCTCCAGGCTCATCGGGCCGCCACCTCCCGGTACAGCTCCTTCGCGATGATCGTGCGCTGCACCTCGCTGGCGCCCTCGTAGATCCTGGGGGCCCGCACTTCCCGGTAGAGGTGCTCCAGCAGATGGCCGCGGCGCAGGGCGGCCGCTCCGTGCAGCTGGACGGCGTGGTCGACGACGTACTGGGCCGTCTCGGTGGCGAGGAGCTTGGCCATCGCCGCCCGGCGGGGGACGTCGGGAGCGCCGCGGTCGTGGGCCCCGGCGGCCGCGTAGACCAGCAGCCGGGCCGCTTCGGTGCGGGTGGCCATCTCGGCGACCCGGTGCGCGACGGCCTGGAGGTCGGCCAGGACCCCGCCGAAGGCGGTCCGGCCCGCCGTGTGCGCGAGGGTGGCGTCCAGGGCGGCGCGGGCCATGCCGACGGCGAACGCGCCGACGCTCGGCCGGAACAGGTTCAGCGTCCGCATGGCGACGCGGAAGCCCTGCCCGGGCTCGCCGAGGACGTCCTCCGGGCCGACGGGCACCCCGTCGAAGGCGAGGGAGCCGATCGGGTGCGGCGACAGCATGTCCAGGGCCTCGCCGCTGAGGCCCCCGCGGTCCGCGGGGACCAGGAAGGCGGTGATGCCCTTGGCGCCGGGCGCCTCACCCGTCCGGGCGAACACGGTGTAGAAGTCCGCCTCGGGGGCGTTGGAGATCCAGCACTTGGCTCCGGTCAGCCGCCAGCCCGGCCCGTCCGGCTCGGCGGCCAGGGCCAGGGCCGCCGCGTCCGAGCCGGCGCCCGGCTCGCTCAGCGCGAAGGCCGCCACGGTCCGCCCCGCCCGTACGCCGGGCAGCCAGCGCTCCCGCTGCGCCGCGCTGCCCGCACCGAGCACGGGGTGCGCGCCGAGGCCCTGGAGGGCCAGGGCGGTCTCCGCCTCGGTGCATCCGTAGGCCAGGGACTCCCGCAGCAGGCACAGCTCCAGCGCGCCGGAGGTGAACACCCGCTCCAGCAGGCCCAGTTCCCCCAGTTCCGCGAGCAGCGGCCGGTTCACGCGGCCCGGTTCGCCCTTCTCGGCGAGCGGCCTCAGCCGTTCCCGCGCCAGGGTGCGCAGCCGGCCGCACCATTCCTCTTCTTCCGCCCCGAGCGCGAATCCGGTCATCCGAATGCCCCAGTTCTATCGCGTCCTGTTGACTGCCGTCACCATCACGATACGCTCGTGTCGCGACCGCACGGCCGGCTCCACCTCAATCCGGACGTTGCAAGGGGGCGAACCCGCCTTGGAGCTCATGCCTTCCGCCCACGCCGACACCTTTGCCCGGGACCATCTCCCGCCCGCCCACGCCTGGCCGAACCTGCTGTTCGAACTCCCCGAACTGGCCTATCCGGACCGGCTGAACTGCGGAGCCGAGCTGCTCGACGCCACCATCGGCCGGTTCGGGCCGGACCGGCCGGCGTTCCGCAGCGGCTCGGGCGAGGTGTGGTCGTACGGGGAACTGCGCGAGCGCGTGGACCGCCTGGCCCACGTCCTCACCGTGGATCTCGGCGTGGTGCCCGGCAACCGGGTCCTGCTGCGCGGGCCCACCGGCCCCTGGCTCGCCGCCTGCTGGCTGGCGGTCATGAAGGCGGGCGCGGTGGCCGTCACCGTACTGGCCCAGCAGCGGGCCCAGGAGCTGGCCACGGTGTGCGCGATGGCCCGGGTGCGGCACGCCCTGTGCCACGTGAGCGCCCTCGACGACCTGGCGAAGGCCGAGGTGCCCGGGCTGCGGATCACCGCGTACGGCGGGGAGGCGCCGGACGACCTGCTGCGGCTGGCGCGGGCGCACACCGCTCCCTACGAGGCCGTCGGGACCTCCGCCGACGACGTGGCGCTGATCGCCTTCACCTCCGGGACCACCGGCCGCCCCAAGGGCTGCATGCACTTCCACCGGGACCTGCTCGCCGTCGCCGACACCTTCTCCGCCGGCGTGCTGCGCCCCCGTCCCGACGACGTGTTCGCGGGCAGTCCCCCGCTCGGGTTCACCTTCGGCCTCGGCGGGCTGGTGGTGTTCCCGCTGCGGGCCGGCGCCTGCGCGCTGCTGCTGGAGCAGGCCGCGCCCCGGGCGCTGCTGCCCGCGCTCGCCGAGCACCGGGTGACGGTGCTGTTCACCGCCCCCACCGCCTACCGGTCGATGCTGGACACGCTCGGCCCGTACGACACGGGCGCCTACGACCTGTCCGCGCTGCGCCGCTGCGTCTCGGCGGGCGAGAACCTGCCCGAGGCGACCTGGCGGGCCTGGTACGAGCGCACCGGCCTGCGGATCATCAACGGGATCGGGGCCACCGAGCTGCTGCACATCTTCATCTCGGCGGCGGACGAGGACATCCGCCCCGGCACGACCGGCCGGGTGGTGCCGGGCTGGCAGGCCCGGGTGGTGGACCCGTCGGGGCGGCCGGTGGCGGACAACGAGCCGGGGCTGCTGGCGGTGCGGGGGCCGGTGGGCTGCCGCTACCTGGCCGACCCGCGGCAGGGCGAGTACGTGCGGGACGGCTGGAACCTGACCGGCGACACCTACGTCCGCGATCCGGAGGGCTACTTCCGCTACGTCGCCCGCGCCGACGACATGATCATCTCCGCCGGGTACAACATCGCGGGCCCGGAGGTCGAGGAGGCCCTGCTGCGCCATCCGGACGTGGTGGAGGCGGCGGTCGTCGGCCGGCCCGACGAGCGGCGCGGGCAGGTCGTGGTGGCGTACACCGTCCTGCGGGAGGGGGTGGTGCTGACCGAGGACGACCTGCGGACCTTCATGCGCGGTGAACTGGCCCCGCACAAGTGCCCGCGCTCGTTCGTGTTCCTCCCGGCGCTGCCGCGCACCGCGACCGGCAAACTCCAACGGTTCCGGCTGCGCGATCTAGAGTGAACCCGTGGCCGAGCAGCACACTCCGCGATCCCTGATCGTCACGTTCTACGGCGCCTACGGGCGGTCCTTCGAGGGCCCCGTACCGGTGTCCGCCCTGGTCCGCCTGCTGGGCGCGGCCGGGGTGGACGCGCCGTCCGTCCGCTCCTCGGTGTCGCGCCTCAAGCGGCGCGGCTTCCTGGAGCCGGCGCGGGCGGCGGACGGCTCGGCCGGGTACGCCCTCTCCGAGGAGGCCCGGCTGCTGCTGGCGGACGGGGACCGGCGGATCTACGGCGAACCCCCGGTCTCGGGGGAATGGCTGGTCGCGGTGTTCTCCGTACCGGAGCAGGAGCGGCACAAGCGGCACCTGCTGCGCTCCCGGCTGGCCCGCCTCGGCTTCGGGGCCGTCGCCCCCGGCGTCTGGATCGCCCCGGCGCACCTGGCCGGGGAGACCGGCCACACCCTGGAGCGGCTGCACCTGACGGCGTACGTGGAGCTGTTCCGCGGCGCCCACCTCGGCTTCGCCCCGACCGCCGAGGCCGTGGCCCGCTGGTGGGACCTGGCGGCGCTGGCCAAGCAGCACGAGGAGTTCCTCGACCTGCACGAACCGGCCCTGCGCTCCCTCCAGAGCGGCCCGGAGCCCACCCCGGAGGCGGCCTACCGGACCTACCTGCCGGCCCTGGACACCTGGCGCCGCCTGCCGTACGCCGACCCGGGGCTGCCCCGCGACCTGCTGCCCGCCGACTGGCCGGGCGACCGCGCGGCCGCGGTCTTCGCCGAACTCCACGCCCGGCTCCGCGACACGGGCGCCCTCTTCGTACGGGAGTAGCCCCCGCCCTCGGCGGGCGCGGCCCGGCGGAAACTCCGGTGCGCGGCGCGTCCGGGGCACGCCACGATGGGCCATGACATGGACCTTCAGCACTGATCTGGCGGCCTACCTGGCCGCCGCGCGCCCGGCCGTGGCCGCGCAGCCCGTCGTCAACACCCTCCTGCTGACCATCGCCGACGCCCTGGAACGGCGCGGCCCGCACGCCCACGGCCCCGGAGAGCCCGTCTTCGGCTGGTGGACGGGGGCGGACGGGGCCGTCGCCGGGGCGGTGCTGCGCACGCCGCCGTTCCCGCTGGTCCTCGGCGCTCTGCCCGGGGAGGCCGTGCGGGCCCTGGGCGGCGCGCTGGCCGCCGAGCCGCTCCTCGCCGGGGTCGACGCCTTCAACGTGCGGGCCCGGGACGTGCCCGTGCTGGCCCCGGCCTGGGGGGCGCCGTCCCGGGTCGCGGAGCAGAGCCGGCTGTACCGGCTCGCCGCGCCGACGGCCCCCGACCCGTTCCCGCGGGGGCGGGCCCGGCCCGCGGCCGAGGGGGACCTGCCGCTGCTGCGGGAGTGGAACGAGGCGTTCGCCCGGGAGACCGGCCAGCCGGGCGCCGCCTCCGAGGCGGCCCTGCGCGACCGGATCTCCTACGGGGGGATCCTGCTCTGGGAGGACGGGGGCACCCCGGTGTCGACGGCCGGTTTCTCCCGCCCGATCGGCTCCGTCTCCCGCGTGTACCCGGTGTACACGCCGCCCGGCGCCCGGGGCCGCGGCTACGCCGCCGGGGTGACGCACGCGGTGGGCGCGGCGGCGTACGCGGCCGGGGCCGCGGAGGTGCTGCTGTTCACCGACCTGGACAACCCCACCAGCAACGGCGTCTACCGGCGCATCGGCTACGTCCCGGTCGAGGACCGCGTCCAGCTGGTCCGCGCCTGAGCGCGGCCGGCGCCGGGCGCGGTCAGCCCCGGCCCGTCGGGGGTTTGCGGCTGCCGGCCCGGTACGGGTCGGGCCAGGGGGCGGCCGGGCCGGCGTAGTCCTGGTCGGCGGCCGCGTGCAGGGTCCAGTTCGGGTCGTAGAGGTGCGGGCGGCCCACGGCGCACAGGTCGGCGCGGCCGGCCAGGAGCAGGGAGTTGACGTCGTCCCAGGAGGAGATGGCGCCAACCGCGATGACCGGGACGCCGAGGGCGTTGCGGATCCGGTCGGCGTGGGGGGTCTGGTAGGAGCGCCCGTACTCGGGCTTCTCGTCGGCCACCACCTGGCCCGTCGAGACGTCGACGGCGTCGGCTCCGTGCGCGGCGAAGGCGGCGGCGATCCCCTCGGCCTCCTCGGGCGTGGTGCCGCCGGGGGCCCAGTCGGTCGCCGAGAGGCGGACCGTCATCGGGCGGTCCTCGGGCCAGACCTCGCGGACCGCGTCGAAGACCTCCAGCGGGAACCGCAGCCGCTTCTCCGGGGAGCCCCCGTAGGCGTCGTCGCGGTGGTTGGTGAGCGGGGACAGGAAGCCGGACAGCAGGTAGCCGTGCGCGCAGTGCAGTTCCAGCAGGTCGAAGCCGCAGTCGGCGGCGCGTACGGCGGCGGCCGCGAACTCGGAGCGGATCGCCGTGAGGTCGTCGCGCGTCAGGGCGCGCGGGACGGCGGAGACGCCCGGCCGGTAGGGCAGCGCGGAGGCCGCGACGAGCGGCCAGTTGCCCTGCGGGAGCGGTTCGTCCATGCCCTCCCACATGACGCGCGTCGAGCCCTTGCGGCCGGAGTGGCCGAGCTGCACGCCGAGGGCCGCGCCGGGGGCGGAGGTGTGGACGAAGTCCACGATCCGTTTCCAGGCGGTGGCCTGTTCGGCCGTCCACAGGCCCGCGCAGGCGGGGGTGATGCGGCCTTCGGCGCTGACGCAGACCATCTCGGTCATGACGAGTCCGGCGCCGCCGAGGGCCCGCGCGCCCAGGTGCACCAGGTGGAACTCCCCCGGCACCCCGTCCCGCGCGGAGTACATGTCCATGGGCGAGACGACGACCCGGTTGCGCAGGGTCAGCCCGCGCAGGGTGAACGGGGTGAACATCGGCGGAGTTCCCGCGCCCCCGGGGGTCTGCGGGTCCGGCTGGGGGCAGCCGAAGTCCCGTTCCACGGCGCGGGTGAAGCGGGGGTCGCGCAGCCGGAGGTTGTCGTGGGTGACGCGGCGGCTGCGGGTGAGGAGGTTGAAGGCGAACTGCCGGGCGGGCTGGGCGACGTAGCCCTCGATGTCCTCGAACCAGCGCATGCTGGCGGCGGCCGCCCGCTGGGTGCTGGCCACGGCGGGGCGGCGGGCCTCCTCGTAGGCCGCGAGGGCCTGCGGGACGGCGGGCTCCGCCGCCAGTGCCTCGGCGAGCGCGAGGGCGTCCTCGACGGCGAGTTTGGTGCCGGAGCCGATGGAGAAGTGGGCGGTGTGCGCGGCGTCTCCGACGAGGGCGACGTTGCCGTGCGACCAGCTGCCGCAGACGACGGTGGGGAAACGGGTCCACGCCGAGCGGTTGCCGCGCAGGGGCCGTCCCCGCAGGGCCTCGCCGAAGGTCTTGGCGCAGCGGGCGGCGGACTCCTCCTCGTCGCAGAGGTCGAACCCGGCGGCCCGCCACACCTCCTCGCGCATCTCGACGATCACGGTGGAGGCGCCGGACCGGATCCGCGTCCCTGCGGGCCCCGGTGCGCGGTGGTCGTCGGGCATCGGGCGGGAGTACGGGTAGGCGTGCAGCTGCATCACGCCGTGCTCGGTCTCCGCGATCTCGAAGCGGAAGGCGTCGAAGGCGAAGTCGGCGGCGAGCCAGATGTAGCGGCAGCGTCCTTCCGTCACGGTCGGCCGGAAGTGCGCGGCGCCGCTGGTGCGGGTGGCGCTGTGCACCCCGTCGGCGGCGACCACCAGGTCGTGGGTCGCGGCGAGGGCCCAGGCGTCGGGGGCGCCGGTACGGAAGCGGAGCCGCACTCCGAGTCCGGCGCAGCGCTCGTGGAGGATCTCCAGCAGCCGGCGTCGGCCCAGCGCCGCGAAACCGTGGCCGCCGGAGGTGAGGAGCCGGCCGCGGTGCACGACGTCCACGTCGTCCCAGCGGACGAACTCGGCGCCGAGGGCGGCGTGGACGACGGTGTCGGCCCGTTCGATGCCGCCCAGGGTCTCGTCGGAGAGGACGACGCCGAAGCCGAAGGTGTCGTCGGGGGCCCGGCGTTCCCACACCTCGACGCGGTGGCCCTGCCGGGCGAGCAGTGCGGCCGTGTACAGGCCGCCCGGTCCCCCGCCGAGGACGGCCACCCGCAGGGCGCTCGCTGCCATGTGGCTACCTGCCCTTCCACTCCGGCGGGCGCTTCCCGGTGAAGGCCGCGTGGAACTCCGCGTAGTCCTGGCCGTGCATCAGGAGGGCCTGGGTGTTGGCGTCCAGCTCCACCGACGCGGCCAGCGGCATGTCGAGTTCCGCGGTCAGCAGGGCCTTGGTCTGGGCGTGGGCGAGGGCGGGTCCGGCGGCGAGCCGGGCGGCCAGTTCGGCGGCCCGGGCGTCGGCCTTGCCCTCGTCGACGAGTTCGCTGAGGAGCCCGATGCGTTCCGCCTCGGGGGCGCGTACGGGCTCTCCGAGCATCAGGAGCCGGGTGGCGTGGCCGAGGCCGACGACCCGGGGCAGCAGGTAGGCGGCGCCCATGTCGCCGCCGGAGAGTCCGACCCGGGTGAACAGGAACGCGAAGCGGGCGGTGGGGTCGGCGATCCGGAAGTCGGCGGCGAGGGCGAGGACGGCTCCGGCTCCGGCGGCCACCCCGTGCACGGCGGCGATCACTGGGAAGGGGCATTCGCGGACGGCCCGCACGACCTGGCCGGTCATCCGGTTGAAGTCGAGGAGTTCGGCGGTGTCCATGGCGAGGGTGGCGCCGATGATCTCGTCCACGTCTCCGCCGGAGCAGAAGCCGCGTCCCTCTCCGGCCAGGACGAGGGCGCGCACGGAGCGTTCGCGGGACAGTTCGGCGAGCAGATCGCGCAGGTCGGCGTAGGCGCCGAAGGTGAGCGCGTTCAGCTTCTCGGGGCGGTCGAGGGTGACGGTGGCCACGCCGTCCTGCCGGGTCACCCGCAGGTGGCGCCACCGTTCGGTCGCTGGTGTGGAACCGGTGAAGGGGCTCACGGAACCGACGGTATCACCGAGTCGTGACCATCGTCACAGAAACGCGAC
Organism: Streptomyces sp. NPDC006512; assembly: GCF_040611935.1. Lineage (NCBI taxonomy): Bacteria > Bacillati > Actinomycetota > Actinomycetes > Kitasatosporales > Streptomycetaceae > Streptomyces > Streptomyces sp. NPDC006512. Next base: position 39,777 of record NZ_JBEXPG010000057.1, on the reverse strand, counting down.
AGATGGATCGCGGGCATACGGGTGCCGGAGGTCCCGGCCCGTGGTGACGGTGGTCCCTTGCCGTTCGGCCGGGGTGCCCTACGGGTCCGCGGCGGGGGTTCGTATGGTTGAAAGCGGGAGTTCCCCGTTCCGCCACCGGCGGGGCGTCCCGCCGCACACCGGTACGACCCCCTGCCCGCCGGGACGGCCCCCCGCCCGCACACCCGCCCAGCCGTACGCCCACGGAACGGAGGAACCCCCGTGCCCGATCCCTCCGCCTGGCGGATCGCCCTCCCGCACACGGCCGCCGCCGTGCCCCTCGCCCGGGCCCTGGTGCGGACCGCGCTCACGGAGGCCCGGCCGGCCGCCGACAGCGACACCGCGGAACTGCTGACGGCCGAGCTGGTGGCCAACGCCGTGGAGCACACCGCCGAGGGCGCGGGGATCGAGCTGGTCGTGGAACTGCTGCCGACCGGCTGTCAGGTCGAGGTCCACGACGGGGACCCGGACCCGCCGGGCGATCTGACGGCCCGCCCGGACGACACGCACCCCGACCCCTGGCAGGAACACGGCCGCGGCCTGCTGCTGATCCGGACGCTGAGCTCCTCCTGCGGCCACCGCCTCACCGAACGCGGCAAGGCCGTGTGGTTCACCCTCGCGGCGCGCGCCGCGGCCGGCGCGGAGGTCCGCATCCCGCACCCCCGCGCATGACTATGCGACCGACCGCACGACCGGCTTCGCCAGCGTGGCCACCAGGACGGCCTTGATCGTGTGGAGCCGATTCTCGGCCTGGTCGAAGACGACCGAGTGCGCGGACTCGAACACCTCGTCCGTGACCTCCAGCGAGTCGAGGCCGTACCGCTCGAACACCTCCCGCGCCACCTCCGTACCGAGGTCGTGGTAGGCGGGCAGGCAGTGCAGGAACTTCACGTCCGGGTTGCCCGTCGCGCGCAGCACGTCCATGGTGACGGCGTACGGGGCCAGCGCCTCGATCCGCTCCGCCCAGACCTCCTTGGGCTCGCCCATCGAGACCCAGACGTCCGTGGCCACGAAGTCGGCCTGGGCCACGCCCTCGGCGACGTCCTCGGTGAGGGTGATCCGGGCCCCGCAGGCGGCGGCCAGCTCGCGGGCCCGCGCGACGACGGCCTCGGCCGGCCAGTAGGCCTTCGGCGCGACGATCCGTACGTCCATGCCCAGGAGCGCGCCGGTCACCAGGTAGGAGTTGCCCATGTTGAAGCGGGCGTCGCCGAGGTAGGCGAAGGCGGTCCGCTCCAGGGGCTTGGTGCCGTGCTCGGTCATGGTGAGCACGTCGGCGAGCATCTGGGTGGGGTGCCAGTCGTTCGTGAGGCCGTTGAAGACGGGCACGCCGGCGTGTGCGGCGAGCTCCTCGACGGCGTCCTGGCGGTCGCCCCGGTACTCGATCCCGTCGAACATCCGGCCGAGGACGCGCGCCGTGTCGCGGACGGACTCCTTGTGTCCCATCTGGGATCCGGACGGGTCCAGGTACACGGTGCGGGCGCCCTGGTCGGCGGCGGCCACCTCGAAGGCGCAGCGGGTGCGCGTGGAGGTCTTCTCGAAGATCAGCGCGATGTTCTTCCCCAGGAGGCGGCGCTCCTCGGCCCCGGCCCTCTTGGCGGCCTTGAGTCCGGCGGCCAGCTCGACCAGACCGCGGAACTCGGCGGCGGTGAAGTCGAGCTCCTTCAGGAAACTGCGGCCGAAGAGGTCGGTGGCCATGGGGGACTCTCCAGGGTGACGCTGACAGGGAATGCTGGAAGTCTATACGATCCTCTGTATTGATATACAGCCCCCTGCCGGACCTCAGACGGCGTCCCTTTCGACCGGGCAGCTCATGCACCGCGGCCCGCCCCGCCCGCGGCCCAGCTCGCTGCCGGGGATCTCGATCACCTCGATGCCCTCCCGGCGCAGGTGCGTGTTGGTGGTGACGTTCCGCTCGTACGCGACGACCACCCCCGGCTCCACGGCCAGCACGTTGCACCCGTCGTCCCACTGCTCGCGCTCCGCCGAGTGCACGTCCTGCGTGGCCGTGAGGACCCGGATCTTGCCGAGCCCGAGCGCGTCCGCGATCGCCTTGTGCATGTGCTCCGGCGCGTGGTCGCTCACCCGGAGCTCGCCGGCCCCCTCGCCCGGGCGGATGGTGTAGGAGCGCAGCATGCCGAGGCCCGCGTACTGGGTGAAGGTGTCCGCGTCGACCATCGTCATCACCGTGTCGAGGTGCATGAAGGCGCGCCGCTTGGGCATGTCGAGCGCGACGATGACCGTCGCCGAACCGGCCGCGAACAGGCCCCGGGCGAGCATCTCCACCGCCTGCGGGGTGGTGCGCTCGCTCATCCCGATCAGCACGGCGCCGTTCCCGATGACGAGCACGTCCCCGCCCTCGATCGTCGAGGGGTAGTCGGACTGCCCCTGCGACCAGTAGTGGAAGGCGCCGGAGCCGGTGAACAGCGGGTGGTGCCTGTAGATCGCCTCGAAGTGCACGGTCTCGCGCTGCCGGGCCGGCCAGCGCATCGCGTTGATGGACACGCCGTCGTAGATCCAGGCGGAGGTGTCGCGGGTGAAGAGGTGGTTGGGCAGCGGCCCGAGGAGGAAGTCGTCGAGGTCCATCGCGTGGAAGCGCACCGAGACCGGTTCGGGATGCCGTTCCAGGAACTCCCGCTTGGTCATGCCGCCGACGAGCGCCTCGGCGAGGTCGGCCGAGGAGAGCCCGTCGAAGGCCGCTCTCAGGTGGCCGGTGGCGAGCGGCCCGTACTCCTTCTCGTCGAAGACCCGGTCCAGGACGAGCTTCCTGGCCTCGACGATGTCGAGGGACTCGCGGAGCAGGTCGCCGAACAGGTGGACGGCCACGCCCCGGTCGCGCAGGACGTCCGCGAACCCGTCGTGCTCCTGGCGGGCCCGCCGCACCCACAGGACGTCGTCGAAGAGCAGCGCGTCCTTGTTGCTCGGTGTGAGCCGCTTCAGCTCCAGGTCGGGCCGGTGGAGGATGACGCGGCGGAGCCGCCCGGTCTCGGAGTCGACATGGAATCCCATGCCCTACACGTTCCCAGACCGGGCGGGTTTTCGAACGCGCCGGAGCGGGGCGGTCTCAGCTCAGGCCGAGGAGGGCCGCCGGGGCGCCGATCAGCTCCGGCGTGGTCAGCCCCAGCTTCGGCGTGGTCAGGTTCGGGATCCCGTAGTTGGCGCCGTCCGGCATCGTCAGCGGGGCGCCGACGATCGCACCGGGGCTCCGGGCCTGCAAGGTCGTCGCCGGGGATTCCAGGGAGCCCTCGCCGTCCGTCTCTGGAGTGCCCGCGAGGTTCGGCACCGGCGAGGCGATACGCGTGTCCCCGAGTTCGGTGGCGATGGGCACCACCGGGAGCAGTGGGGTCGGGAGCAGGTCCCCCGTGTGGTGACGGGGCGCCTCGGGGGCGCCGACGACCGGTACGGGGACCCCGGTGGCCACGTGCGGGACGGGCAGGCCCAGCGTGGTCTCCACGGCGTCCAGCGGGACGCCCACCGGAACCGACTGGGCGACGGCCGGGGAGGCCGCACCTGCCGCGGCCATACAGGTCATGAGCGCCGCAAGGCTTCCGCGCGCGGTCATCTTCATAAGTGACGTTCCGTCCTTCCAGGGTCGCGGACATTCCGCTGCCCTGGATGAACGATCCCGCCGGGGGTTTCCCGGGGCTTCACCCCGGAAGTTCCCCCATACGGCCTACTTGGAGGGCGTCGCGTGTACGGGGCCGGAGGCAGTGCCGCGCGGCCCGGTGTGCATCCCCACTCCGCTCGTCCCGGGCTCCTCCGTGCCGGGCAGCAGCCGCATCGCGCGGTCGTAGCCGCCGCCGGCGAGCGAACGGTAGGGGACGGGCCCGTCGGTGAACAGCCCGGCGAGCCGCTCCCCGTACGCCGCCTCGGCCTCCTCGAACCGGTCCGGCGACAGCTCGTCCGCGCTGTACACGGCGAACGGTTCGAGCGGCTCCATGCCGGTGAACCAGAACAGGCCGTGCTGCAACGGGTGGAGGACCTCCTCCAGCGGTCCGTGAATGCCGCGGTCGGAGAACGAGGACTCGCGGGCGCCGAGCGTCACCGACAGCAGGGCCCGCCGGCCGCCGAGCACGGCGCCCTCGCCATACGGCGTGGGGAGCTGCGGCCCGTAGCCGAACCCGCTGGTGAACACCCGGTCGATCCAGCCCTTCATGATCGCGGGAGTCGAGAACCACCACATCGGGAAGTGCAGGATCACCGCGTCCGACCAGCGCACCTTCTCCTGTTCGGCCGCGACGTCCGCCGACAGCCGGCCTTCCCGGGTGGCCTGCTTGGAGGCGGATGTCACGCGCAGCGGAGCGTCCGCCGGGTGGTCGGGGAAGTCGTCGGCGTCGACGGCAGCCTTCCACTTCATCGCGTACAGGTCGGACACCCGCACCTCGTGGCCCGCGGCGCGCAGCTCCTGCGCCGCGAAGGACGCCAACGCGTTGGTGAGCGAAAGGGGTTCGGGGTGGGCGGTGACGATGAGGATCTTCTTGGGCCGGGCAGGCATGGATTCGTTCATGGCTCAACGGTCTCCCGGGCGCGGCCCCGTAGCCAGAACCCCCCGCGACCGACGGACCGTCATTCCTGGTACTGGGAGGGCCAGGCATACTTGAGGACATGGGGGCTGTGGACCGGATGGAACGCGTGAACGGACCGGGCGGTACGGCCGGAGCCGTCATCGCCGCGGCGGCCGCGGCCGGGCCCGCGGCCGGGGCGGCCGACACCGGGCGGGCGCTCGGCGAGTTCCTGCGCGCCCGGCGGGCGCGCGTCGCCCCCGAGCACGTCGGCATCGACGGAGGAGCCCGCAGGCGGGTCCGCGGCCTGCGCCGCGAGGAGCTCGCCCAGCTCGCGGGGATCAGCGTCGACTACTACGTGCGCCTCGAACAGGGCCGGGCCACCCAGCCCTCCCCCGAGGTCCTCGACGCGCTCGCGCGGGCACTCCGCCTCGACCCGGCGGAGCGCGGCCACCTCGCCAACCTGACCTCGGTCCGGCGCGGCCCCGCCCCCACGGCACGGATCGGACCCTCGCTGCGGCGGCTCCTGTCCTCCCTCGACGACCTCCCGGTCTTCGCGAGCAACCACCGCACGGACGTGGTGGCCTGGAACCGGCTGGGCGCGGAGCTGATCGGCGGGGTGGACGACCCGGAGCGCCGGGACCGCAACAACGCCCGCTACCTCTTCCTCGACCCCGCCTCCCGGGAGGTCCACCCCGACTGGGAGGCGCGGGCGGCGGAGGCCGTGGGCCAGCTGCGGGTCGCCTCCGGGCGCTACCCCGAGGACACCGAACTGGCCGGGCTCATCGCCGGACTCTCCTCGCTCAGCCCCGACTTCCGGCGGCTGTGGGCCACCGGCGAGGTCACGATGTGCGCGGCCGGGCGCAAGCGGCTGCGGCATCCGGTCGCCGGCCTGCTCACCCTGGACTTCGAGACCCTGCACGTCCCGGCCGTACCGGGCGAGACGGGCCTGGTCGTCCACGTGTTCAGCGCCGAGGAGGGCACGCCCGAGGCCCTCGCCCTCGCCCGCCTCGCCGCGAGCGCCCCACCCCGCTGACGACGGGGCCCGTCACGGCCGGGCGGGCCCCCACAGCCGAGCGGGACCCGGACCGTGTCCGGGCCCCGCTCGTGTGGCGGGGGTCCCGCCGGCCCTTCGGGCCCGGCGCCCCTTTCACCACGCGCCCTACAGCCGGGGGTCGACCGGCTCCGACTCCAGGGCGAGGACGGCGAAGACCGCCTCGTGGACCCGCCACAGCGGCTCACCGGCCGCCAGCCGGTCCAGCGCCTCCAGCCCCAGCGCGTACTCGCGCAGGGCGAGGGAGCGCTTGTGCCCGAGGAACCGGCCGCGCAGCCGCTCCAGGTGGTCGGGGCGCGTGTACTCCGGACCGTAGATGATCCGCAGGTACTCGCGGCCGCGGACCTTGACGCCGGGCTGGACCAGCCGGCCCTTGCCGTCGCGGGCGTAGGCCTGGAGCGGCTTGACGACCATGCCCTCACCGCCCGCCGCGGTCAGCTCCAGCCACCAGTCGGTGGCCGCCCGCACGGACGCCTCGTCCCCGGTGTCCACGAAGATCCGGCCGGTACGGCGCAGCAGGCCGGTGCCGGCGTCCTCGTCCGCCAGGGCGAGCCGGTCCAGCCAGGCCAGCTGCTCGTCGTGCGGTACCGCCGCCAGGGAGCGCCCGGCCGCCGCGAGCAGCTGGAACGGCGCGAACCGGACGCCCTCCAGCCCGTCGGTGGTCCAGCAGTAGCGCCGGTACGCCTCGGTGAAGGCGGCCGCGTCGGCCGCCCTGTCCCGCTGGCGCTCCAGCAGCGGCCCCGTCTCGACGCCGCGGGCCGCGGCCGCCTCCAGTGCGGCCACCGCGTCCGGGAACACGGCGCGCGCCGCCGCGCCCACAGCGGCGTACTGGTTGCGCAGCAGGCCGGTGGACTTCAGCGACCAGGGCAGCAGCTCCCCGTCGAGCAGCAGCCAGTCCGTGCCGAGCTCCTCCCAGAGCCCGGCGGCGTCCACCGCCGCGCGCAGCCGGCCGAGGAACTCCTCGGTGACGGCGGGGTCCTGGAAGAAGGGCCGGCCGGTGCGGGTGTAGAGGGAGCCGGTGACCCCGCTCTCCACCCCGAACCGCTCGCGAGCCGCTCCGGCGTCCCGGCACAGCAGGACGGTGGCGCGCGAACCCATGTGCTTCTCCTCGCACACGACCCGCTCGACGCCGTCCGCGCGGTACTGGGCGAACGCCTCGGCCGGGTGCTCCAGGCGGCCCTCCTCCCGGGAGGTCGCGGTCGGCGCCATGGTCGGCGGCAGGTACGGCACCAGTCGCGGGTCCACGGCGAAGCGGCTCATGACCTCCAGCGCGGCCGCCGCGTTCTCCTCGCGTACCCCGACGTTGCCCAGGTGCCGGGTCTCCACGATCCGCCGGCCGTGGACGTCGGCGAGGTCGAGCGGCCGGCCGTCGTGCCCGCCCGGCGCCTCCGCCACGAGCGGCTTGACCGGCTCGTACCAGACCTTCTCGGCCGGTACGTCGACCAGTTCGCGCTCCGGCCAGCGCAGGGCCGTCATCCGGCCTCCGAACACGGCTCCCGTGTCGAGGCAGATGGTGTTGTTGATCCAGGTGGTGTCCGGGACGGGGGTGTGGCCGTAGACCACGACGGCCTTGCCGCGGTAGTCCTCGGCCCACGGGTAGCGCACGGGCAGGCCGAACTCGTCGGTCTCCCCCGTGGTCTCGCCGTACAGCGCGTGCGAGCGGACCCGGCCGGAGGTGCGGCCGTGGTACTTCTCGGGCAGCCCGGCGTGACAGACCACCAGCCGGCCGCCGTCGAGGACGTAGTGGCTGACCAGCCCCTGGATGAACGCGCGCACCTCCTTGACGAACTCCTCGGGCTCGCGGCCGAGCTGCTCGACCGTCTCGGCGAGGCCATGGGTGTGCTGGACCTTGGAGCCCTTCAGGTAACGGCCGAGCTTGTTCTCGTGGTTCCCCGGGACGCACAGGGCGTGGCCGGACTTGACCATGCCCATCACCCGGCGCAGGACGCCCGGGCTGTCCGGGCCCCGGTCGACGAGGTCGCCGACGAAGACGGCGGTGCGGCCCTCGGGGTGGACGCCCTCGCGGTAGCCGAGCTTGGCCAGCAGGGTCTCCAGCTCCGAGGAACAGCCATGGATGTCACCGATGATGTCGAAGGGCCCGGTGAGGTGGGTGAGGTCGTTGAACCGCTTCTCCAGCACCACCTCGGCGGTCTCGGCCTCCTCCACCGAGCGCAGGACGTGCACCTTGCGGAAGCCCTCGCGCTCCAGGCCGCGCAGCGAGCGCCGCAGTTCGCTGCGGTGCCGCTGGATGACCCGGCGCGGCAGTCCGGCCCGGTCGGGGCGGGCGGCGTTGCGCTCGGCGCAGACCGCCTCGGGCATGTCGAGCACGATGGCGATGGGCAGTACGTCGTGCTCGCGGGCCAGGGCGATCAGCCCCCGGCGCGCCTCGGGCTGGACGCTGGTGGCGTCCACGACGGTGAGGCGTCCGGCGGCGAGGCGCTTGCCGGCGATGTGGTGCAGGACCTCGAAGGCGTCCTTGCTGGCGCTCTGGTCGTTCTCGTCGTCGGCGACGAGCCCCCGGCAGGTGTCGGAGGAGAGCACCTCGGTGGCCTTGAAGTGCTTGCGGGCGAAGGTGGACTTGCCCGATCCGGTGGCCCCGATCAGCACGACGAGGGACAGGTCGGTGACGGGAAGCACGCGCCGGGTGTCGCGCGGGGTCTCGGTGACGCTCATGCCGCCTCGCCCTCCTTCGGGGTCCGGGTGGTGCCGGTGGTCTCGGTGGTGCCGGTGGTCTCGGTGCCGGTCGCCCTGGTGAAGACGGCCATCTGGGTCGGCGGTCCGACCTCGGGGTCGTCGTCCCCGACGGGCAGGTGGGCGACGCCGTACCCGTACCGCTCGGCGACCTGACCGGCCCAGGTACGGAACTCCTCGCGGGTCCACTCGAAGCGGTGGTCGCGGTGGCGGACCCGCCCGGCGGGCAGCGACTCCCAGCGGACGTTGTACTCGACGTTCGGGGTGGTCACGAGAACCGTGCGGGGGCGGGCGGCGCCGAAGACGGCGTACTCCAGCGCGGGCAGCCTCGGCAGGTCGAGGTGCTCGATGACCTCGCTGAGCACGGCCGCGTCGTACCCGGCGAGCCGCTTGTCGGTGTAGGCGAGCGAACCCTGGAGCAGCCGGACTCGGGAACTCTGCCGCTCCCCCATCCGCTCCAGCCGCAGCCGCTTCGCGGCCGTGCCCAGCGCCCGCATCGACACGTCGACGCCGACGACCTCGGTGAACGAGGCGTCCTTCAGCAGCGCCTGGAGCAACTGGCCCTGGCCGCAGCCCAGGTCGAGGACCCGGGCCGCCCCGGCGTCGCGCAGCGCGGCCAGGATCGCGTCGCGCCGGCGCACCGCGAGCGGCACCGGGCGGTCCTCGGTGTCCCGGGACTCGTCGACGGCGTTGTCGAGCTCCTCCACCTCACTGCCGTCGGCCTCGGCCAGGCGGGCCAGCTCCAGGCGCTCCAGGGCGTTCTGGGTGAGCCGCTTGTGGCGGGCCAGGTAGCGGGCGGTGATGAGCGCGTGCTCGGGGTGGCCCGCCAGCCAGCCGTCTCCGGCGCGCAGCAGCTTGTCGACCTCGTCGGGGGCGATCCAGTAGTGCTTGGCGTCGTCGAGCACCGGGAGCAGGACGTACAACTGGCGCAGGGCGTCGTCGAGCTTCAGCTCGCCCTCCAGCACGAGCCGTACGTAGCGGCTGTCGCCCCATTCGGGGAACCGCTCGTCGAGCGCGACCGGCTCGGTCCGTACGGACTCCCAGCCGAGCGGGCCGAACAGCCGGTGCACCAGTTCCGCGCCGCCCCGGGCGGGCAGCGCCGGGATCTCGACGCGCAGCGGGAGCGGCCGGCCGGGCAGCTCGGGCCGGGCGGCGCACACGCCCTTGAGGGCGGTACGGAACACCGCGCTGAGCGCGACGGCGAGCAGCGAGGAGGCCGCGTACGGGCGGTCGTTGACGTACTGCGCGAGAGCGGCGTCGGGAGCTCCGCCGCGGCCCTTGCCCTGACCGCGCCGCACGAGCGCGACGGGGTCCACCTCCAGCAGCAGCGCGGCCGTGCACCGCTCGGCCGTGGCTTCGGGGTAGAACACGTGGGCCGTGCCGTGGGAGGTGGAGAACCGCTGCGCCTTCCCGGGGTGCTTGTGCAGCAGGAAGCCCAGGTCAGTGGCAGGTTTCCCGGTCGTGCCGGTCGCGCTGATCGTCAGGAACATGCGCTTCAGTATGTGGCGCGGCCCGCCCGGCGCACACTGCTTTTCGTACCGGCCGGGGGCGGCCGCGGCCGGTCAGCGGGGCGGCCCGGCGCCCAGGGCGGACCGCAGTCCCGCGATGCGGTCCGGGCCGATCCGGCAGCAGCCGCCGATCAGCCGGGCGCCGGCGCGCTGCCAGGCTCCGGTGGGCCAGGGCGCTCCGGCGGGCGGGCTGTGCCAGGTCCGGTGGGCCGCGTCCCAGACGGAGCCGTCGTTCGGGTAGGCCAGCAGCGGCTTGTCCGTCACCGCGGCCGCCGCTTGGAGGGCGGGCAGCACGTCCGCCGGATCGCAGCAGTTGACGCCGACCGCGATCACCTCGGGGGCCCCGGCGGCGAGCGCGAAGGCTTCGGGGAGGGGCTGGCCGGCCCGGGTGCGGCCCGCCGCGACGGTGTAGCTCAGCCAGGCCCGCGCCCCGGTCCCGGCCAGGACGCGCAGCAGGGCCTCGGCCTCGTCGGTGTCCGGGACGGTCTCCAGGGCCAGCAGGTCCGGCGCCGAGGGGCCGGACTCCAGCAGGGTCTCGATCCGGGGGCGGTGGAAGGCGGCCAGTTCGCGCGGGGTGAGCCCGTACCGTCCCCGGTACTCGGAGCCGTCCGCCAGTACCGCCCCGTACGGGCCCACCGAGGCGGCCACCCAGACCTCGTGGTCCGCCGCCCGGGCCGCGGCACCGGCCAGGGCGAGGCCGCGGCGCAGCAGGCCCGCCGCGCGCGGGTGGCCGGGGCCGATCTGGTAGCTCGCGGTGATGAGCACCTCGGCGCCGGCCCGCGCGTACGCCGTGTGGGCGGCCTCCACCTGGTCCGGGCGCTCGGCGAGGGCCCGGCCCGTCCAGAGGCCGCCGGACAGGTCGCAGCCCTGGTCGGCGAGCTGGTTGCTCAGCCCGCCGTCCAGGAGCACGGTCCGGTGGGCGAGGGCTTCGGAGAGCGGGCCGGTCGCGCGGGGCACGTGGTCCTCCGTCCGGCTCAGCCGAGCTGGGGCAGCACCTGGGCCGAGATCAGCTCCAGGTGGTCCAGGTCGTCGAGGTCGAGCAGCTGGAGGTAGGCGCGGGAGGAGCCGATGGCGGCGTAGGTGCCGAGCTTCTCGACGACCTCGGCCGGGGAGCCGGCCAGGCCGTTGGCCTTCAGCTCGTCCACCTCGCGGCCGATGGCGGCGGCCCGGCGGGCCACCTCGGCGTCGTCCTTGCCGACGCACACGACGAGGGCGTTGGAGTAGACGAGTTCGTCGGCCTTGCGGCCGGCCGCGGCGGCGGCCTCCCGGACCCGGGCGAACTGCCGGCGGCTGTCCTCGATCGAAGCGAAGGGCATGTTGAACTCGTCCGCGTAGCGGGCGGCGAGGCGCGGGGTGCGCTTCGCGCCGTGGCCGCCGACGAGGACGGGCACCTTGGCCTGCGCGGGCTTGGGCAGCGCGGGCGAGTTCTCCACCTGGTAGTACGTGCCCCGGTAGTCGAAGGCGGCGCCCGGCTCGGTGGCCCACAGGCCGGTGACGATGGCCAGCTGTTCCTCCAGCCGGGACATCCGCTCCGCCGGGAAGGGGATGCCGTACGCCTTGTGCTCCTCCTCGAACCAGCCGGCGCCCAGGCCCAGCTCGATCCGGCCGCCGGACATCTGGTCGACCTGCGCCACCTGGATCGCGAGGACGCCGGGCAGCCGGAAGGTGCCGGCCGTCATCAGCGTGCCGAGCCGGATCCGCTTGGTCTCGCGGGCCAGGCCCGCAAGGGTGATCCAGGCGTCGGTGGGGCCGGGCAGGCCGTCGGCGGAGCCCATCCGCAGGTAGTGGTCCGAACGGAAGAACGCGTCGAAGCCCAGGTCCTCGGTGGCCTTGGCGACGGTCAGGAGGGTCTCGTAGCTGGCGCCCTGCTGGGGTTCGGTGAAAATGCGAAGATCCATGCCCCCCATCCTGCCCGCCCACGACCCCTGCCGGGTGAATCTGCGTCAACCGGACGGGACGCCCCCTGCCCCGCCAGTGACCAGCACGGATGGGGATCGTTGGCTCGGACGGAGCCGGACCGCCCGGCCCGCGCGCCGGCGGCTCGTCGTCCGGTGCGTCCACCGCCCCCTTCCCGCTGGGAAGGGCCAGGGCCGAGGAGGCCGCCATGTCCCACGAGGCCGTGCCGGAAACCCGCCGACAGACCGGACCGACCGGACAGGCAGCACACGACCACGCACGCCAGGACTCCGCGGTACCCGCCCAGGGCGGCGCGCCGAAGGGACTGCTCCAGCAGATGGAGGAGCTGATGGCGGCGCTGAACGCCGACCTGTCGCAGCTCGACGCCGACCTCCAGCACTCCGCGGACCGCACGGCCCCGGGCACCCCGGCCGCTCCGGGCCACCACACGTACGAGGGCGAGCGGCACTGAGAGCCGGTCCTTCCGACCGTGCCGGGTCCCGTCGCGCGCGGCGGGACCCCACACGAACCCCAGCCCACACGAACCCCAGCCCACGCGAGACCCACGCGCGCGCCAGACCCACGCCCGCCGTGCGGCTCGCCCCGCCGAGCCGGCCCCGGCGTCGGCACCCCGCCGTCAGCAACCCGCCGTCAGGCCACGCCCGAAGCGGATCCCCGTTCCCGGACGGTCATCCGGCGCAGGAGCGCCCGCACCCGGTCGCTCGACTCGTCGGCCGCGTCGATCGACTCTATGGACTGCCAGTACAGGCTCTCGTCGTCCGTCCCGCAGGCCACCCCGACGAGCGCTATGCCCACCTCGCCGAGCAGTGCCTGGAGTCCCAGGAGCGCCTGTCTCACATCCGCCACCCCGGTCAGCTGCGCCGCCCGCGGCGGCTGCTGCGGTGCGGTGCCCTCACCGCGCAGGGCGGCCCGGTCTATCACCCCGCAGCCTCTGCCTCCCGCTTCACCCAGGCCCCGTGCCTCCGCTCTCAGCTCCGGCGGCCCGGTGACCGCCAGCCAGCTCCCCATGCCCTGGGCGAGCGCCTGGGCCTGCCAGGCCTCGCCCACGATGTCCCACGCAGCCCCGCTCTGTGCCAGCGCGTGCCGGCCGGCCGCGATGAGCCGTACCGCATCCATATGCCGTCCCCCGTCCGCACGACATCCCGCCGTTCTTCACTACCCAGAGTGAAGGCAACGAGCCAGTAAAGCCAGGGGTATTCGGAAATCTGTGGACACAAAACGTGGTTGTGGACGACGCCATCACTCCGAAGAGTGACGATGAGTGGTCGGGGTTCCGGTCACCGGAAAGCGGACCTCGTTCCTCTCGATCTTCGCGGCGAGCGCATCCAGCACATCCACCCCCAGGACCTCACAGAATTGCAGGAGATACGCGAGCACGTCGGCCACTTCGTCGGCCACCTTGTGCGCGGTTTCCGGCTTTTCCATCACCGCTTCCGACTGTTCCGGTGTCAGCCACTGGAAGATCTCGACCAGTTCGGACGCCTCCACGCTCAGGGCCACGGCCAGGTTCTTCGGCGTGTGGTAAGGACCCCAGCCCCGGGCGTCGGCGAACGCGGCCAGCCGCCGCTGGAGCCGGTACAGCCGCTCCTCCCGGCCGGCCTCCTGCCCGGCGTCCTGTCCGGTGTCCTGCCCGGGGTCCCGCCCGGCGCCCTGTGCGTCGTCCATGGGTGCGGCGTTGGTGGGTACGGCGTTCATGGGGACAGGTCTACCACCGAGACGCCCGGGAGCCCACGGGCGGTTCCCGCGGTGTCCTCGCCCACGGAGCCGACCAGCCGGATGTGGCCGCGCCCGCCGGACAGCAGGGCCAGCCGCAGCAGTTCGGCGCTCTGCCGCCGGTCGAGCCCGCGGTCGAGGCCGTCGGCGAGCACGGTCAGCGCCTGCCGGGCGGAGAGGAGTTCGGCGGCCGGGTCCACGGCCAGCACCCCGGGGCCGGTGAGCAGGACCAGGGCCAGGGCGAGGAAGCGGAGTTCGCCCGCGCCGAGCCGGCCGAGTTCGGTGGCGGGCCGGCCGGGGCCGCGGTCCAGCAGGCCCGTGACGAGTCCCGCTCCCGCCCCGGCGAACACGCCGAAGGCCCCGTCGCCCCCGCCGGCGTCATCGGCGCCGTCGCAGACCCGTACGTCGAGCGCGGCCACCGGGCCCGCGCACCCGGTCCGGGCCGCCCCGGCGAGCAGGGCGTGCCGGGTGCCGCACTCGTGGCGGGTCCGGCGCAGGACGTCGGCCAGGTTGGCGCAGTCGCGGCGGAGCCGTCCCTCGCCGGGGGTGACGGGTCCGCGCATCCGCTCGGGGCGGGGGTCGCAGGGGAACACCGAGCGCAGCGCGACCACCACCTGTTCGGCGGCGGCCAGGACGCGGCGCTGCCCGGCGGTGGACCCGGCCACGCGCAGGGGCAGCAGGGCGGTGCCGAGCCGGTCGTCGGGCAGCGGGGCGCGGGTCACGCCGACGGCCCCGCCGGTCAGCCAGCCGGCCTGGACGGAGCGCCGCCGGGGGTCGCGCAGGGCGGTGCTGAGGAGGATCTCGCCGTTCTGGGAGAGGCGTTCGCCGACCACGCGCAGCTCGGGCTCGGCCTGCACGGCGAGGTCGAGGCGGACGGGGCCGGCCGGACCGTCGACGGTGCAGCCGATCCGGAATCCGCGCCGCCCGTCGGCGTCGGGGACGGCCCGTTCGGGGACGCGGGCGGCGGGGTCGGGGAACACGTCGTCGAGGGGGCGTCCGCAGCCGAGTCCGGCCAGGGCCTCGTAGGCGGCCAGGGCCTGGGACTTGCCGCTGCCGCTCGGTCCGGCGAAGAGGGTGACGGGCCCGAGCGGGAAGACCGCGGCCCGGTGCGCCGCGAAGGCGGAGAGCCGTAACTCGGTGACGGTCGGCCGCAGGTGGGCCCGGGCCGCGGGCTCCGAGGCGGCCGGGCGTGCGGGGGCCGTGGGACCGCCGGCCGTCGCGGGCGCGGAGACGCGGGTCGCGGAGGAGCTGGCCGCGGGGATGCCGGTCGTGGGGATGGTGGGGGTGTCGGTCGCGGCGGCCGGGGGCCGTCGCGCGTCCAGGGTGACGTCCATGGCCGGACCGTACGGGCCGCCGGACCACCCGTGGACCCGGCGAACCGTTCCGCCGCCGCGACCTTCCTACGATCGGGGGACGGCCGCGGCCGCGATGCCCTCGACCTCGGTGCCGACCGGGGCCAGCAGGAAGACGTTCCGGTCGACCCGGTGCATTCCGCTGCCCAGCCCGAAGACCACACCGCTGCTGAAGTCGAGGATCCGCTTGGCCACTTCGCCGTCCGCGCCCGTGAGGTCCAGCAGCACGGGGATCTGGGCGATCAGGTACTCCGCCACCTCGCGGGCGT
The DNA here is from genome assembly GCF_040611935.1 of Streptomyces sp. NPDC006512. Classification (NCBI taxonomy): domain Bacteria; kingdom Bacillati; phylum Actinomycetota; class Actinomycetes; order Kitasatosporales; family Streptomycetaceae; genus Streptomyces; species Streptomyces sp. NPDC006512. The sequence goes on along the minus strand of NZ_JBEXPG010000057.1, from coordinate 24,756 downwards.
CGGCGAAGATCTGGACCCGGATCACCACGAAGCGCCGCTGTTCCGCCGCGACCGCCCCGGGAGCCTTCGGGATGGTGCGGTGGTCCACCCGGGAGGGCCATTCGTTGCGACTGCGCAGGGGTACCACCTGCGCGAGTCCCTCCCACTGTTCGTCCGTGACGTCGTACCTGCTCACCGGGCCGCCTCGGCCGTGCGCTTCATGTGCATCCGTCCATCCTCTCGCGTTTCACCCGTTCAGCCCAACACCGACACGAAGCACGTAGGGTCGCCGACATGACCAATGGCGACGAGGTCCGTACGGTACGCGACATCTCGGGCGCCGGCGCCGTGCGTCGGCCGGCTCCCCGCCCCGGCACCCGGGTCCCGCTCGCCCGGTCCCGGCAGCGGGCCGACGCGGTCCGCAACCGGGCCCAGATCCTGGCGGCCGCCGAGCAGTTGTTCACGGAACGCGAGCCCCGCTCCGTGACGATGGACCAGATCGCCAAGGCCGCCGGGGTGGGCCGGGCCACCCTCTACCGCCGCTTCCCGGATCCCGCGTCCGTCGCCGCCGCGCTCCTCGACGAGCACGAGCGGATCCTCCAGGGCCGTCTCGCCTACGGTCCGCCCCCGCTGGGGCCGGGGGCGCCTCCGGCGCAGCGGCTGACGGCCTTCTACACCGCCGCGGTCCAGCATCTGGAGCGACACCTTCCGCTGGCCCTGGGAACCCGGCCGGGGCCGGCCCGGTTCGCGGGGGCGACGTACGGGCAGTGGCGCGCCCACGTGCGGGGGCTGCTCGCGGCGGCGGGGGCGGCGGACCCCGATGCCAGCGTGGACGTGCTGCTGAGTCCGCTGGCTCCGGAGGTCTACCAGTTCCAGCGGTACACCCTCGGCTTCGCGCCCGAACGGATCGCCGAGGCCCTCGGGCGGCTGGCATGCGGGGTACTCCCGGACAACCGAATAGGTTAGGTTAGGCATACCTAACTCGCTCCGAGAGGGAGAGATCCGCATGCGCCTGCCCGGTGCCTCCGACGCCAAGCCCGCCGCCCGGCCCACCGAAGCCGAGCGGGTCCGGTCCATCCTGGCCGCCGCCCACTCGATGACGGTGGTCGTCGACGGCGTGCGCAGCGAGGTGCGCCAGCTCGACGGCGGCGACGTCCTCGGCCGGCTCCACCTGCACCCGGCCGCGCCGGCCGCCGGCCACCCGGTCTCCCCCGAGGACGACGAACGCCCCGCGATCCGCCTGGAGTTCACCGACATCGCGCCCACCCCCGTCCGCGACCGGGTACGCGCCCGCGTCACCGTACTGGGACGCCTGCTCACCCCGTACGCGGGCGAGGAGTCCGCGAGCGGGGACAGCACCTGCGTGGAGTACGGACAGGCGGTCCTGGAGACCGCGGAGGGAACCTCGTACATCGGGCTGGAGGAGCTGGACGAGGCCTGGCCCGATCCGCTCGCCCCGTACGAGGCGGGCATGCTCACGCACCTCCTCGACGACCACCCCGAGCTCGTCACCCTGCTGCTGCGGCTCGTCCGGCCCCTGCCCTCGGGCGCCGTCGTGCGCGCCCTGCCGCTCGCCCTCGACCGGTACGGGATCACCCTGCGGCTGGAGGAGCGGCGCGGCCACCGCGACGTGCGGCTGCCCTTCCCCTCGCCGCTGGACGACGTGGAGCAGTCCGGCGCCCAGATCCAGGCCCTGCTCAGCGCGGCCCGGCGGCGCTCCCACCGCAACACCCTGCCCGCCTGAAGGGCGTTCGTCCGGCGGCGGGGACAAGGGGAAGCCCGGTCGGGCGCGGACCCGGAGGCGGAACGGGGTGCGGGCGGAGAAGCGGAATAGCCTCCGTGGCCCCCGGGTTGGGATGACCATGAAGGCAATCACTTACCACGCGTACGGAACTCCCACCCGGTTAGAACTGGTTGACGCCCCCGAACCCAAGGTCGGCCCCAGCGAGGTGCTCATCCGCGTCAAGGCCGCCGGCGTCAACCCCGTCGACTGGAAGCTCGCCGCGGGATTCCTCGGGCAGGTGCTCGAAGTCCGCCACCCCGTCATCCCCGGCTGGGACGTGGCCGGCGTCGTCGAGGCCGTCGGCCCCGACACCGACGACTACGCCGTCGGCGACGAGGTCTACGGCTACGTCCGCAAGGAATGGGTGCAGCTCGGCACCTACGCCGAGTACGTCGCCGCCCCCGTCCGCACCCTCGCCCGCAAGCCCCGCGAGCTGACCTTCGAACAGGCCGCGGGCCTCCCGCTCGCCGGGCTCACCTCCTACCAGGCCATCACCCGCGCGGGGGTCTCGGCCGGCCAGACCGTCGTCATCCACTCCGCCGCGGGCGGCACCGGATCGCTGGGCGTGCAGATCGCGGTCGCCCTCGGCGCCCGGGTCATCGGCACGGCGGGCGCCCACAACCACGACTACCTGCGCACCCTCGGCGCCGAACCGGTGCTGTACGGGGACGGGGTCGCCGACCGGATCCGCGCGCTGGCCCCCGAGGGCGTCGACGCCGGGCTCGACTTCTACGGCGAGGGCGGCGTCGAACTGCTCCAGTCCGTGGTCCGCGAAGGCGCCCCGGTGATCTCCATCGCCGACAACGACGCCGGCTCCAAGGGCGCCAAGCACATCTGGGCGCGCGCCGACACGGCCGACCTCACGGCCCTCGCGGAACTCGCCGACTCGGGCCGGCTCACCGTGAACGTGGAACACGTCCTGCCGCTCGCGGAGGCCGCCGCGGCCTGGGAACTGAGCGCCAAGGGCCGGACCCGCGGCAAGATCGTCCTCACCGTCTGAGCCGCACCGCCCGAGCCGGGGCCCGCGGACGGTCCGCCGGAGGGCAGCACTCCGGCGGACCGCGCGCCCTGCCTCAGGAGGTGATCGGCCTCCCCGGGCCGCCCAGCGACGGCCCGACGGCCCGCAGCGAGCCGGGGGTGCGGCCGTGCCCCCAGCCGATCTCGCGGCGGTAGCTGCCGAGCAGTCCGCTGCGCGCCAGCGCCGGCTCGTCCCGTACGGCCGGGTCGTCGGGCAGCGGCCGGGTCAGCGGGGACACGAACAGGGCGTCGGCCGGGCAGTTGGCCTCGCACAGGAAGCAGGTCTGGCAGTCCTCGTGCCGGGCCAGGAACGGGATCCCGTCCGGGCCCCGCTCGAAGACGTCCGTGGGGCAGACCTCGACGCACTTGTCGCAGGCGATGCAGCGCTCGGCGGAGACCAGCTCGATCACACCGCCACCCCCGTCCCGTACGCGCCCGCCGGCCCGGCCCACACCCGGTCGAGCCCGCCGGAGAGGATCCGGTGGTGCTGGGCCGGGTCCTGCTCCGGGTGGTCGAGGCGGCGGGCCATGCCCCGGGACTCGGTGCGGGCCAGCGCGGAGGCGTACATCCACCGCGCGTGCGCCGTCATGGCCGCCGCCTGCCGGGCCTTGACCAGGTCGGCCCCCTCGCCGTGGAGGCGCGCGCGCAGCTGCGCCCAGCCGTCGTCGAGGGCCCGCAGCGCCCCGGCGAGACCCTCCCCGTGCCGGAGGTAGTTCTTGTCGTACGGGAGCACCTCCCGCTGTACGAGTTCCACGGCTTCGCGGTGGTCGAGGGGCGCGGCGGCGGACCCCGTCGGGCGGAGCCCCGCTCCCCCGGCCCCGCCGACCCGCCGGGCGGCGGCGCTGCCGGAGCCGAGGGTCCGCGCGTGCCGGGCGGCGCCCCGCCCGGCCCAGCTGCCGGAGGAGATCGCCCACGCGGCGTTGTGGCTGCCGCCCCCGGTGAAGCCCCCGCAGATCTCCTCGCGGGTGGCCGCGTCCCCGGCGGCGTACAGCCCGGGGACCCCGGTGGCGCAGTCGTCGCCGGTGATCCGGATGCCGCCGGTGCCGCGTACGGTGCCCTCGGCCAGCAGGGTCACGGCGAACCGGTCGGTGAAGGGGTCGATGCCGAGCCGGTCGAAGGTGAGGAAGAAGTTGGGCTGGGCCCGGCGCATCGCCGCCCTGGCGGCCTCGTCGGCGCGGTCGAGCCGGGCGAACACCCGTGCTCCGGTGAGGAGTTCGCGGGCGATGACCGAGCGGCCGCCCTGGCTGGCGGCTCCCTCCAGGAGGTCGCCGTCCTCCCGGTAGAAGGTGGCGAAGGAGTAGAAGGCGGTCTTGGTGACGGAGGTGCCCTCGGGGGCGATGCCGTAGGCGTTGGAGAACTCCATGCCGGAGAGCTCCGCCCCGGCCTCGGCGGCGAAGAGCGCACCGTCGCCGGTGTTGGTGTTGGTGCCGAGCGCTCCGCTGAGGAAGGCGCAGCCGCCGGTCGCGAGGACCACGGCGCCGGCCCGGACCCGGTAGTGCTCGCGGGCCTGGCGGCGGTAGCCGGCGGCTCCGGCGACGGCTCCGGCGGAGTCGGTGAGCAGCTCGGTGACCGGACTGTGGTCGAGGATCCGGACCCCGGCGCGGCGGATCCGGATGCGCATCCGCCGCATGTACTCGGGGCCTTGGAGGCCGCCCCGCAGGGGCTGTCCGTCGGGGCCGGTGGGGAAGGGGTAGCGGCCCTCGGCGGCCAGTTCGTTCATCCGTGCGTAGGTCTCGTCGAGGACCCGGGCCATCCAGCGCCGGTCGGCGAGGTAGCCGCCGAGGCCCTCCCGGGAGGCCATGGCGGCCTCCCGGGCCGCGGGTTCGGGCGGGACGTACCAGACGCCGGTGCCGCCCGCGGCGGTGGCGCCGCTGGTACCGCAGTAGCCCTTGTCGGCGAGGACGACGCGGGCTCCTTCCTCCGCGGCCTTCAGGGCGGCCCAGGTGGCGGCCGGTCCGCCGCCGACGACGAGGACGTCGGCCGGGACATCGTTCATGCCGTTCCCTTCGCGTAGCGGTTGGCGGGCCGGGGCAGGCCGTAGTTCTCGCGCAGGGTGGCGCCGGTGTACTCGGTGCGGAAGAGGCCGCGCCGCTGGAGGATCGGCACGACGTGGTCGACGAAGTCGGTGAGCCCGGTGGGCAGGACGGGCGCCATGATGTTGAAGCCGTCGGCGGCGCCCTGCGTGAACCACTCCTCCAGCTGGTCGGCGATCTGCTCGGGGGTGCCGGCGAACACGCGGTGGCCGCGGCCGGCGCCGAGGCGGGCGATCAGTTCGCGGAGGCTGAGGCCGTCGCGGCGGGCGAGTTCGGCGACGAGCGTGAAGCGGCTCTTGTTGCCGTTGATGTCGCGTTCCTCGGGCAGCTCGGGCAGCGGTCCGTCGAGATCGGCTCCGGTGAGGTCGACGCCGAGCATCCCGGAGAGCTGGGCGAGACCGTACTCGGGCACCTGGAGGTCGGTGAGCTGCTGCTCCAGTGCCTTCGCCTCGGCCTCGGTGGAGCCGATGACGGGGGCGATGCCGGGGAGCACGAGGAGGTCGCCCTCGGTGCGGCCGTAGCGGGCCAGTCGGGACTTGAGGTCCTTGTAGAAGGTCTGGCCGTCGGCGAGGGTCTGCTGGGCGGTGAAGACGGCTTCCGCGTACTGGGCGGCGAACTCCTTGCCGTCCTCGGAGGAGCCGGCCTGGACGAGCAGGGGGTGGCCCTGGGGCGAGCGCGGCACGTTGAGGGGGCCGGCGACCTGGAAGTGCTGCCCGCGGTGGGCGGCGGGGTGGAGCCGGTCGGTGTCGGCGTAGACGCCGTGTTCCTTGTCGAGGACGATCGCGTCGTCCTCCCAGCTGTCCCAGAGCTTGGTGGCGACGTCGAGGAACTCGCGGGCCCGCTCGTAGCGCACGGCGTGTTCGAGGTGCTCGTCCCGGTTGAAGTTGCGGGCCTCGTCGACGGTGCCGGAGGTGACGATGTTCCAGCCGGCGCGGCCGTTGCTGATGTGGTCGAGGGAGGCGAACTTGCGGGCCGTGTGGAAGGGCTCGTTGAAGGTGGTGGAGACGGTCGCGATGAGGCCGATGTGCTCGGTGACGGCGGCGATCGCGGAGAGCAGCGTCAGCGGCTCGAAGCCGCCGAGGGCGTTGTAGCGGGCCTTGCCCCACAGGGCGAGGCCGTCGGCGAAGAAGATGGAGTCGAGGCGGCCGCGCTCGGCGGTGCGGGCCAGTTCCTGGAAGTAGCGCAGGTCGGTGACGCGCTCGGGGCTGCTGTCCGGGTGGCGCCAGGCGGCGTCGTGGTGGCCGGCGTTCATCAGGAAGGCGTTGAGGTGGAGCGTGCGGGGTGCGGACATGTCTGTTCCCTGTGTTCGGTGGTGGCGGGGGCCCGGCGGGACCCGGTGGCGGAGCCGGGGCCAGGGCCGGGGCCGGACCCCGGGGTGCGGGGAGCCCGGCCCCGGGCCTGGGGTGCGGGGGTCAGGCAGGGACGCGCCAGGTGCTGAGGCGGCGTTCGATCGTGACCAGGACCTGGTTGAAGGCCACGCCGATGGCGGAGATGGTGACGATCCCCGCGTACATCTGCGGGATGGCGAAGTTGAACTGCGAGGCGTTGATCAGGTAGCCGAGGCCCGCCTTGGCGCCGATCATCTCGGCGGCCACGAGGACGAGGATGGACACGGCTCCGGCCAGGCGGATCCCGGTGAAGATGGCCGGCACGGACGACGGCAGGATCACCTTCTGGAACAGCCTCGGTGTGGACAGGTCCATCGAACGGGCCAGTCTGACCAGCGTGGGGTCGGCGTTGCCGACGGCGCTGATGGTGTTCAGCAGGATCGGCCACACGCAGGCGTAGACGACGATGGACACCTTCGAGGTCTCGCCGATGCCGAGCAGCAGGACGAACACCGGCAGCAGGGCGAGCGCCGCCGTGTTGCGGAACAGTTCCAGCAGCGGGCCGAGGAACGCCGCGACGGGCCGGTACCAGCCGATCAGCAGCCCGAGCGGCACGGCCACGGCCACCGCGATGGCGAAGCCGCCGAAGGAGCGGGTGAGGCTGGCCCGTACGTGCTCGCCGAGCTGGCCGTCCCCGAGGAGCTCCCACCAGGCGACGGCGACCTCGCTGACCGGCGGCAGGAACGTCGCGTCGACCAGGCCGAGCCGGGGCGCGGTCTCCCACACCGCGACGAGGGCGAGGACCGCCGCCGACCGCAGCAGGGCGGCCCGCAGCCGGCGCAGGGCGGTCGCCGCCGCGGACGGTTTCCGGACGGCCCCGGTGCCCTTGCCCGCCGGACGGACCGGAGCCGCCGCGGGATGTCGCGGACGCGGGGGCGCGGGCGCCGTGGTCACGGCCCGGTCCGGCGCGGCCTGGGCAGCGGCGGGGGCGGGGGTTTCGGTTCCCGTGGTCATACCGTGGCCTCTTCCTTCTCCAGTTGCTGGGCGCGGGCCACTTCGTCGTGGAGGAGGGTCCAGATCTCGTGGCGGTAGCGGGCGAACTCGGGGCTGGAGCGCAGGTCCTCTCCGGTGGCGCCGGTGGCGCGGTCGCCGAAGGAGACCGGCACGACCTCCTTGACCCGGCCGGGGCGGGAGGTGATGACGGCGACCTTCTGTCCGAGGTAGACCGCCTCCTCGATGCCGTGGGTGATGAAGACGACCGTCTTGCCGGTGCTCTGCCAGATGCGGCGCAGCTCGTCCTGGAGGGACTCGCGGGTCTGTGCGTCGAGTGCGGCGAAGGGCTCGTCCATCAGCAGGACGTCCGGGTCGTAGGCCAGCGAGCGGGCGATGGCGACGCGCTGGCGCATGCCGCCCGACAGTTCGTGCGGGTGCCGGTCCTCGAAGCCGGTGAGACCGACCAGGTCCAGGAACTCCCGCGCCCTGGCGGCCCGTTGGCGGCGCGGTACGCCGGTGGCCTCCAGGCCGAACTCGACGTTGCCGAGGGCGGTGCGCCACGGCAGCAGCGCGTACTGCTGGAAGACGATGCCCCGGTCCAGGCCGGGCCCGGTGACCGGCTTGCCGTCCAGCAGGATCCGTCCGGAGGTGGGCCGGGTGAGGCCGCCGAGGAGGTCCAGGAGGGTGGACTTGCCGCAGCCGCTGGGGCCCACGACGACCACGAACTCGCCGGCCTCGATCTCCAGGTCGATGCCGTCGAGGGCGGTGAACTCCTCCTTGCGCTTCTTGTCCTTCGTCGGGAAGGTCTTGGTGACCGACTCGAACACGATCTTCGCCATGGCCGTCAGCCCTTCCCGAAACCGTTGAACTCGTTGGTGTAGAGGTCGCCGGCCTTGAGCTGGCCCGCCTTGATCTCGCCGCGCTCGCCGAGCCAGTCCAGCCAGAGCTGGAACTCCTTGTCGGATATCCGGCCGCCCGTCTCGGCGACCCCGAAGGACCGCCAGTACTGGAGCGTCGCCGTGTCCTCGTTGCGGCCGCGCTTCTTGACGATCTCCGTCATCCGGGCGACGACCTCTTCGCGCGGGGTGGTGCGGGACCATTCGATGGCCTTGGCGACTCCGGTCGCGAAGGCCCGTACGGTGTCCGGGTTCTGCTTGATGAACCGCTCGGTCATCACGTAGGTGCCGGCGCTGAAGGGGCCGAGCAGTTCGACGTCGGTGAACAGCGGGCGGATGCCTCCGGTCGCCAGCGCCTTGTCGCGCAGGACGCCGGTGAGCACCCCGACCTCGATCTGCTTCTGCCGCAGGGACTGCTCGGTGTTGACGGGCGGCACGACCAGGGCCTCCACCTTGGCCGCGTCCGCCTTGGAGAGGCCGCCGCGGCTCAGGTAGATGTCGAGGAGGGCCTGGTAGTGGGCGCCCAGGGTGTTCATGCCGACCTTCTTCCCGATCAGGTCCCGGGCGGAGCGGATCGGGCTGTCCTCCAGGACGAAGTAGCCGCCGTAGGAGTACTGGTCGGAGCCGTAGGAGGAGACGACGGCCTTGATGGGGGCCTTGCCCGCGGCCAGTTTGATGACCGCCCCGTTGAAGGCGCTGCCGAAGTGGGTCTGGCCGGTGGCCGCGGACTGGATGTCCTGCGGGCCGCTGATGGTGTTGCCGACCCATTCGAGGCTGACGTCGCCCAGGTACCCGAGGTCCGCGGCGAGTTCGGGGAGGGTGACCGAGCCGACGGCTCCCTGGTACTTGAGGGTGGTGACCTGCTTGCCGGTCGCGGACCCGCCCTTGGCGGTGGCCGTGCCGCAGCTCACCGCGGCCGCCGAGATGCCGAGCAGGGTGAGGAACTGGCGCCGGGAGGTGGTCGTCGAGGTGAAGGCTGCGGGCATGGCGGGTCCTTGTCGGTTCGTACGGGGTACGGGGGTACGGGCTTACGGGGCGGCGGTGAGGGCGGCGGCGGGGGTCCGGACGGCGCGGAGGGCGTCGGCGAACTCGTCGACGGCCTGGAAGAGGTCGAGTTCCGCCTCGGGGAGCAGCCGGTCGGGGCCGTTGCCGCGCTCGACGGAGGAGTCGAGGACGAAGCGGCCCGCGGTGACGTGCCGGGCGCCGAGGGCGGCGAGGACCGGACGCAGGGCGTAGTCGATGGTCAGGACGTGGGCCAGGCTGCCGCCGGTGGCGAGCGGCAGGACGGTCTTGCCGGCCAGGCCGTCCTGCGGGAGCAGGTCGAGGAAGGCCTTGAGCAGGCCGGTGTACGAGGCCTTGTAGACCGGGGTGGCGATCACCAGGCCGTCGGCCTCGGCGACGGCTTCCAGGGCGCGGCGTATCTCCGGCTCGCCGCGGCGGGCGGAGAGGAGGTCGGCGGCGGGGAGGGTGCTCACGGCGAGGTGCGAGGTCTCGAACCCGGCGTGGGAGAGGCGGCGCAGGACGTGGTCGGCGACGACCGCGGTGCGGGACTGGGCGGAGGGACTGCCGGTGAGGGCGAGCAGCTTGGGCACGGAGGCTCCTTGGCGGCGGCGTTCGGGGTCTTCGGGTTCGGGGACGGTGCCCGGTGATCAGGCGGTGGCGGCCGTCGAGGCGCCGGAGGGGATGCCGAAGGCGGGGTCGGGGACGGTCTCCGGGCTGATCAGGCGGGAGGGGGCGCCGTCGGGGCCGACCGGGACGTCGCCGTCGACGGTGACGCGGCGCAGCGTGCGCTCGTGGTCGTCGGAGTCGTCGACGCCGTAGTGCTGGGTGGCGCGGTTGTCCCAGATGGCGACGTCCCCGTCCCGCCACTGCCAGCGGACGGTGTTCTCGGGGCTTTCGACGTGGGCCTGGAAGAGGTCCAGCAGGATGCGGGAGTCGCGGCCGGTGAGGCCCTGGATGCGCTGGACGAAGTTGCCGAGGAGCAGGGTGCGTTCGCCGGTCTCGGGGTGGACGCGGACCACGGGGTGCTCGGTGAGGAACTCGGTGGAGGTGAACACCTCGCGGTACTGGGCGAGGGCCTCGGGGAGCGCGTCCGGCCTGAGGGCGGCGTAGTCGTAGGCGTTGGAGTGGAGGGCGCGCAGGCCGTCCGCGAGGGCGCGCAGCGGCTCGGGGAGGTGGGAGTAGGCGGTGGCGGTGTTGGCCCAGAGGGTGTTGCCGCCGTACGGGGGGATGGTGACGGCGCGCAGGATGGAGAAGGCCGGGTAGGCGGGGACGAAGGTGACGTCGGTGTGCCACTGGTTGGCGCGGGCGCCGTGGTGGGAGTCGATGCCGAGGGCGTAGCGGCCGTCGGCGGAGGGGACGGTGGGGTGTGCGACGGGGGCGCCGAGGAGCTGGGCGAAGGCCTCGTGGCCGGCCTCGTCGAGGTGGTCCTGGCCGCGGAAGAAGACGACCTTGTGGGCGAGGAGCGCGGAGCGGATCTCGGCGACGGTCTCGGGGGCGAGGTCGCCGCCGAGCCGGACGCCGCCGATCTCGGCACCGATGCGGCCGCCGATCTTGGTGACGGTGGTACGGAGTGCGGTGGTCATGAGAACTCCCTGGTCAGAGCAGCGGAGAATTATTTCCGCAGCGGAAGAAATGGCGGTACGGGAACACAGCGCGCCGGGTGGCGGCGCACGCGGAGCAGGAGGACGACGGGGCGGGGCGGTGGCCGGCGGAGACGGGGTGCGGGGGCCCGGGCGGACTCCCGGCGGCACCGGCGGGGCGGACGGGCCCTGCGCGGCGGCGGAACCGGACGGCTCACGGGTGCCGAGGGGCGCGGGATCCCGCCCGGTCCGGATCACGCGGCCCCGGTCACGGGGACCGGACCACCACCCCGGACCGGATCCCGCCGGGACCGGTCGGGCCGACCCGGACGGTCGGCCCGGCAGGGCCTGGCGGTAGCGGACCGGCGGGCACCGGACCGGCCGGGCGGACCGTTGCGGCGTACCGGCGGGGGCTCGGGGCCTGCGCTCAGGCGCGGCGGCGGGCCGGACAGCGGCCCGGACACCCGTCCGGCGCGGTACAGGGGCCGGAGGTGCGGAGCCGCGGGGCGGGGCGTTCGTTCGCGGACATGTCCCGGAGCCTGTCAGCGCCCCCGCCCGGGGTCAACCCCCGCCCCCGGGCGCCGGATCCGGCCCGCGCCCCACCCTCACCACCCGCCCTGACCAGGCTTTTCCCGAACCCCGCGCAACCCTTGCGACACCCCGCGGCGGCCGAAAACGGTGGCCGGATTTCACGGTCCCGCAATGCGGCCGCCACGGACCGGCCGGTACCCGGTCCGGCATGATCGGGGATACGCACCGCTGCGCCCGAGGAGGCCCCGTGACAGACAGGACCGGCGACCGGCGCGGGGCCGCCAACGCCGCCACCGTGCTGCGGACCGTGCTGGAGCACGGGCCCGTGGCGCGCAGCGGGATCTCGGAACTGTGCGGGCTGAGCCCCGCCGCGGTGTCCCGGCAGACCACCGGGCTGCTGCGCGGCGGCCTGCTGCGCGAGCTCCCCGAACCCGCCGGGCCCACCGCCTCGGGCCGGCCGCGGATCCCGCTGGACCTGCACACCGGTGCCGTCGGCGGTCCGGTCGCGGCCGGCCTGCACATCGGGGTGCCCGCCTCCACGTTCAGCCTCGTCGACCTGCGCGGGGAGGTGCTCGCCCGGCGCGCCTTCCCCTACCCGGATCCCGCCGATCCCCGGCTGCCGGGCCGCATCGCGCGGGAACTCGCCGCGTTCCTGGAGCGGTTCGACACCGGCCGCCCCCTGCTCGGCGTGGGCGCCGCGCTCGGCGGCTGGGTCCGGCCCGACACCGGGACCGTCGTACGGCATCCGGCGCTCGGGTGGCGGCAGATGCCGCTGGCCGCGGACCTGTCCCGGGCGCTCGGCCTGCCGGTGCGGGTGGACAACCACGCCCGGGCCGTCGCGCGCGCCGAGATCCTCTACGGCCCCCCGGAAGCCCGCCGCAGCCTGGTCCACCTCTTCATCGGCAACGTGGTGGACGCCGCCTTCGGGATCGAGGGGACCGTCCACCAGGGCCCCGGGTCGGCAGCGGGCGACGTGGCCCACCTGCCGGTGCCCGAGTCCCGGGCGGCCTGCGCGTGCGGACGTACCGGCTGCCTCCAGGCGACCGCCTCCGACACCGCGCTGGGCGCCGAGGCCGTGCGGCGCGGGATCGTCCCCGATCCGTCCGTGCCGCTGCTCGTCGACGCCGCCGCCGCGGGCGATCCCCGCGCGGACCGGCTGCTGCGCGAGCGCGCCCGGGCCGTGGGGCGGGCGGCCGCACTGCTCCTCGACGTGTTCAACCCCGCGGTCATGGTGGTCACCGAACTGTCCAGCGTCCTGCACGAGGGGTACCTCGACGAGATCCGGGCGGCGGCGACCGGCCAGTCCCACGTGTGCGACGAGCCCGGACGGATCATCGCCCCGCGCGCCGGACCCGCCGTACTCCCCCAGGCCGCCGCGACCGTACTGCTGGGTCCGCTGTTCCAGGACCCGGGCCGCCACACCTGCGCCTGACGTCCCCTCGGCGAACGCCTCCCGGGCGTGGCCGGAACCCGCCGGTGCCCGGCCCGGGCCGCCCTCCGCGCCGCACCGACCCCGGTCTGACCTGGGAGTGCGAGATCACATCCGGCGGTTATGGTCTCGCATGAGCGGCCCCCCTAGCATTCGAGCCATGACGGTCCTGCCTGACGACGGGCTCTCCCTGGCCGCCGAGTTTCCTGACGCGACGCATGAGCAGTGGCAGCGCCTGGTGGAAGGCGTACTGCGAAAGTCGGGCAAGGAAGTCTCCGGCGAGGCAGCGGAAGCAGCGCTGTCCACGAAACTCGAGGACGGGCTCATCACCCGCCCGCTGTACACGGCACGCCCGGACGACGGGGACGGTGACGGCACCGGATTCCCCGGTTTCGCGCCCTTCGTCCGCGGCGGCACCCCCGAGGGCACCACGGCCTCCGGCTGGGACGTGCGCCAGCGGATCGCGGGCGGCGACCCCGTACGGGTGAACGAGGCGGCCCTCGCGGACCTGGAGAACGGCACCACCTCCCTGTGGCTGACCGTCGGCCCGGGCGGCCTGCCCGCCGAGGAACTGGGCCGGGCCCTGGACGGGGTCTACCTCGACCTCGCCCCGGTCGCCCTGGACGCGGGAGCCGCGTACCCGGCCGCCGTCAGCGCGCTGCTCGCCCTGTACGCGGAGCGCGGGGTGTCCCCCCAGGACGCCCGCGCCTCGCTCGGCATCGACCCGCTGGGCCACGAGGCCCGCACCGGCGAGCCCCTCGACCTGCCCGCGGCCGCCGCGCTGGCCCGGGACACGGCAGCCGCCTGGCCCGGAGTCCGCGCCCTGACCGTCGACGCCCTCCCCTTCCACGAGGCGGGGGGCAGCGCCGCCGAGGAACTCGGCCTGTCGCTGTCCACCGGGGTCGCCTACCTGCGGGCCCTGACCGGGGCCGGACTCTCCGCCGACGCCGCGTTCGGACAGATCGAGTTCCGCTACGCCGCGACCGCCGACCAGTTCCTGACCATCGCCAAGCTGCGCGCCGCCCGCCGCCTGTGGGCCCGCGTCGCCGAGGCCTGCGGCAGCCCGCAGGCCGGAGCGCAACGGCAGCACGCGGTCACCTCGCCGGTGATGATGACCCGCCGCGACCCGTGGGTGAACATGCTGCGCACCACCGTGGCCTGCATGGCGGCCGGCGTGGGCGGCGCGGACTCCGTCACCGTGCTCCCCTTCGACAGCGAGCTGGGCCTGCCGGACGCCTTCGCCCGGCGCATCGCCCGCAACACCTCCACCGTGCTGGTGGAGGAGTCCCACCTCGCCCGGGTCATCGACCCGGCCGGCGGTTCGTACTACGTCGAGCGGCTGACCGACGAACTCGCGCACGCCGCCTGGGAGTTCTTCCGGACCGTCGAGAAGGCGGGCGGCCAGGAGGCCGCGCTGCGCTCGGGGCTGGTGGCCGAGCGCCTCGCCGCCACCTGGGCGGCCCGTTCGAAGAAGCTCGCGACCCGCCGCGAACCGATCACCGGCGTCAGCGAGTTCCCGCTGCTGTCGGAGAAGCCCGTCGTACGCGAACCCCTGCCGCCGGCTGCGGCCGGCGGTCTGCCCCGGGTCCGGCGCGACGAGGCGTACGAGGCGCTGCGCGCCCGCAGCGACGCCCACCTGGCCGCGACCGGGTCCCGCCCGCGGATCTTCCTCGCCGCGCTCGGCCCCGCGGCCGCGCACACCGCGCGGGCCACCTTCGCCTCCAACCTGTTCCAGGCCGGCGGCATCGAACCCGTCCACGACCCGGTCTCCGTGGATCCGGATACGGCCGCCGCGGCCTACGCGGCGAGCGGCGCCGACGGCATGGCGGTGCTCTGCTCCAGCGACGCGCTGTACGAGGAGCAGGCGGACGCGGTCGCCGCGGCCCTGCGCTCTGCGGGCGCGACGACGGTGTTCCTCGCGGGCAGGCCCGGTACCGCCGAACAGGCCGTGGACGAGTACGTCTTCGCCGGCTGTGACGCGGTCGCCGTGCTGTCCTCCGTACTCGACCGGATGGGAGTCTCGTCTTGAGCATCCCCGATTTCTCCGAACTCGCGCTCGGCGGCGGGCCGTCCGCCCCGGTCACCGAGGACCAGTGGCGCGCCGCGGTGAAGGAGTCCACCGGGAACGCCACGGGCGACCTGCTGTGGGAGACGCCCGAGGGCATCGGCGTGAAGCCGCTGTACACCGGGCGGGACCTGGAGGGCCTGGACTTCCTGGCGACGTACCCGGGCGTGGCCCCGTACCTGCGCGGGCCCTATCCGACGATGTACGTCAACCAGCCCTGGACCATCCGTCAGTACGCCGGTTTCTCCACCGCCGAGGAGTCCAACGCCTTCTACCGGCGCAACCTGGCCTCGGGCCAGAAGGGCCTGTCGGTCGCGTTCGACCTGCCCACGCACCGCGGGTACGACAGTGACCACCCGCGCGTCACGGGCGACGTGGGCATGGCGGGCGTGGCGATCGACTCGATCTACGACATGCGGCAGCTGTTCGACGGGATCCCGCTGGACAAGATGTCGGTGTCGATGACGATGAACGGCGCGGTGCTGCCGGTCCTCGCCCTGTACATCGTGGCGGCGGAGGAGCAGGGCGTCTCCCCCGACAAACTCGCCGGGACCATCCAGAACGACATCCTCAAGGAGTTCATGGTCCGCAACACCTACATCTACCCGCCCAAGCCCTCGATGCGGATCATCTCGGACATCTTCGCGTTCACCTCGCAGAAGATGCCCCGCTACAACTCGATCTCCATCTCCGGCTACCACATCCAGGAAGCCGGCGCCACGGCCGACCTGGAACTCGCGTACACCCTCGCCGACGGCGTGGAGTACCTGCGGGCGGGTCAGGCCGTCGGGCTGGACGTGGACGCGTTCGCGCCGCGCCTGTCGTTCTTCTGGGCGATCGGCATGAACTTCTTCATGGAGGTCGCGAAGCTCCGCGCGGCCCGCCTGCTGTGGGCGCGCCTGGTCAAGCAGTTCGACCCGAAGAACGCCAAGTCCCTGTCACTGCGCACCCATTCGCAGACCTCGGGCTGGTCGCTGACCGCGCAGGACGTGTTCAACAACGTCACCCGCACCTGCATCGAGGCGATGGCGGCGACCCAGGGGCACACCCAGTCGCTGCACACCAACGCCCTCGACGAGGCCCTCGCGCTGCCCACCGACTTCTCCGCCCGCATCGCGCGCAACACCCAGCTGCTGCTCCAGCAGGAGTCGGGCACCTGCCGCTCCATCGACCCCTGGGGCGGCAGCGCCTACGTCGAGAAGCTGACCTACGACCTCGCGCGGCGGGCCTGGCAGCACATCGAGGAGGTCGAGGCCGCGGGCGGCATGGCGCAGGCCATCGACGCGGGCATCCCGAAGCTGCGGGTCGAGGAGGCCGCGGCCCGGACGCAAGCCCGCATCGACTCCGGCCGCCAGCCGGTGATCGGCGTGAACAAGTACCGGGTGGCCACCGACGAGGAGATCGACGTCCTCAAGGTCGACAACTCCTCGGTCCGCGCGCAGCAGATCGCCAAGCTGCGCCGGCTGCGCGAGGAGCGCGACGAGGCCGTCACGCAGGACACCCTGCGGGCCCTGACCCACGCGGCCGGCAGCGGCGAGGGCAACCTGCTGGCCCTGGCCGTGGACGCGGCGCGCGCGAAGGCCACGGTCGGTGAGATCTCCGACGCCCTGGAGAAGGTGTACGGGCGCCACGCGAGCCAGATCCGTACGATCTCGGGTGTGTACCGCATGGAAGCAGGCGAGTCCCCGTCCGTGGAGCGCACCCGCGCCCTCGTCGACCGGTTCGAGGAGGCGGAGGGGCGGCGTCCGCGCATCCTGGTCGCCAAGATGGGCCAGGACGGCCACGACCGCGGCCAGAAGGTCATCGCGACGGCCTTCGCCGACCTGGGCTTCGACGTGGACGTCGGCCCGCTGTTCCAGACCCCGGCGGAGGTGGCCCGCCAGGCCGTCGAGGCGGACGTCCACGTCGTGGGCGTCTCGTCGCTGGCGGCCGGCCACCTGACCCTCGTACCGGCGCTGCGCGAGCAGCTCGCCGAGGAGGGACGCGAGGACATCATGATCGTCGTCGGCGGGGTCATCCCGCCCGCGGACGTCCCGACCCTGCTGGAGATGGGCGCGACGGCGGTGTTCCCGCCGGGCACCGTGATCCCCGACGCGGCCCACGACCTGGTGACGCGGCTGGCCGCGGAACTGGGCCACGAGCTGTAGGCGGCCGCGCGGATGCCCCCGAAGATCGACATCGACGTGTACGTGAAGGGCGTGCTCGACGGGAAGCGCGCGCACATCGCGCGCGCCATCACCCTCGTCGAGTCCACCCGGGCGGACCACCGCGCCCTGGCCCAGAGCCTGTTGACCCGGCTGCTGCCGCACGCGGGGCACGCCCGGCGGATCGGCATCAGCGGGGTGCCGGGGGTGGGCAAGTCCACGTTCATCGACGCGTTCGGCACGATGCTCACCGGGCTGGGCCACCGCGTGGCCGTCCTCGCGGTGGACCCGTCCTCGACCCGGACGGGCGGCTCCATCCTCGGCGACAAGACCCGCATGGAGCGCCTCGCCGTCGACCCGGCCGCCTTCGTGCGGCCCTCCCCCTCGGCGGGCACGCTGGGCGGGGTCGCCAAGGCCACCCGCGAGTCGATGATCGTGATGGAGGCGGCCGGCTACGACGTGGTGCTGGTCGAGACGGTCGGTGTGGGCCAGTCCGAGACCACCGTCGCGGGGATGGTCGACTCCTTCCTCCTGCTGTCCCTGGCGCGCACCGGCGACCAGTTGCAGGGCATCAAGAAGGGCGTCCTGGAGCTGGCGGACGTCCTCGCCGTGAACAAGGCGGACGGCCCCCACGAACGGGACGCGAAGGCCGCCGCCCGCGAACTGGCGGGCGCGCTGCGCCTGATGCACCCCGCCGACTCCGCCTGGACCCCGCCCGTACTGACGTGCAGCGCGCGGGAGTCGGCCGGTCTGGACGAGGTGTGGAAACGCCTGGAACAGCACCGGACGCTACTGGAGGCGGGCGGCCGGCTGGCGGCCAAGCGGGCCGCGCAGCAGGTGGAGTGGACCTGGTCGATGGTCCGCGACGAACTGCTGGAGCGGCTCCGCGCGGACCCGGCCGTACGGGAACTGGCGCCGGGCCTCGAAGCCGAGGTCCGGGCGGGTACGGTGACGGCCACCTCGGCGGCGGACCGCATCCTCGGCGCCTTCGGCGGAGCCTGACCGGAGCCCCGGGGCCTGCGGGCCCCGGGCCTTCCCGGGCGGGTCAGGCCGAGGCCAGCGCCGGGTCCTCGGCGGCCAGGGTGCGGCGCAGGATCCGGGTCTGCTCGGCCTGGTCGGAGCCGGCGAGCAGGGCGGAGAGCACGGCGATCCGGGCCTGTCCGGCCCGCAGCGTCCCGGTCGGGACGGCTCCGGCCGCGACGAGGTCGACGGCGCCGCCGTGCGTGTAGATCTCGGTGACGGGGCCGGCGGCGACGCGGGTGGTCAGCGCGACGAGCACACCGCGGGCGACGGCCCCGGCCACCGCGTCCACGATCTCGGGGGTGGCGTTCCCGGCGCCGGTGCCCACCAGGACGATGCCCCGGGCGCCCGCCTCGACGGAGGTGTTCAGCAGCAGGGCGTCACCGTCGGCGTGGTGCATGACCATGTCCACGCGCGGCGGCAGCTCCGGCATCGCGGGCAGCGCGAGCGGGGCCGGACGCTGCGGGCTGCGGAGCATGGTGACCTTGCCGAAACCTATCTTCCCGAGGAGTTCCTTCGAGGGGTCGGCGAAGGCGTCCAGGTCGACGGCCTGCGTCTTGACGGTGCCGCGGGCGGCGTGCACGCGGCCCGCGAAGGAGATCAGGACACCGAGGCCGCGCGTGGTGGCCGCGGTGAGCAGGGCGTCGTAGAGGTTGCCGGGACCGTCACCGTCGGCGGAACCCATGGGCAGCTGCGAGCCGGTGAAGACGACGCTGCGGGCGTCGTGGTGGTGGAGGTCGACGAGGAACGCCGACTCCTCCAGGGTGTCGGTGCCGTGCGTGACGACGACGCCGTCCACACCGGGGTCGGCGAGCACCTCGTGGACGGTGCGCAGCAGGGTGAGCTGGTGGGCGGTGGTGAGCCGGGGGCTGTTCACGCGGAACAGGTCCACGACCTCGACCGTGATGCCCTCGGGCAGCGGCGCCGTGGCCATCACCTCGCGGCCGTCGGCCTCCGCGGCGAAACCGGAACCCATCCACCGGCTGGCGATCGTTCCGCCGGTGCTGATGACGACGATGCGTCCCATGGCCACCCTTCCCTCACGAGGTCTCGTACAGACATTCCATTCATGGCAATGATAGTGAGATCTACGCGCAATGAGATTGCCTCTTCACCCGCGCCCGCAACATTGGGTGGGTGATAATTGCGCCATGGACGCCATCGACCGAGAAATCTTGCGCGAGCTACAGAAGGACGGCCGGCTCAGCAACCAGGAACTCGCCCAGCGGGTGGGACTGACCCCCTCCCCCTGCATGCGCCGGGTCCGCCAGCTGGAGGAGGACGGGGTGATCCAGGGCTACCGGGCCGTGATCGACCCCGAGGCGGTGGGCCGCAGCTTCGAGGTCCTGGTGTCCGTCGAGGTCCGCCGCGACCGGGCGGCCGTCGAGGCCTTCGAGGCCGCGCTCCACGACATCCCGGACGTCATCGAGGCCTACCGCCTCTTCGGCAGCCCCGGCTGCCTCCTGCGCATCGCGGTCGCGGACCTGCGCGCGTACGAACGCCTGTGGATCGAACAGCTCACGGCCCTCTCGGGCGTGACGGAGGTCAACTCCCAGATCATCATGAAGCGCATCAAGGAACCCACGGGCCTCCCGGTAGACCACTGACCCCGGCCGGCGCCGCACGGCTCCGTGGCCATCCAGCCGCCAGCAACGAAAACGGGAGCCAACCGGGCGGCAGCCCGGCAACTCGCCGAGCTGCCGGACCTCCAGGGAGGCTTCCCAGGCCCAGGCCCAGGCTTCTGGGAACGCCCTCGGCATACGGCATCGCAAACTAGCCCCGCGCTTCACCTGTTGCGCTGGGGGGACAGTTCAAGCGAGTGAAGAGACCCCAGATCAGGCGTCCTTCGCCACCCGCTCCAGGATCGCCACGCACTCCACGTGGTGCGTCATCGGGAAGAGGTCGAAGACGCGGAGGGTGCGGACCTTGTAGCCGTGGTCCTTGAAGTAGCCGAGGTCGCGGGCCAGGGCGGCCGGGTCGCAGGCCACGTAGGCGATGCGGCGGGCGGAGAGGCCCGCGATGTGGCGGACGGTCTGCTTGCCGGCGCCGGCGCGCGGGGGGTCGAGGACGACCAGGTCGCACTCGGTGATGCCGGTCTTCGGGAGGATCTGCTCGACCTTGCCCTGTTCGATCCGGACCCGGGGGAAGTCGGCCAGGTTGTGCCGGGCGTCCTCGACGGCGCGCTTCGTCGACTCGATGCCGAGTACGGCGCCGGTCTCGCCGAGGCGCTCCGCGAGGGCGCCCGCGAAGATGCCGACGCCGCAGTAGAGGTCGAGGGCCATCTCGCCCTTGCGCGGCATCAGGCCCTGCATGACGGCCTTGATCAGGGTGTCGGCGGCCTGGGGGTGGACCTGCCAGAAGCCGCCCATGCCGACGCGGTAGGTACGGCCGTCCGCGCGCTCGCGCACGAAGGGGCGGCCGTGGACGCGGTGGACGCCGCCGTCCTTCTCCTCGACGCGCAGGACCGAGACGGGCTGGTCCAGTTCGACGAGCGGGAGCCGGCCGCCCGGGCGCGGGGTGAGGACGACCTGGCGGTCGGAGGAGCCGGAGGCGGCGATGGCCTCCACCGACGCCATCTGGGGCCAGTCCTGCTTCTCGATGCCGAGTTCCGAGACGCCCGGCGCCGCGATCATGCAGTGGTCGATCAGCTCGATGTCGTGCGAGCGGTGCTTGCGCAGGCCGGCGTTGCCGTCCTCGTCGATGGCGAACTGCACCCGGGTGCGCCACTGCGGCACCTGTCCGGCGGGCAGCTTGTCGCCCTCGGCCGGCATGACGGTGCCGTCCCAGCCGGCTTCCTCCGGGGTGAGGCCGGCGAGCCGCAGCAGCTGCTCGGCGACGACCTCGCCCTTGAGCCGGCGCTGGGCGCCCGGCTTGGCGTGCTGCCAGTCGCAGCCGCCGCACTTGCCGGGGCCGGCGTAGGGGCAGGGCGCCGGAACCCGGTCCTTGGAGGCGTCCAGGACGGTGACGGCGTCGGCGCGCAGGAAGCGGGAGTCCTCGTCGCCCTCCGTCACGCGCGCGACGACCTTCTCGCCGGGCAGGGTGTGACGGACGAACAGGACCCGGCCCCCTTCGGTACGGGCGATGCAGTGGCCTCCGTGCGCGACGGGACCGACCTCGACCTCGTACTCCTCCCCGACCAGTGACTGCTTCTCGTTCTGCTCGGTCATGGTGGGGAGGCTCCAGGAGATCAAAGGAAAACGGCCGGACGACCGACCCACCAGTTTACGTGGATCTCGTCCGGCCGTTCACCACCCGCGGCGGGCCCCCGCCGCTACTTGCCCGCCGGGTCCTTCCGGGGCGGGCGCGGGGTGTCGACCGGTCCGCGGCGCACGGCGCCCGGGGCGTTCCAGTCCTGTCGCTTCTTGGCCCGCCGCTTCGCGAGCTCCGAGGACTCCAGCTGGTAGGGCACGGAGGTGACCATCACGCCGGGCGTGAAGAGCAGCCGGCCCTTGAGCCGCAGCGCGCTCTGGTTGTGGAGGAGGTGCTCGTACCAGCGGCCGACGACGTACTCGGGGATGTAGACGCTGACGGCGTCGCGCGGGTTCTCGCTGCGCAGGCCCTTCACGTACTCGACGACCGGCCGGGTGATCTCGCGGTAGGGCGAGTCGAGGATCTTGAGCGGGACGTTGATGCCGCGCCGCTCCCACTCGGCCTTCAGGGCCTTGGTCTCGGCCGGGTCGACGCTGATGCTGAGCGCTTCCAGGGTGTCCGAGCGGGTCAGCTTGGCGAAGGCGAGGGCGCGCAGCGTGGGCTTGTGGACCTTGGAGACCAGGACGATCGAGTGGACCCGCGAGGGGCGCACGCTGTCGTCGCTGGGGCCTTCGGCGGCGGCGATCTCGGCGGACACCCGGTCGTAGTGCTTGCGGATCGCGGTCATCGTTCCGTAGAAGATCACCATGCCCAGCAGGGCGACCCAGGCGCCGTGGGTGAACTTCGTGGCGAGGACGACGACCAGCACCATGCCGGTGAAGAAGGCGCCGAAGGTGTTGATGGCCCGGGAGCGGTGCATCCGCCGGCGGGCGGCGGGGTCGCGCTCGGTGCGCAGGTGGCGGTTCCAGTGCCGGACCATGCCGATCTGGCTCAGCGTGAAGGAGACGAACACGCCGACGATGTAGAGCTGGATCAGCTTGGTGGAGTCGGCGTCGTAGAGCCACACCAGCAGCATGGCGGCGCCGGCGAGGAGCACGATGCCGTTGGAGAAGGCGAGCCGGTCGCCGCGCGTGTGGAGCTGGCGCGGCAGGTAGCGGTCCTGGGCGAGGATCGAGCCGAGCAGCGGGAAGCCGTTGTAGGCGGTGTTGGCGGCCAGGAAGAGGACGAGCGCGGTGGCCGCCGCGAGCACGATGAACAGGAAGCTGCCTTCGCCGAAGACCGCCTCTCCGACCTGGGAGATCACCGGGTGCTGGACGTACTCGGAGCCGACCGGGACGCCGTCCTGGAGGAGGTCGGCGGCCGGGTTCTCCGCCATCCGCACGTTGGTGGCCATGGCCAGGCCGATGATGCCGCAGAACATGGTGACGGCCAGCGCGCCCATGAGGGCGAGGGTGGTGGCCGCGTTCTTGCTCTTGGGCTTGCGGAAGGCGGGGACGCCGTTGCTGATGGCCTCGACGCCGGTGAGGGCGGCGCAGCCGGAGGAGAAGGCGCGCAGCAGCAGGAAGACGAGGGCGAATCCGGCCAGTCCCTGGTGCTCGGGTTTGATCTCCAGGTCGGCGGTGGGAGCCTTCATCGTGTCGTCGAGGACGATGCCCCGGAAGGCGCCGTAGGCGATCATGACGAAGACGGCGCCGACGAAGATGTAGGTGGGAATCGCGAAGAGGTTCCCGGATTCCTTCACTCCGCGCAGATTCATCAGCGTGAGCAGCAGAATCATGACCATCGCCGAGAGCACCTTGTGCTCGATGACGAAATCGACGGCCGAGCCGAGGTTCTCGACTCCGGAGGAGATCGACACGGCCACGGTGAGGACGTAGTCGACGAGCAGGGCGCTCGCCACCGTGAGGCCGGCCTTGGGGCCGAGGTTGGTGTTGGCAACCTCGTAGTCGCCGCCGCCGCTGGGATACGCGTGGACGTTCTGCCGGTAGGAGGCGACCACGGTGAACATCAGCACGACGACCGCGACCGCGATCCAGGGGCTGAAGTGGTACGCCGACACGCCCGCGATCGACAGGACCAGCAGCACCTCGCCCGGGGCATATGCCACGGAGGAGAGCGGGTCGGATGCGAACACGGGCAGGGCGATCCGCTTGGGGAGGAGCGTTTCCCCGAGGCGGTCGCTGCGCAGCGCCCGGCCGATCAGGATCCGTTTGGGCACGTCGGTCAGTTTGGACACGCAGAGGATCGTAAGCGTTCGAAATCGGGCTGACGAACCCCCCGCCCCTTCTCGGGGCAATGAAGTGCCGCCTGGACCCCAAATGGTCACACTGGTGACCGCCCGTGTGTAGCTTGGGCCATGGTCTGAGACCCTGTTTAGCCAGAGCATGCAATGAGGCTGGAAACCAGCGAGCCGCTGTCAGCCGGAAGGACGGCCGTGCACATCGTCATTATGGGCTGCGGAAGAGTGGGCTCTGCCCTCGCGCAGACCTTGGAACAGCAGGGGCATACGGTCGCCGTCGTCGACCAGGACCCCACCGCATTCCGCCGGCTCGGAGCATCGTTCGGCGGCCGCCGCGTCACCGGGGTGGGCTTCGACCAGGACACGCTGCGAGAGGCCGGGATCGAGGACGCGGGGGCCTTCGCGGCGGTCAGCAGCGGTGACAATTCCAACATCATCGCAGCGCGCGTGGCACGGGAGATGTTCGGCGTCGAGAACGTCGCCGCCCGCATCTACGACCCCAAGCGCGCCGAGGTGTACCAGCGGCTCGGCATCCCCACCGTGGCGACCGTACGGTGGACCGCCGACCAGATGCTCCGCCGGCTGCTGCCGTCGGGCGCCGAGCCCCTGTGGCGCGACCCGAGCGGCGGTGTGCAGCTCGCGGAGGTGCACGCCTCCGAGGCGTGGATCGGTCACAAGGTCAGCCGGCTCCAGGAGGAGACCGGGGTCCGTGTCGCGTTCCTCACCCGCCTGGGCGAGGCGATGCTGCCGACTTCGCAGACCGTCCTCCAGGAGGGCGACCTCGTCCACGTGATGATGCGCACGGACGAGATCGACAAGGTAGAGGCGGCCTTCGCCGAGGGGCCTGAGGAGGCACACGCATGAGGGTCGCGATCGCCGGAGCCGGCGCCGTGGGCCGCTCCATCGCGGGCGAGCTGCTGGAGAACGGCCACGAGGTCCTCCTCGTGGACAAGGCGCCGACCGCCATCTCGGTGGAGCGGGTGCCGCAGGCGGAGTGGCTGCTGGCCGACGCCTGCGAGATCACCTCGCTCGACGAGGCGGCCCTCCAGCGCTGCAACGTGGTCATCGCCGCCACCGGGGACGACAAGGTCAACCTGGTCGTCTCCCTGCTCGCCAAGACCGAGTACGGGGTCCCCCGGGTCGTGGCGCGCGTGAACAACCCGAAGAACGAGTGGCTCTTCAACGAGTCCTGGGGCGTCGACGTCGCCGTCTCCACCCCCCGCCTGATGTCCGCCCTGGTCGAGGAGGCCGTCAGCGTCGGCGACCTGGTGCGGCTGCTGCGCTTCAGCCACGGCGACGCCAACCTGGTCGAGCTGACCCTTCCGCCCGACTCCTCGGTCGCGGGCACCCAGATCAGCGAGATCGCCTGGCCCGAGGACACCTCGCTGGTCACGATCATCCGCGGCAACCGGGTGCTCACCCCGCACGGCGAGGAGACCCTGGAGCCCGGCGACGAGCTGCTGTTCGTGGCCGCCCAGGCCCGCGAGGAGCAGCTGGAGGACCTCCTCCAGGCCCGGAAGTAGGCCCGGAAGCAGGCCCGCGTGCGCTAGCGGTACGGGCCTGCCCGTACGCCGTCACGCACGCCGAAGGGGCGGAGCGGCTTCGCAGCTGCTCCGCCCCTTCGGCG